>NZ_CP127294.1:6821666-7139583 GCF_030285625.1 Amycolatopsis sp. 2-15
GCGGCTACATCACCGACACCTACGTCTACACCGGTTCCGACGGCCGCATCGCCCCGGACTGCACCGGCGTCCCGACGCCGCCGCAGAGCACCTGCTCCACCACCGGGCTCGGTGACGCGAAGACCTGCGCGCAGGCCGTCGCCTACGCCAAGACCCGCGTGCACACCACCAACATCGCGTCCTACGACGGCTGGTGTGACCGCATCAACGCCCAGAACTACGGGTTCTCCGCCAGCGGTTCCGAGACCGCGTACGTGCACTGGACCCAGATCCCCGCGCAGTACAAGCACGCCGGCGACCAGAACGTGCCGGCCGGCGGCCTCGCCTTCTTCTCCAACGGCGGCGCGGGCCACACCATGATCTCGATCGGCGGCGGCCAGTTCCTGTCGAACGACATCCACGGCGTGGGCACCTACACCCAGACCACGATCTCGGAGATCAAGAGCAAGTGGGGCCAGACCTACCTCGGCTGGTCGCAGCCGTGGTTCAAGGTCAACCACTGACCGGTCCGGCACTGACCGATCCAGCCCCTTCACGATCCAGCACTGAACCTTCCAGCGCCGCTCGGTCCACCGCCTAACGGTCGACCCCAACCCGCTCGGGGAGCGCACCAAGGCCCCGCCCGGCACTCCGCCGGGCGGGGCCTTTCCGTGTGCCGCCCCTATGCGCGGCAGGCGTTTTCACGATGTCCCGGACAGCGGGCCTCGCCCGCCCGAACATCGATCGCGGGCTTCCGTACGCTCGCGGGGCGAGGTCCGCTCTCGTCGTCGCCCCCCGCCTCGCCGATTTCCCGCTGCCCGCCCGCCAGGCGGACCAGCCCGTACCACTGGACCGGCCCCGGTCGCCTCTCGCGGACAGCTTCTGTCCGCGTCGCGCACTCCGGCGAGGTCTTCACGAACAACCGCCACGGAGAGACAAACCCTGCCCGGTAAAGGTTTTCCGGTGCGCCACCTGCACCTTTGCGCCGCGCACCGGTAACCGCCCGGACACGCAGCGTCAAACTCCCCGTCGCATTTACAACGTCTTGGCAACCGGCTTGACACCAGCTGTGGTCCGGACCACTCTGCTCAACATTGGTCTACACCATTTGTCACTCGACCGGCCTGGGGGCCGGACACCGAAAGGACAGACAAGTGAAGCGCTGGCTCAAACTGGCGGCGGGTGCCGCCGCCCTCACCCTCGCGACAGCCGGGTGTGCCGGTTCGGGCGGCGGTGACACCGCGTCCGGCTCGGGCGGTTCGGACGGTGGCACGCTCACGGTCTGGCTCATGGACGGCTCCGCGCCGGACAGCCTCACGGGTGCCCTCAACAAGGAGTTCGAGGCGGCCCACGCCGGGGTCAAGGTGAACTACCAGATCCAGCCGTGGAACGGCATCCAGCAGAAGCTGACCACCGCGCTCGCGAGTGACACCCCGCCCGACGTGATCGAGGTCGGCAACACCCAGACCCCGGCGTTCGCCTCCGACGAGGTACTCACCGACCTGTCGGCCGACGTCAACAGCCTCAACGGCGCGCAGTGGCTGGCCGGGCTCAAGGCCTCGGGCGAGTTCAACGGCAAGACCTACGGCGTGCCGTTCTACGCCGCCAACCGCGAGGTCCTCTACCGCAAGGACATGTTCGCCCAAGCCGGCATCACCGCGCCGCCGACCTCGAACGCGGAGTGGCTCGACGACATCGCCAAGCTGAAGGCGAAGTTCGGCAGCGACAAGGACTTCCAGCCGCTCTACCTGCCGGGTCAGTACTGGTACACGCTGCTCTCGTTCATCTGGGACAACGGCGGTGACGTCGCCCAGGCGCAGGGCAAGGGCTTCAAGTCCACCCTCGACTCCGCCGGCGCCAAGGCGGGCCTCGAGTTCTACAAGCAGCTCGTGGACGCCTCCGGCACCACCGCCCCGAAGGACAACGACGAGGCCACCCCGCAGCAGGCCGGCATCTACGGCGGCGGCAAGGTCGCGATGTTCATCGGCACGCCGGGGGAGGTCGCCACGGCCGCGAAGACCGACCCGAGCATCACCGACAAGACCGGCGCGTTCCCGATCCCGAGCAAGACCGCAGGCCAGACGGCCCCGGTGTTCCTCGGTGGCTCGAACCTGGTGATCCCGCTCAACAGCAAGCACGCGGACCTCGCCAAGGACTACCTGAAGCTGCTCACCAGCACCAAGTACATGAGCCAGCTGGCCGCCGCCGGCTACGTGCCGGGCACCTCCACCGACACCAGCGCGCTGGACAAGGACCCGCTCGGCGGCGTGATGGCCAAGGCTTCGAAGAACGGCCGCGCGGTGCCGACGAGCCCGAAGTGGGGTGAAGTCGAGGCGGGCCAGAACCCGCTGAAGGACATGCTCACCGCGTACCTCACCGGGAAGAAGTCGATCGACCAGGCCACGGCTGACGCCAACGCCGCCCTCGACAAGATCATCGGCGGATGACCGCCACGAAAGTCGTGCCGATGCCGGCGGGGGCGACCCCGCCGGCATCGGCGCGCGTCACTCCGGAGAAACCGCGGCGCCGGGTCGGGATCGGCGAGCGGATGATGCCGTACCTGCTCCTCCTGCCCGCTCTCGTCGCCGTGCTGGTACTGCTCGGCTGGCCCACGATCCAGATGCTCGGCATCAGCCTGCGCAAGCTCGACCTGCACGAGCTCGTGACCGGCAAGGCCGTGTGGATCGGGTTCGACAACTACACCGAGGAGCTGACCGACCCGGAATTCTGGTCGGTCGCCGTGCGGACCGTCGTGTTCACCGCTCTGCTGGTAGCGGCCACACTGCTGGTCGCGCTGGTCATCGCGGTGCTCATGCGCCACCTCAACCCGGTGGTCCGGATCATCCTGCAGATCTCGCTCGTGCTCGCGTGGGCCGTGCCGGTGATCGCCACGACCACGGTGTTCCAGTGGATCTTCGACCAGCAGTACGGGATTTTGAACAAGACGCTGGACCGGCTGGGGTTCCACTCGTTCATCGGCTATTCGTGGTTCTCCACCGGCGCGAGCACGCTCGCGGTGATCGGGCTGCTGGTGCTGTGGCAGGCCGTGCCGTTCGTGGCCTTCACGCTGTACGCGGGCCTGCTCGGCGTGCCGCGGGAGCAGTACGAGGCCGCGGGCATCGACGGCGCCGGGCCGTGGCAGACCTTCCGCGCGGTGAGCTGGCCCGCGATTCGGCCGATCCTGACGATGGTCACGTTCCTGTCGGTGCTGTGGGACTTCAACATGTTCGGCCAGGTCTGGGCGATCCGCCAGGGCGGGCCCGACGGCGCGAGCACGACGCTCGCGATCCTGCAGTACCTCAAGGGCATCGCGGGCAGCCATTTCGGCTCGGCCGCCGCGATCGCCACCATCATGCTGGTGCTCCTGCTGCTGGTCACCGGGCGGTACGTGCAGCTGCTGGTTCGTTCGAAGGACGGTGAGCTCGCATGAGGAAGTCCCTGACCCAGCGGGTCACGCTCTCGGTGGTGGGCGTGCTCGTCGCGCTGCTGTTCTTCTTCCCGACGTACTGGATGTTCACCACGTCGCTCAAGACACCGGGCGAGGTGCTCTCGCCGAAGTACGACCTGTTCCCCACCTCCGCGACGCTGGCGAACTTCGCGTCGGCGCTCACCAAACCGGGGTTCGTGACCTACCTGAGCAACAGCCTCATCGTCACGCTCGGGGCCGTGCTCGCGGCGCTGGTCGTCGGGGTGCTGGCGGCGATCCCGCTCGCGCGGTTCCGCTTCCGCGGGCGCAAGGGGTTCCTGCTGCTGATCCTGGTCGCGCAGCTGGCGCCGCTCTCGGCGCTGTTCATCCCGATGTACCTGCTGATGCGCGACCTCGGGCTGCTCAACACGCTGCCTTCGCTGCTGCTGGTGTACTTCGCGACGTCACTGCCCTTCACCGTCTGGATGCTCTACGGGTTCATCAACGGCATCCCGTACGACCTCGAAGAGGCCGCGATGATCGACGGCTGCAGCCGCGCGGGCGCGTTCCGTCGCGTGACGCTGCCGCTGCTGGGCCCGGGCCTGGTGACCACGTCGGTGTTCAGCTTCATCACCGCGTGGAACGAGTTCCTGTTCGCGCTGGTGTTCATGCAGGACAAGCCGAAACAGACGCTGCCGGTGTGGCTCTCGTCGTTCAAGACCGCGTTCTCGGTCGACTGGGGCGGCATCATGGCGGCTTCGGTGGTGTACGCGATCCCGGCGCTGATCTTCTTCCTGATCGTGCAGCGCAAGCTGGTGTCCGGCCTCACGGCCGGCGCGGTGAAGGGGTGAGCGATGTCTGATCCTCGGGATTGGGCGGAAGCGGTGCTGCTGCCCGGTTTCGCGGGCACGACGGCGCCGGACTGGTTGCGGCGCCGTCTGGGCGAGGGCCTCGGCGGCGTGATCCTGTTCGGGCGCAACGTGGTCGACGACGAGCAGGTGGCGGCGCTGACCTCGGCGCTGCGGGCCGAACGCGACGACGTGGTGGTCGGCATCGACGAGGAGGGCGGCGACGTCACTCGCCTCGACGTGAACACCGGCTCCTTCGTGCCCGGCTCGCTCGCGCTGGGCGCGGCCGACGACCCGGAGCTCACCACGGCGGTCGCGGCGGCGCTCGGCGAGCGGCTGGCCGCGTGCGGCGTGACGGTGAACCTGGCGCCGTGCGCGGACCTGACGCTCGCGGCGGAGGACCCGATCATCGGGGTCCGCGCGTTCGGGTCGGACCCGGCGAAGGCGTCGCCGCACGTGGCGGCGTTCGTGACGGGGCTGCAGAAGTACGGCGTGGCCGCGTGCGCGAAGCACTTCCCCGGCCACGGTGCAGCAACGGAGGATTCGCACGTCGCGCTGCCTGTGCTGCCTCGGACGCCTCAGGAACTGCGGGAGATCGAGCTCGTGCCGTTCGCCGCGGCGATCTCGGCGGGCGTGCGGTCGATCATGTCCGGCCACCTCGTGGTGCGGGCGTGGGGCGAAGAACCGGCGACGTTGAACCGGGTCGCGCTCACCGACGTGCTGCGTGGCGAGCTGGGCTTCGACGGCGCGGTGATCACGGACGCGCTGGAGATGGGCGCGGTCTCCGGCTCCTACGGCCGGCACGACGGGCTCGGCAACGCCGCTGTCCGCGCGCTGGCCGCCGGTGCCGACGCGTTGTGCATCGGCGGGGCGGCGTTCGAGGCGGACACGTTGGACGCCATCACCTCCGCGATCGTGGCCGCGGTTTCGGACGGGACGCTGTCCGCGGAACGGCTCGCGGACGCAGCGGCCCGCACGGCGGCGCTGGGTACCTCGCCGACGCCCGCCGAGCTGCAGCCGGTCGACTACGCGCTGGGCATCTCGGCGGCTCGCGCGGCCCTGCGGATCCAGGGCTCGCCGCGGCTGGCGGGTGCGCCGCTGGTCGTCGACGTGAGCACCGACCCGACGATCGCGGCCGGGCCGATGCCGTGGGGCCTGGGCCCGCACCTGACGGAGCTGGTACCGGGAACTTCGGCGCTGACCGTGTCCCCCGCCGACGCCGCCTCGGTACGTGCCCGGGCTCGTGAGTTCGCGAGCGTGGTCGTGGTGACCCGGGAAGCCCACCGGCATCCGGCGGTGCTCGCCTTCCTCGCGGAACTGTCCGATGTGGACTACATCCGCGTCGAGACCGGCGTGCCCGGACCGTCGGGCCCGGGTCCGCGGATCGACACGTTCAGCGGCTCGTACGTGAGCCTGCGCGCGGCCGCGGAGTACCTCGCCTGACCCCGGTCCGTGGGCGCGGTCCCCGACCCGTGCCCACGGGCCGGCCTTCACGTCCGGTTCGGGTCGACCAGGATCTTCGGCCCCGCGCCCGGCGGGCGTCGCCCGGCGAAGACGTCGGCGACCTCGTGGAGCCCGACCGTCGCCGCGACGATCGGCCGCGGGTCGACGTCCCCGTCGGCGTAGCGGTCGATGGTCGCGTCGAGGCCGGGCGACGCGCTGAGGATCCCGACGGCGGTCACGTCCTTCAGGGCCAGCTGCCGCGTGTCGATCCCGCTCGGCTCACCGGCCAGTCCGATGTAGACGATCCGGCCCGACGGCTCCACCAGCTCCAGCGCCGCCGCCGGAACGATCGGGTCGCTGGTGGCGTCCACGACCGCGTCGACCGGCGCCGCGGGCGGCTCGCCGGCCGCGGAGAACCCCAGCCCGCGCGCGAAGGCGATGGAGCCGGCCGTGGCGCCGACCAGGTGGACCTCGGCGCCGGCCGCGCGCAGGAACATCGCGGTGAGCAGCCCGATCGTGCCCGGCCCGTAGACCGCGACCCGCATCCCGTCCTTCTCACCCAATGCGGCCTCCGCCGCCCGCAGCGCGTTCCCGCCCGGCTCGACCAGCGCGCCGGCCGTCGCGTCGAGATGCGGGGGCAGCTCGTGCAGCGACGTCACCGGCACCGCGATCTTCTCCGCCAGCGCCCCGGCCCGCCCGCCGCGGATCCCGACTTCGTGGCGGTCCGCGCACACGTGCTGGTGGCCGTTGCGGCACCGCCGGCAGTGCCCGCACCCGAGCATCGTGTCGCCGACGACCCGCCGCCCCACCCACGCGGGGTGCACACCCTCACCCGTCTCCACCACGGTGCCGCACCACTCGTGCCCGATCCGCATCGGATAACGCGCCTGGCCGTCGGCGAGGTAGTGCATCTCGCCGGTGAAGAACTCGAAGTCGGTGCCACACACCCCGGCGCGTTCCACGGCCACCACGACCTCGCCCATCACCGCGACCGGCTCCGGCACCTCGGCCACCCCGGCCTCGCCGGGCCCGGTGATGACGAAGGCCCTCACCGGTCCGGCCCAGCGCATCGACTCATGCGACCGATGCTAGTGCTCCGCGCCGCCCCCGCGGGTACTTCGAAGGGACGACCTCACTCCCCCGGAGGGAAGTCCGCCGAGCGGCTCATATCCGCCCACTTCTCGGCCTCCACCGCGCGTTCCGCGGAAGACCGCGCGGCCACCTCCACCGCACCGGCGCCCAGCAGGAGGCGGCGGGGTGGGTCAGCCTGCGCCGCACGCCTGCGGGGTACTCGGCTGCGGCTCCAGCAACGGACGGACTCAGGTCGAACGCCGCCGACGCCGCGCGCAATGCGAGACGGCGCGGCGGATCGAACGCCCCTGCGTCGCTCACCCGGCGGGGAGTCCGCCGATCGGGCGTGCCCCCACGCGGGCCTGCCCGCGCAGAGCAGACACCGGAGCACCGGGTCAGCGCAGTCACTCCCCCGGCGGGAAGTCCGCCGAGCGGCTCACATCCGCCCACTTCTCGGCCTCCGCGGCGCGTTCCGCGGAAGACCGCGCCGCCAGCTCCACCGCACCGGCGCCCAGCAGGAGGCGGCGCGGCGGGTCGGCGTGGTCGACGACGTCGACGATGATCTTGGCGGCGCGGGCGGGGTCGCCGGGCCAGGTGGCGGAGTCGGTGCGGCGGCGGTTCATCGCGCCGACCGTTTCGTCGTAGTCGGGGGTCACGGGGTCGACGCGCATGGACGAGCCGGCCCAGTCGGTGCGGAACGCGCCGGGCTCGATGATGAGGACCTTGACGCCGAAGGGAGCGACCTCGTTGGCCAGCACCTCGGAGAAGCCCTCGACCGCGAACTTGGCGGCCTGGTACGCGCCCATGCCGGGTGAGCCGCCGACGCGGCCGCCGACCGACGAGAACTGCACGACGTGGCCCGAGCGCTGGGCGCGCAGGATCGGCAGGGCGGCCTTGGTGACGTTGACGACGCCGTAGAAGTTCGCGTCCACTTGGGCGCGGAAGTCGTCGTCGGGCATTTCTTCGATGGGCGCGGAGTTGGCGTAGCCGGCGTTGTTCACCACGACGTCGAGCGAGCCGAACGCGTCCACCGCCGCCTGCACGGCCGCGCGGGCGGCCGCCGGGTCGGTGACGTCCAGGGCGATCGCGCGCACGCGGTCGCCGTAGCGACCTACGAGGTCGTCGAGCTGTTCGGGCTTGCGAGCGGTCGCGACGAGCCGGTCGCCGTGGTCGAGGACTGCTTTCGCCAGCTCCCGCCCGAAGCCGCGGGAGCTGCCGGTGATGAGCCAGGTCTTGGACATGAGTGCCTTCCGGGAGTTCGTGCCTACATCTCCATCAGACACCGATCCCAGCCGGCCGTCAACCAACCAGTTGGTTACTTAGGCCACTCCGCACCGCCTCCGTGATCCGCTCCGCCCGCGTGACGAGCCCGTCCACCTCCGGCACCGGCACCGAACCCGTCCGGCTCTCGATCGCCACCCGCGCGATCACCGCGGCCGAGCGCATCACCTCGGCCGCGGCCGCCACGTCGAGCAGCGCCACGCCGCTCACCTCGGACAAGCGCAGTTCGGCCACGGCCGGCAACGAGGCCGCCGCGGTGATCACGTCCGCGGAGGGCCGCCAGGATTCGAGACCCGACGTCCGCACCGCGAATGCGTCCTGCTCGGCCAGCCGCAGCCCGTGCATCCAGCCGCCGCAAGCACCATCGCCGGTGCGCGCAAGCAGGGCCGCGGCCTGGGCCAACGCGAGCGCCGCGACGGTCCCGCCCGCCGGCAACGCCGGCCCGACGGACGGCGTCGCCAGGGACTTCAGGGACTCGCTCGTGATCTGATCCCGCATGAAACTCACCGCTCAGCGTCGAATTCGTTCCATGCCCGGGTCGACCAGCGGCTCCGCGGCCACCGTCGCCGTGACCCGCCGTCCGAAGTACTCGATCTCCACCGCGTCCCCGATGCCGACGGTCCCCGGCAGCCACGCGTACGCGATCGGCCGCCCGACCGTGTACCCGTACGCCGCGCTGGTCACATACCCCGCGGCCGCACCGTCGACGAACACCGGTTCCTTGCCCAGCACCACCGTCCGCCCGTCGTCCACGGTCAGGCATCGCAACCGCCGCGCGGCCGTCTCCTCCGAACGGCCCTCGATCGCGTCCCGCCCCGCGAACGGACCTTTCGCCGGACGAACGGCGAACCCGACCCCGGCCTCGTACGGATCGTGCTCGGTGGTCATGTCCGTGCCCCACAGCCGGTAGCCCTTCTCCAGCCGCAAGCTGTTGAACGCCGCCCGCCCGGCCGCGATCACCCCCAGCTTTTGCCCTGCCGCCCACAACGCGTCCCACAGCCGCAGGCCGTTGTCCGCCGAGGTGTAGATCTCCCAGCCCAGTTCACCCACATAGGACAGTCGCATCGCCGTGACCGGAACCCCGGCGATCCGCGCCGAACGCGCCCGGAAGTACTTGAGCCCCGCGTGCGAGAAGTCCTCCGCCGACAACGGCTGCACCAGGTCCCGCGCGAGTGGTCCCCACACGCCGATGCAGCACGTGCTCCCGGTGCTGTCCCGAACCCGGACCCCGTCCGGCACCCGCGAGTTCAGGTACGCGACATCGAGGTTCCCGTTGATCCCCACCTGGAACACCGAAGGCTCCAGCCGCGCCACCGTGACATCACTGCGCACGCCGCCCGCGTCGTCGAGCATCAGCGTGTAGGTCACCGAACCGACGGACTTGTCGAGCTGGTTCGTCGTCAGCCCCTGCAGGAACTCCAGCGCACCCGGGCCGCTCACCTCCACGCGCTTGAGCGGCGTCATGTCGTACAGGGCCACCCCGTTGCGCGTGTGCCACGCCTCCGCCGCCACGATCGGCGAATGGAACTGCCCCGCCCACGCGTCGCGCGCCGGCGGCAGGTACTCGTGCGGCAGCCGTTTCACCAGCGGCGCGTTGGCCTCGAACCAGTGCGGCCGCTCCCAGCCGCCCGCCTCCAGGAACACCGCGCCCAGCTCCCGCTGCCGGGCGTGGAACGGGCTCACCCGCAGGTCGCGCGGCGAAAGCTTGGGCTGCAACGGGTGCAGCACGTCGTAGATCTCCACGAAGTTCTGCTGCGACGTCTCGCTCACGTACTCCGGCGCGAGCTGCACCTCCTCGAACCGGTGCACGTCCACCTCGTGCAGATCCGTCTCGGCACGACCGTGTACGAGCAGCTCCGCCACAGCCTTCGCGATGCCGGCCGAATGCGTCACCCACACCGCCTCGGCGATCCAGAACCCGCGCACGTGCTCCGACTCCCCCACCAGCGACCCACCGTCGGGAGTGAAGGAGAAGATGCCGTTGAACCCCTCCTCGACCTTCGTCCGGCCGAGCGCGGGCAGCAGCAGCTTGCTCTCCTCCCACGACGGCGCGAAATCCTCGTCGGTGAACGGCAGCATCGAAGGCATCGACGACTCCGTCACCTCGCCGTCCACGCCGGTGGGCTCGACCGGCATCGGGCGGTGGGCGTACGAGCCGATGCCGAGGCGGTCCCCGTGCTCGCGGAAGTACAGGTCCTGGTCCTGGTGACGCAGGATCGGCAGGCTCGCCTCACTCGTCTCGGTGTTGCGCCCCACCAGTTCCGCGATCTGGCCGGTCTTCGCGTACTGGTGTGCGAGCGGGAGCAGCGGGACGTCCATCCCCGCCAGCGCACCGAGCTCGCGGCCCCAGAACCCGGCGCACGACACCACGATGTCGGCCGCGAACCCGCCCTGGTCCGTTTCGACCCCGGTCACCCGGCCGCCGGCCTGCTTGAGACCGGTCACCTTGGTCGACCCCACGAACCGCGCGCCCCGCGACTCGGCGCGGCGGGCCAGTGCGACGACCGCGCGCGAGGCCTTCGCCAGCCCGTCGGTCGGCACGTACAGCGCGCCGTGGATCCGCGAGCCGTCGAGCAGCGGCCAGCGCCGCACACACTCGTCGACGTCGATGAGGTGCGCCTCGACGCCCCACGACGTGGCCCAGCCGTGCTTGCGGTGCAGGTCCTGCCACCGCGCCGGCGTGCTCGCCACCTCCATGCCGCCGACCTGGTTGAAGCACGGCAGCCCGTCGACCTCCAGGTCGCCGAACTTCTCGACGGTGTAGCGCGCGAACTCGGTCATCGTCTTCGACGGGTTGGTCTGGAACACGAGACCGGGCGCGTGCGAGGTGGAGCCGCCGGTCAGCGGCAGCGGCCCCTGGTCCAGCACGGTGACGTCGGTCCAGCCGCGCGCGGTGAGCTCGTCGGCGAGGTTGGCGCCCACGATGCCGGCGCCGATGATCACGACTCGGGACATGAGAAGAACACTCCTTACCGGAAGACGACGGTGCTGTTGCCGTTGAGCAGGACACGCCGTTCGCTGTGCCAGCGGACCGCTCGCGACAGGGCGAGCGCCTCCGCGTCACGCCCGACGGTCACCAGCTCCCGCGGCGAGTACGTGTGGTCCACGCGCTGCACCTCCTGCTCGATGATCGGGCCCTCGTCGAGGTCGGCCGTGACGTAGTGCGCGGTCGCGCCGACGTACTTCACGCCCCGGTCGTAGGCCTGGTGGTAGGGCTTCGCGCCCTTGAAGCCCGGCAGGAACGAGTGGTGGATGTTGATCGCGCGGCCCGCGAGCTTGCCGCACAGCTCGTCCGAGAGCACCTGCATGTACCGGGCGAGCACGACGAGGTCGATCTCGTGTTCCCACAGCAGGTCCAGCAGCCGCTGCTCGGCCCCGGCCTTCGTCGCCGGCGTCACCGGCACGTGCTCGAACCGCACCCCGGCGGCCTCGGCCATCGGACGCAGGTCCTCGTGGTTCGACACCACCAGCGCGACCTCCGCGCCCAGGCTGCCGGCGCGCCACCGGAACAGCAGGTCGTTGAGGCAGTGCCCGAACTTCGACACCATCACCAGCAACCTAGGAGCCGTGCCGTCGGCGAACTCGAACTCCATGGCGAAGTCACCGGCCACCGGCACGAACGCCCGCCGGAGATCGTCCACAGTGGCCGGCACGGAACACGTGAAGGAGGTGCGCAGGAACAAGGAGCCGCGCACGTCGTCGTCGAACTGCTGGTGCTCGACGATGTCGCACCCGCGCTCCAGCAGGAACGTGGTGACGGCGTGGACGATGCCAGCGCGTTCGGGGCAGTTGAGCGTCAGCGTGAAGGCCACGGTGCCTCCTCGGTGTACTCGGTGGCGGCGTCGGCCAGCCACGCGGCGAAGTAGGGCGCGAAGGACTGCCGTACGAGCACGGTGAACTCGCCGGCTTCGCGGACCAGCAGCACGATCCCCGTGCGGGCCAGCAACGTCTGCACGCAGGTCCCGGGCGGCGACACGGCCGGGTCGAGGTCGATCGCGCAGCCGTGCGCGAGCACGTCGCGCACGGCCGGCCCGGCCAGCCGGACGGTGGTGCGCTGCGCCGACGTGTCGGTCACCGCGCCCACCACGATCGCCGGCCGCAGATCCGGTTCGGTCACCGCGCCGGGTCCGGCGAGGACGAGGTATTCGTCCGGGCCCAGCCACAACACGTCGACGGCGCCGAAGGGCCCGGCGCCCGAGGTGAAGGTGCACGGCTCGGCCGGCAACGGCACCCCGAGCACCTCCCCCACGGCGTCGTGGCCTTCACGCACCCGCACGGTGAGCTGCGTCAGGAACGGCCGTTCCTCCGCGATCACGGCCGGCGCGAGAGCGGCCAGCACGGCCGCGTGGTCCGCGAGCGGGGCGCGGCGCATCAGGTCAACCGTCACGACGGGTCCCCTCCTTGTCGAACAGCACGGATTCCGTCACGGTCACCGGCACCACGGCGGCGCCGACCGGCACGTACAGCGTCTGGCCGACGCGTTCCCGCCCGGACCGCACGAGGGCGAGGGCGAAGGTGCGGCCCAGCGCGGCGCTGCGGTAGCTGGACGTGACGTGGCCGAGCATGCGCACCGGCGGCTCGGGTACGTGGTCGGTCTCGATGAGCTGCGAGCCTTCCGGCAGCAGCACGGCCGGGTCCTGCGGCAGCAGGCCGACGAGCTGCTTGCGGTCGGGCCGCAGGTTCTCCGCGCGTGTGAAGGACCGTTTGCCCAGGAAGTCGGGCTTCTTCTTCGACACGGCCCAGCTCATGCCGAGGTCCTGCGGCGTCACCGTCGCGTCGGTCTCCTGGCCGATGATCGGGTAGCCCTTCTCGGCGCGCAGCACGTGCATGGTTTCCGTGCCGTACGGCGTGATCCCGTCCTCGGCGCCGGCCGCCAGCAGCGCTTCCCACAGCGTGATCCCGTGCCACGAGGGCACGTTGATCTCGTACGCCAGCTCACCGGAGAAGCTGATCCGGCAGACGCGGGCGTCGATGCCGGCGACCTCGGCGTCCTGCCAGGTCATGAAGCCGAACGCGTCGTTCGACACGTCGAGGCCGGGCGCCACCTTCGCCAGTACCGCGCGCGAACGCGGGCCGACGAGCGGGATCGTGGCCCAGTGCTCGGTCACCGACGTGGCGAACACGCGCAGGTGCGGCCACTCGGTCTGCAGCCACTCCTCCATCCACTCGAGGACCATCGCCGCGTTGCCGGTGGTCGTGGTGACGAGGAACCGGTCCTCGGCCACGCGGATCACGGTGCCGTCGTCGATGACCATGCCGTCGACCCCGCACATCACGCCGTAGCGGATGCGGCCGACCTTGAGCGAGCTCATCAGGTTCGTGTAAAGCAGGTCGAGGAACGCCGCGGCGTCCGGGCCCTGCACGTCGATCTTGCCGAGTGTGGAGCCGTCCATCAGCGCGACGCCGGTACGGGCGGCGCGGCATTCGCGCAGCACGGCCGTTTCGAGGTCCTCACCGGGCCGCGGGTAGTACCACGGCCGTTTCCACTGGCCGACGTTCTCGAACTCCGCGCCGTGCGCGACGTGCCACGGGTGCAGCGCCGTCACCCGCACCGGGTCGTGCAGGTCGCCGCGGTTGCGCCCGGCGAGGGCGGCGAACGGCACGGAGGTGTAGGGCGGGCGGAACGTCGTCGGCCGCTGCTCGGCCAGGTCGCGCCCCAGCGCCTCGGCAGTGATGCCCGCCGCGAGCAGCCCGGACGTCTTGCCCTGGTCGTGCGCGGTGCCGATCGTCGTGTAGCGCTTCACGTGCTCCAGCGACCGCAGACCGGCGCCAGTCGCGCGCAGGACGTCGGACACGGTGGCGTCGCGCTGCAGGTCGACGAACCGGGTGTCCACTTCGGACTCCGCTGCCGGGACCTGCCACAGCACCTTCACCTCAGGCAGGCCTTCTCCCGCCGCGCTGCCGACCACGCGGACGGTCGGCAGGTCACCGTCGGGCACGTAGGCGCCGAGCTCGGGTGCGTAGCGCAGCGTGCCGCGGGCCTGGCTGAACAGGTGCACGGCCGGATTCCAGCCGCCGGACACGAGCAGCAGGTCGCAGGCGAAGCGATCCCCTTGGGTGGCCCCGAGTTCCGCGACGACCGCCGACGTGACGCGGTCACCGCCCGCGGTGCCGACGATCCCGTGCCCGGTCCGGATCTCGATGCCCCGGGCCGCGGCGTCTTCCCTCAGCCGGGCGGACACCGTGTCGCGCGCGTCGGCGATCACCGCGATCCGCGCGCCGGCGTCGGCGAGGTCGAAGGCCACCGCGTAGGCGCTGTCGTTGGTGGTGAACACGACCGCGCGCTGGCCCGCGAGCACGCCGTAGCGGTTCAGGTACGTCCGCGCCGCGCCGGCGAGCATGATGCCCGGCCGGTCGTTGTCGGGAAACACCACGGGCCGCTCGTGCGCACCGGTCGCGAGCACGATCCGCTTCGCGCGGATCCGCCACACGCGCCGGCGCGAGATCCGCTCGGGCGCGGCGTTCTCGCCGCGTCGTTCCAGCGCCAGTACGAACCCGTCGTCGTACACGCCGAACGCCGTCGTGCGCGAAAGGAACCGGACGCCGCCGGGGATTTCCCCGCTCGGTTCGGGCTGGTCGTCGACGAGGAGCACTCGTCCGGAGGCCTCGGCCGCGGCGGCCCGTCCGGCCGGTCCGGCGCCGACGACCAGGACGTCGCAGTGAATGTGTTCGGCGTCGTAGCGCGCCGGGTCGGGCTCGGTGGCGAGCCGGCCCTGCCCGGACAGGCCGCGGGCGACCAGGCCGTCGTACAGCTCGACCGTGGTCGCGCTGAGCATCGGCTCCGGGAACGGCGCTTCGATCTGCACGAGCGCGGTCGGGTCCTCGACGCCGGCCGCGACAATCCCGCGCGGGCGCGCGTACTTGATGCTCGTGGCCACCTGGTGCACGCCGTTGGCGAGCAGGGCCGAAGCGAGGGTGTCGCCGCGGAAGCCGGTCAGCTCCCGGCCGTCGAAGGTGAACTTCAGCGGGGCCGCGCGGTCGACGACACCGCGGTCGGGCAATCGGGTCACGGGATCACCGGCCTGGGCTCGTCGAGGCGGTAGACCGCCAGGAGGTCGTGGGTGCGGGTGTCGCGCACGGCGTTGAACCAGCGGCGGCAGCCCGCGCTGTGGGTCCACCGCTCGGGCAGCGGGCCGCTCGGGTTGGCGCGGAAGAAGACGAACTTCGCCCAGTCCTCGTCCGACAGCGCGGCCGGATCCTGCGGGTAGGCGACGTGCGCCTGGCCGCCGTAGTGGAACTCGGTCTCCTCGCGGGGACCGCACCACGGGCACGGGATGAGTTGCACGGGAGCTCCTAGTGGGCGACGGCGGCGGCGCCGTGCTCGTCGACGAGGGCGCCGGTGGTGAACCGGTCGAGGGTGAACGGCTCGGCGTACGGGTGCGGCTTGCCTTTCGCCACGGTGTGGGCGAAGCAGTCACCGACGCCGGGTGTGGCCTTGAACCCGCCGGTGCCCCAGCCGCAATTGAGGTAGAGATTCTCCACGGGCGTGAGGCCGACGATCGGCGACGCGTCGGGCGTGACGTCCACGATCCCCGCCCACGTGCGCAGCAGGTGCGCCCGCGCGAACACCGGGAACAGCTCCAGCGCGGCGGCCATCTGGTCCTCGATGATGTGGAACGCGCCGCGCTGCCCGTAGCCGGCGTAGGAGTCGATGCCGGCTCCCATCACGAGCTCACCCTTGTGCGCCTGGGACACATACACGTGCACGGCGTTCGACATGACCACGGTCGGGTGCACCGGTTCGAGCAGCTCCGAGACCAGCGCCTGCAACGGGTGCGACACCAGCGGCAGGTCGAACCCCGCCATTTTCGCCACCACGGACGAGTGCCCTGCGGCGCACAGCGCGACCTTGCCGGCGGCGATCCGGCCGCGAGTCGTGTCGACCGCGGTGACCCGGCCGGCCGCGGTCTCGATGCCAGTGACCTCGCAGTCCTGGATGAGGTCGACGCCCAGCGCGGCCGCGGCGCGCGCGAAACCCCACGCGACGTAGTCGTGCTTCGCGATCCCCGCGCGCGGCTGGTACGTGGCGCCGAGCACCGGGTAACGCACGTCGGGCGAGGTGTTGACGATCGGGCAGATCTCCTTGACCCCGGCCGCGTCGACCCACTCGGCGTCGATGCCGTTGAGCTTGTTGGCCTCCACTCGGCGCACGCTGTCGCGCACGTCCTGCAGGCCGTGCGCGAGGTTGAGCACGCCGCGCTGGCTGAACAGGATCGGGTAGCCGAGGTCCTCTTCGAGGCCTTCCCACAGCTTCAGCGAGTGCTCGTAGATGCCGGAGCTCTCGTCCCACAGGTAGTTGGAGCGGATGATGGTTGTGTTGCGGGCCATGTTGCCGCCGGCGAGCCAGCCTTTCTCCAGCACGGCGACGTTGGTGATGCCGTGGACCTTCGCGAGGTAGTAGGCGGTGGCGAGGCCGTGACCTCCGCCGCCCACCACGACGACGTCGTAGGAGCGCTTCGGGTCCGGGTTGTCCCAGAGGAAATCGGGGTGTTCGGGCAGGTCGGCGCCGGGGGCCGTCGGGTTCACTGCGGGGCCTCCAAGTCCGGGTAGAGCGGGAAACGACCGGTGAGCGCGGCCACGCGGGCGCGCAGTTTCTCCACCACGGCCTCGTCGGAACCGGGCAGCAGCACCGTGGCGACGATGTCCGCGACCTCCCGGAACTCGTCGTCACCGAAGCCGCGCGTGGCCAGCGCAGGGGTGCCGATGCGGATGCCGGAGGTGACCATCGGCGGGCGCGGGTCGAACGGCACCGCGTTGCGGTTGACCGTGATCCCGACCGAGTGCAGGCGGTCTTCGGCTTGCTTGCCGTCCAGTTCGGAATCGCGGAGGTCGGCGAGCACCAGGTGCACGTCGGTGCCGCCGGTCAGCACGGAAATCCCCGCTGCCCTGGTGTCCTCGGCCAGCAGCCGCTCGGCGAGCAGCTTCGCGCCGCGCAGCGTGCGGGCCTGGCGCTCGGCGAACTCCGGCTCGGCGGCCATCTTGAACGCCACCGCCTTCGCCGCGATCACGTGCTCCAGCGGGCCGCCCTGCTGCCCGGGGAAGACCGCGGAGTTCACCTTCTTCGACAGCTCCGGGTCGTTCGTGAGCACCACACCGCCGCGCGGGCCGCCGAGGGTCTTGTGCGTGGTGGTGGTCGTGACGTGCGCGTGGGGCACCGGCGACGGGTGCAACCCGGCGGCCACGAGGCCGGCGAAGTGGGCCATGTCGACCATCAGGTACGCGCCGACCTCGTCGGCGATCGCCCGGAACCGCGCGAAGTCCAGCTGCCGCGGGTAAGCCGACCAGCCGGCGATGATCAGCTTCGGCCGGTGCTCCCGCGCGAGCCGCGCGACCTCGTCCAGGTCCACGCGGAAGTCCTTTTCGGACACCTCGTAGGCCGCGACTTCGTAGAGCAGGCCCGAGAAGTTGAGCCGCATGCCGTGGGTGAGGTGCCCGCCGTGGGCGAGCGAGAGGCCGAGGATGCGGTCGCCAGGCTCGAGCAGCGCGGCCATGGCGGCGGCGTTGGCCTGCGCGCCCGAATGCGGCTGCACGTTGGCGAAGCGGGCGCCGAAGAGCTCCTTCACGCGCTCGCGCGCCAGGTTCTCCAGCACGTCCACGTGCTCACACCCGCCGTAGTAGCGCCGGCCGGGGTAACCCTCGGCGTACTTGTTGGTGAGCACCGAGCCCTGGGCCTGCAGCACCGACAGCGGCGCGAAGTTCTCACTGGCGATCATCTCCAGCGTCGACTGCTGGCGACGCAGCTCCGCGCCGATCGCGGCGGCCACGTCCGGGTCGAAGTCCTGCAGAGAGCGGCCGAGCACGGCGGCCGCTTCCCCGATCGTCGAGGTCATTCCTGCCTGCTTCCGTTGCATACCTTCAGAACTGGCTGGTCGACTTCTGATATATCAATCTTCGATGTAGAGTAGGCGGGGTGCGCACCCAGGTCAACAGCCCCGTCCCGGTCAGCGGCCCGTCACTCGCGGAACAGGCCTACCTGTTCATCCGCGACCGCCTCGTCATGCTCGACATCAAACCGGGCGACCCGATCAACGAAGACTGGCTCGGCAGCACACTCGGCATGGGCCGCACGCCCGTGCGCGAGGCGCTCAAACGCCTCGAGACCGAGCACCTCGTGGTCGCCTACCCGCGCCGCGGCACCTTCGCCACCGACGTGAACATCTCCGACCTCGCGCACATCTCCGAGGTGCGTCGCACACTGGAGCCGATGGCGACGACGGCCGCGGCCGAGCGCGCGTCGGACGCCGACCGCGCCGGCCTCACGGTGCTGCGTGAGCAGCTCGACGCGGCGAACCCAGCCGACAACACCGAGCTGCTGCGCACCGACCTCGAACTGCACCGCGCGATCTACTCCTGCGTGCACAACCCGTTCCTCGAGGACACTCTGATCCACTACGACAACCTCGCCACCCGCATCTGGTGTGTGTTCCTGCCGCGCCTGCGCGGCATGGCCGGCCACGTGAACGAGCACCTGCCGCTGCTCACGGCGATCATCGAGGGCGACGCGAAGAAGGCCGCCGACCTCACGCTCGACCACGTGACCGGGTTCGAGCAGGCGATCCGCGCGCTGATCTAACCTTGGGTCCGCGCGCGGACCCAATCGTGGAACGCACCGATGTGGTGCTCGCTCGGCACGAGCACCCCGCCGCGCGCGTAGGAACGCGAGCCCATCGCGAGCTGGCACCGTTCGCACGCCTCGAAGTCCTGCAGGTTCACGCGGTGGAACAGCTCCACCGAGCGGTCGAGGTCCACTCCGGACTCCACGACCTCCGGCAGGTAGAGCCAGTCGCACACCACGAGCGTGCGGTCGGGTGCGAGCGGGAACATCCGGTGCAGGATCACGTGGTCCGGCACGAGGTTCACGAACACCTGCGGGCGGATGGTGATCGCGTAGTACCGGCGGTCCTGGTGCTCCCCCACGCCCGGCAGCCGCGCGACGCCGGCGCTGCCGTCCACGGTGAACCCGGCGATCTGTTCGCCGAACTCCGCGCCGTGGCCCACGTAGTACTGCGCGGCGTAGCCGTCGGCGAACTCAGGCAGCACCTCGGTGAGCTCCGGGTGGATCGTCGCGCAGTGGTAGCACTCCATGAAGTTCTCGATGATCTGCTTCCAGTTGGCCTTCACGTCGTACTCGATGCGCCGGCCCAACGCGAGCCCGTCGAGCCCGTACGCCTCGATCTCCCCCGGGCCGCCGAGCCGGTCCGAGACGTCGGCCATCACCGTGGCCTCGAACGACGGCGGTTCCTCGGCCAGGCACACCCACGCGTAACCGAGCCACTCGCGCACGGCGAGCTTCGTGAGCCCGTACTCTGTGCGGTCGACGTCGGGCATGCCGGTGAGGTTCGGCGCGGCGATGAGCTTGCCGTCGAGGCCGTAGGTCCACGCGTGGTACACGCATTGGATCGCGCGCTTCACCTGCCCGCTCTTCTCGGTGCACAGGCGCGCGCCGCGGTGGCGGCACACGTTGAGGAACGCGTTCACCTTCCCGTCGCGGCCGCGGGCGACGAGCACGCTCTCGCGGCCGATCTGCACCGTCTCGAACGTCCCCGCGGTCGGCAGGTCCGCGGTGCGCACGGCGCAGAACCAGTCCGTTTCGAAGATCCGCTCCTGCTCGCGGGCGAAGACCCCCGGGTCGGTGTAGTGGCGGCCGGACAGCGTCGGCAGGAGGCTCTGCGGGAGGTCGGTGGTGGTCACCGGCGGTGCTCCTCTCGGGGCGGGACGGTCGGTGCGAGCTTGCTCGACAGGGGAAGCCGCGCGGGAAAACGGCAGAAGTCACGGGGAGAGGCACCGCCGCGTTGATGTTGCGCAGGACGCGCCGAGTTGCCCTCTCCGGAACACAATGCGGGCGCTCGACGGCGCTGTCAAGAACGGGATTTTCGCGTCACCCGATTACCGGACGCCGCCACGAACCCGGTGTGCGGAAGCGGTTTCGGCGCTACCCCAACGAAAGCCGTCAGGCCGGCGGGCCCTCGATGGCGCGCCGGAAGAGGGCCTCGATCTCCGGCCGGGTCGGCGGCGGGTCGGCCAGCGCCGCCTGCATGAGCAGGCCGCAGAACAACCCGGCGAGCAGCCGGCCGGTCAGCGGGTCGGTGCGGGTGGAGAAGAACTTGATCAGGGCGTCGTCCCACGCGGCGCTCGCCGGACGCAGCCGCGGCCGGTGCAGCGCGGCGACGTAGAGGTCGTACTCGACGACCGTATGCGGGTAGAGCTCGTGGATGTAGCCCATCACCAGATCGGCCAACGCCGCGGCGAAATCGGCCTCCGGGTCGAGCGCCTGCTCCCACTCCCGCAGCTCGCGGACGTTGTTCGCGGCGGCCTCGTGCAGCGCGACCTCGAGCAGGTCGTCGAGCGTCGCGAAGTGGTAGGTCGTGGAGCCGAGCGGCACCCCGGCCGCCGCCGCGACCGCGCGGTGGGTCAGCCCGTCGATGCCGCGTTCGGCCACGACCTCGATGGCCGCCTTCGCGATCCGGGCGCGCCGCTCGGGGTCGTTGGGGCCGCGCAGCTTCCTGCGCCCGGCGGTGTCACGCGTCGTCATCGCCGCCAAGCTCCTTCACTCACCGGTCTCGTCGGGCACCACCGATCGTCGCACGACCTCGCGCGAACGCCCGGTGTCGGCGCCGAGAACTCGTTGTGGACATGTGTACACGCTTAGCGTACAAATGTACGCACTCGAAGTGCCGCGCGTCACACCCCGCGCGGCAAAAGGCTGCGCGAGCTGCTTGGGAAGGCCTGATGAAGGACCTCCACATCGACGGAATCTGGACCGACGCGGCCGACGAGGCGCGCTCGGAAGTGCTCAACCCCGCCAGCGGCGAAGTGCTGGCCGCCGTGGCGGTGGCGGGTCCCGCCGAGGTCGGCGCGGCCGTGACCGCGGCCCGCCGCGCGTTCGACGGCGGGCCCTGGCGAAGAACGACCGCGGCCGACCGCGCGGACCTGCTCACCCGCATCGCCGCGCTGCTGCAGCGCGACCGCGAGGACCTGGCCCGCACCGAAACGCTCGACACCGGCAAGACCCTGGCCGAGGGCCGCATCGACATCGACGACGTCACCGCGGTCTTCCGCTACTACGCGGCGCTGGCCGCGCACGACGCCGGACGCGTGGTGGACACCGGCGACCCGCGCGCGATCAGCCGGATCACGCACGAACCGGTGGGCGTCTGCGCGCTCATCGCGCCGTGGAACTACCCGCTGCTGCAGATGTCGTGGAAGCTCGCCCCGGCGCTGGCCGCGGGCAACACCACCGTGCTCAAGCCGAGTGAGGTCACCCCGCTGTCCACGATCCGGCTCGTCGCGCTCGCCGAAGAAGCGGGCGTGCCGCCCGGGGTGGTGAACCTGCTGCTCGGTCCGGGTGCCGTCGGCGCGGCCCTGGTGGAGCACGCCGGCGTCGACCTCGTGTCCTTCACCGGCGGGCTCGCCACGGGCGAGAAGATCATGACCGCGGCCGCGCGCGGGGTCCGGCGCGTGGCACTCGAACTGGGTGGCAAGAACCCCAACGTGGTGTTCGACGACACCGATTTCGAGACCGCGCTGGACTACGCCTTGGCCGCCGCGTTCGTCCACTCCGGACAGGTCTGCTCGGCCGGCGCGCGGCTGATCGTGCAGGACGGCGTGCACGACCGCTTCGTCGCCGAGCTCGCCGCGCGGGCCGACCGGATCCGCATCGGCGACGGGCTCGACCCCGCCAGCGAAACGGGCCCGCTCGTGTCCGAACAGCACCGGGCGAAGGTCGAGGGCTACATCGCCGGCGCGATCGGGGCGGGGGCGAAGCTGTGCGCGGGCGGCGGCCGGCCCGACGATCCCGCGTTGCAGCGGGGGTTCTTCTTGCGCCCCACCGTGTTCTCCGGCTGCACCCGCGACATGGCGGTGGTGCGGGAGGAGGTCTTCGGGCCGGTGGTGACCGTCGAGCGGTTCACCGACGAGGCCGGGGCGATCACGCTCGCCAACGACACCGACTACGGGCTCGCCGGTGCCGTGTGGACGTCGGACGCGGGGCGAGCGCAGCGCGTGGCCGGGGCTCTTCGCCACGGCACCGTGTGGATCAACGACTACCACCCCTACCTGCCACAGGCGGAGTGGGGCGGGTTCGGCCGGTCGGGCATCGGCCGGGAGCTCGGCCCCTCGGGGCTGGCGGAGTACCGCGAGACCAAGCACGTCTACCACAACATCGACCCCGTGCCGCAGCGCTGGTTCAAAGGCTGATTCCTCCCCTCCCCTTGATCCCCTCCCCCACCACTTCTGAGGACGACGAACCATGACCACACGATCCAAGCCGGCGGGCGGGGGGTCCGCCGGGGACCACTCCGACAGCTCCGAGCTCGCCAAGTTCGGCTACCGCCAGGAGCTCGAACGCTCACTCGGCTCCTTCTCCAGCTTCGCCGCCGGGTTCAGCTACATCTCGATCATGACCGGCGTGTTCCAGCTGTTCTTCTTCGGCTTCGGCTCGGGCGGCCCGGCCTTCATCTGGACCTGGCCGCTCGTTTTCCTCGGCCAGCTGGCCGTGGCGCTGTGCTTCGCCGAGCTGGCCGGGCAGTTCCCGCTCGCCGGTTCGGTGTACCAGTGGGCCAAGCAGATCGCGAAACCGGCGACGTCGTGGCTCGCGGGCTGGATCATGATCATCGGCGCGATCGTGACGGCCGCGGCCGTCGCGGTGGCCTACCAGATCATCCTGCCGCAGGTCTCCACCGCGTTCCAGATCGTCGGCAGCGACTCCGACGCCGGCCTCACCTCCACCCCGGGCGGCGCGCAGAACGCGATCATCCTCGCGCTCGTGCTCGTGGTGTTCGCGACGATCGTGAACATCATCGGCGTGAAGCTCATGGCGAAGATCAACAACTTCGGCGTGGCCGTGGAGCTCGGCGCGAGCGTCCTGCTGATCATCGCGCTGGCCGTGCACATCAAGCGCGGACCCGGCCTGGTGTTCGACACCCACGGCACCGGCGACGGCCAGTCACTCGGGTACCTCGGCGCGTTCCTGGTCGCGTCGCTGATGAGCGCGTATGTGTTCTACGGCTTCGACACCGCCGGCTCGCTCGCGGAGGAGACCACGCAGCCGCGCAAGCACGCGCCACGCGCGATCATCCGCGCGATCACGGCCGCGTTCCTCGTGGGCGGGCTGATGATGCTCGTCGGCATGATGGCCGTCGGTGACCTCAACGCCGAGGAGCTCTCCACGTCCGGCATGCCGTACCTGCTCAAGAGCACGCTCGGCACCGGCCTCGGTGACGCGTTCCTGATCTGCTCGGCCATCGCGATCACCGTGTGCTGCCTGGCCGTGCAGACCGCCGCGATCCGCATGACCTTCGCGATGGCCCGCGACGGGCGGCTGCCGTTCAGCAAGGCGCTGGCGAAGGTGTCGCCGCGCTCGAAGACGCCGGTGCTGCCGGCGCTGATCACCGGCGGGCTCACCGTGGTGGTGCTGCTGATCAACCTCGGCAACCAGCGCGCGTTCTTCGTGCTCACCTCGACGGCGATCATCCTGTTCTACATCCCCTACCTGATGGTCACCGGCCCGATGCTGGTGCGCCGCCTGCGCGGGCAGTGGCCGCGCCCCGAGCACGGCCCGTACTTCAAGCTCGGCCGCTGGGGCACGCTCGTGAACTTCGTCGCCGTGCTCTACGGCGCGGGCATGACGATCAACTTGATCTGGCCGCGGGCCGAGGTCTACGGCGACGACCACTGGTACTTCCAGTGGGGTGCCATGCTGATCACCGCGTTGATCGTGGTCGTCGGCGGGGTCCTGCTGTGGGTGCGGCGCCGGCACTGGGCGGCCGCGCACACGAGCCCCGACCACCAGCCGGACACCCCGGCGCCCGGTTCCGTGACCGGCTGAGAGAAGGAGGAGACATGAGTACCGAGACCTACGACTTCGTCATCGTCGGCGGCGGGTCCGCCGGCTGCGCGCTCGCCAACCGCCTCTCCGCCGATCCCGCGAACAAGGTGCTGGTCCTCGAAGCCGGCCGCGAAGACGCGAAGTGGGACGTGTTCATCCACATGCCTGCCGCGCTGACCTTCCCCATCGGCAGCAAGTACTACGACTGGGGCTACCGCAGCGAACCCGAGCCGCACATGAACCGGCGGCGGATCTACCACGCGCGCGGCAAGGTGCTCGGCGGGTCCAGCAGCATCAACGGGATGATCTTCCAGCGCGGCAACCCGCTCGACTACGAGCGGTGGGCGGGAGACCCCGGAATGTCCGAGTGGGACTACGCCCACTGCCTGCCGTACTTCCGCCGCATGGAGAACTGCCTCGCCGACGCGCACGATGGGCCGTGGCGGGGGCACGACGGCCCGCTCGAGCTGGAACGCGGCCCGGCGACCAATCCGCTGTTCGAGGCCTTCTTCGACGCCGCGGTGCAGGCGGGCTACCCGCGTACCGACGACGTGAACGGCTTCCGGCAGGAGGGTTTCGCCGCGTTCGACCGCAACGTCCGCAAGGGACGGCGCCTCTCGGCCGCCCGGGCGTACCTGCACCCGGTGCTGCACCGGAAGAACCTCACGGTGAAGACCCACGCGTTCGTGTCGCAGATCCTCTTCGACGGCACCCGAGCGATCGGCGTCGAATACGCGCAGGGCCGCGGCGCTCCCGGAGAGGTGTACAGCAAGGAGATCATCCTGTGCGGCGGCGCGATCAACACGCCGCAGCTGCTGCAGCTCTCCGGTGTCGGCAACGCGGCCGAGCTTGAGAAGCTGGGCATCGACGTGGTACGCGACCTGCCGGGTGTCGGCGAGAACCTGCAAGACCACCTCGAGGTCTACATCCAGTACGCGTGCAAGCAGCCGGTGTCGATGCAGCCCTCGCTCGCGAAGTGGAAGCGGCCGTGGATCGGCGCGCAGTGGCTGTTCCTGCGCTCGGGACCCGCGGCCACCAACCACTTCGAGGGCGGTGGGTTCGTCCGCAGCAACGACGAGGTGGCCTACCCCAATCTGATGTTCCACTTCCTGCCCATCGCCATCCGCTACGACGGCTCGGTGCCGGCGGGCGGGCACGGCTACCAGGTGCACGTCGGGCCGATGTACGCCGACACCCGCGGAACGGTGAAGATCACCTCCACCGATCCGCGCGAGCACCCGGCGCTGCGGTTCAACTACCTGTCCACGGAGAACGACCGCCGCGAGTGGGTCGAGGCCGTGCGGGTGGCGCGCAAGATCCTCAACCAGAGCGCGCTCGACCCGTTCAACGGCGGCGAGGTCTCGCCCGGGCCGGCCGTGGAGACCGACGAGGAGATCCTCGACTGGGTCGCCAAGGACGCCGAGACCGCGCTGCACCCCTCGTGCACCGCGAAGATGGGCGTGGACGAGCTGTCGGTGGTAGACCCGGGCAGCATGCGCGTGCACGGCACCGAGGGCCTGCGCGTGGTCGACGCGTCGGTGCTGCCCTACATCCCCAACGGCAACATCTACGCGCCGGTGATGATGACCGCCGAGAAGTCCGCGGACCTGATCCTCGGCAACACCCCGCTCGCGCCGATCAAGCAGCCCTTCTACCGCCACACTCCCGCGTAACCGCCGGCCTGCCGGACCCGTGCGCCTGCCCGGCGCACGGGTCCGTGGCGTGCCCGCGGACGGGCCACAAAATCCGCCCCGATCGGGCCCCGGACACCCCTTGACGGCACCCCGCGCTCGCACTCAGACTTGTTGCGTATCGCGTTGCGAGTTCCCCCATACGCAACGCGGTGCCCCTCAAAAGCACACCCCCAGCTCCTCCCGGAGGCCCAGATGCTGCGCGCGTGCACAGTGGACGAACTGCCCCCCGGCGAATCCGTCCGGATCGCGGGGCCCGAGCCGATCGCGGTGTTCAACGCCGACGGCGAGGTCTACGCGATCGGCGACACGTGCAGCCACCAGGACGCGTCCCTGGCCGAGGGCTGGCTCGAAGGCTGCTTCGTCGAATGCCCGCTGCACGCGGCGCTGTTCGACCTGCGAACCGGCCAGCCGTCGTGCCTGCCTGCGAAGCAGCCGGTGCGCACTTACGAGGTGCTCGTCGACAACGGCGTGATCTACGTGCAGGCGGAGCGCTTGGAAAACACCGAGGATGCCGCGTGAAGAGCGTCGCGATCGTCGGCGCTTCGCTCGCCGGGGCGCGAGCCGCCCAGGAGCTGCGCGCGCAGGGGTTCGACGGCCGCGTCGTGCTCGTCGGGGCCGAACCTCACCTGCCGTACGATCGGCCGCCGCTGTCGAAGGCCTTCCTCGCCGGCACCGCCGAGCGCGAGTCGCTGGACCTCCTCGACGCCGAGGACACCGCGTCGCTGGAGCTGCGGCTGGGCACCCGGGCCGAACGGCTCGACGCCGCCGGCGGCCGGCTGGTGCTCTCCGACGGCGCCGACCTGACGGTGGACGGCGTCGTGCTCGCCACCGGCGGGCGCGCGCGGACGCTGCCCGGCACGGCTGGCGTCTCCGGGGTCCACGTGCTGCGGACGCTCGACGACGCACTGGCCCTGCGCGCGGAGCTGGTGCCGGGTGTGCGGGTGGTGATCGTGGGCGCCGGATTCATCGGGGCGGAGGTCGCTTCGACCTGCCGCTCGCTCGGTCTCGACGTCACCGTGCTCGAAACGCTGGCCACGCCGCTCGAACGCGTGCTGGGACCCCGGCTGGCCGAGGTGTGCTCGCGGCTGCACGACCGCCACGGCACGGTCCTGCGCTGCGGCGCCGCCGTCGACGAGCTCGTGACCGCGGGCGGGCGCGTGACCGGCGTCCGGCTCGTGGGCGGCGAGGAGCTGCCGGCCGACGTGGTCGTCGTCGGGATCGGCATGGTGCCCGCGACCGAGTGGCTGGCCGGTTCAGGCCTGGAGGTGAGCAACGGCGTGCACGTCTCGAGCGGCCTCGTCACCGCGTTGCCCAACGTGGTCGCGGTCGGCGACGTCGCCGCCTACACCTCGGAAAAAGGCGGACGGCGGCACCGGCACGAGCACTGGACCAACGCGAGCGAGCAAGCGGGCGTCGCCGTCGCGAACCTGCTCGCCGGCGCCACCACGCGGCACTACGCGCCGAGCGGCTACGTCTGGTCGGACCAGTACGAGGGGACCCTGCAGCTCGCCGGGCACCCCGAGCGCGGCGACGAGGTCGTGTTCACCGAGGGCGGACCCGACGCTCCCGCGTTCGTGGCGACCTACCAGCGCGACGGAGTGACGGTCGGGATCTTCGCACTCAACAGTGCCAAGCAGTTCACCCGGTTGCGGCGCCAGGCCTTGCGGCGGCCCGCCCCCGTGGCCTGAAATGCGGGGATGGAACGCCGCCAGCTTCAGTATTTCCTCGCCGTCGTCGATCACGGCGGCTTCACCAACGCGGCCCGACGGCTGCACGTCGCGCAGCCGTCGCTCTCGCACGCGGTGCGCACGCTGGAAAAGGAGCTCGGCGGGCTGCTGTTCCACCGCCTGCCCCACGGCGCCACGCTGACCCCGGCCGGCACGGCGCTCGTGGCCCCGGCCCGACAGATCCTGCGCGACCTGCGCACGGCCGACGCGTCCGTGCGCGAGGTCCTCGGGCTCGGCGGCGGGACGCTGGACCTCGCGTCGCAGACCACGCTCGCCGTCGACCCGCTCGCGAAGCTGCTCGGCCGGTTCCGCGCGGCGCACCCCAAGGTCCTCGTGCGGGTGCGGGCGCCGGAGACGGGCTCGGACGTGGTCAACCGGGTCCGAAATGGACAGAGCGAGGTGGGTCTCGTCGAGTCCGGTGCCGAAACGCCGGGGCTCGCCGGGCTCGACCTCGCCGAGCAGGAGGTGTTCGCCGTGCTGCCCGCGGACTCGCCGGTGCGCCTCGTGCTGCCGGTGACCGAACTGGCCACACTGGACCTGGTCACCACCCCGCCCGGCACGGCCACCCGGTGGATCGTCGAGGAAGCCCTGCGCGGCACGGCCGAGCCGCGCGTCGTCGTGGAGACCGAGCACCGCGCCATGATCGTGCCCCTCGTGCTGGCCGGGGCCGGCGCGGCGCTGCTCCCCCGCGCGATGGCCGACGACGCCCGCCGCCTGGGCGCGGTCACCGTACCGCTGGACCCGCCGTTGCTGCGGCGCGGCCGGATGGTCTGGCGCGCCGGGCCGCTCTCCCCCGCCGCGGAACGGTTCCTGGCCCTGGCCTGCGGGACCCCATAAAGATCAGCTCTCGGCCTGATCGGATTCCGGTCTGGGCCACCCCCATCCGGAGCCTGGCCCGCCGGGGTGCGGCGCTGTGAAGCTCATTGGCGTCCACTTCGGAAGGAGCTCTTCATGTCCGCGTTCCCCGCCGGGCGCCACATACTGCCGCGCCCGGACGTCCCCGTGCCCGCGCCGACGGCACTCGACGTGCGCGAGCGACGCGAGCAGGGAACGCCGATCGGACCCGTGCCCCCGCCCGCGGGCGCGCCGAACGTCGTGATCGTGCTGGCCGACGACCTCGGCTTCGGCACATCGAGCGCGTTCGGCGGCCCGTGCGCCATGCCGACGGCCGACCGGCTCGCGGCCGGCGGACTGCGCTACACCCGCTTCCACGTCACAGCGCTGTGTTCACCCACGCGCCAAGCGCTGCTGACCGGGCGCAACCACCACTCCGTCGGCATGGGCGGCACCACGGAGATGGCGACTTCCGCGCCGGGTTACCACGGCTTCCGCCCGCGCAGCGCCGCGACGCTCGCGCAGATCCTGCAGGGCAACGGGTACAGCACCGCCGCGTTCGGCAAGTGGCACCAGACGCCGCCGCGCGAGATCAGCGCGGTCGGGCCCTTCGACCGGTGGCCGACCGGCGAAGGGTTCGACACCTTCTACGGGTTCATGGGGGCGGAGATGAACCACTGGTACCCGTTGCTGTACCAGGGAACCACGCCCGTCGAGCCGGACCGGCGGCCGGAGGACGGCTACCACCTGACCGAGGATCTCGTCGACCACGCCGTCGACTGGGTGCGCACGCAGCGCACGCTCACGCCCGACCGCCCGTTCTTCACCTACCTCGCCCTCGGCTCCGCCCACGCGCCGCTGCACGTCGGCCGCGAATGGCGCGAGCGGTACCGCGGCCGCTTCGACCACGGCTGGGACCGGCAACGGGAACTCACGCTGGCGCGGCAGAAAGAGCTCGGCGTGGTGCCCGGGGACACCGAACTCGCGCCGTGGGCCGAAGGCGTGCCGCGCTGGGCCGAGCTCGACGACACCCGGCAGCGGCTGGCGGCGCGGTTCATGGAGACGTTCGCCGGGTTCGTCGAGCACGCCGACACGCAGGTGGGCCGGTTCGTCGCCGCACTCGAAGAACTCGGTGCGCTCGACAACACGCTGTTCCTCTACCTGCTCGGCGACAACGGCGCGTCGGGCGAAGGCGGCATCGAAGGCACGCTCGTGGAACACCGGCTGGGCCACGGGCTCGTCGACGACCCGGAGGAGATGATCCACCACCTCGACGAGATCGGGGACCCCGGCACCTACCCGATCGCGCCGGCCGGCTGGGCACTCGCGCTGAACACGCCGTACCAGTGGACGAAACAGGTCGCCTCGCACCTCGGCGGCACGCGCGACGGGCTGATCGTGCACTGGCCCGCGGGCGGCGCCGAGGCCGGCGGGCTGCGCCACCAGTACGGCCACGTGATCGACGTGCTGCCGACGATCCTCGACTGCGCGGGCATTCCCGCACCCCACAGCGTGGACGGTGTGCAGCAGCAACCGATCGAGGGCGTCAGCCTGCGCGAGACGATCACCGATGCCGCCGCGCCCGAACGGCACCACACGCAGTACTACGAGATGTGCGGCAACCGCGGGATCTACCACGAGGGCTGGACCGCGGTCACGCGCCACGGCGTGCCGTGGGAGATGGTGGCGACGAAGCGGCGGGCGTTCTCCGACGACGTCTGGGAGCTCTACGACCTCACCCGCGACGCGAGCCAGGCTCACGACCTCGCCGCCGCGCACACCGCGAAACTGCGGGAGCTGCAGGACCTTTTCCTCGTGGAGGCGGCGAAACACCAGGTGTTCCCGCTCGACGACCGCGTCACCGAGCGCGAGAATCCCGTGCTGGCCGGCCGGCTCGACCTACTGGGCGCGCGGACGTCGGTGACCTACCGCGGCGGGATGCGGCGCTTCACCGAGGAGACCACGCCGAACGTCAAGAACCGCTCCCACGTCATCACCGCCGACGTCGACCTGCCCGCCACGCCCGCGTCCGGCGTCGTCATCGCGCAGGGCGGCCGCTTCGGTGGCTGGACGCTGTACTTCGCCGACGGCCGCCCGGTCTACGTCTACAACTACTTCGGCCTCGAGCACTTCACCGCGGCGGCGACCGACCCGCTCGCCCCGGGCCGCCACGAGCTGCGCCTCGAGTTCACCTACGACGGCGGCGGGCCCGGCCTCGGTGGCGAAGCCGTGCTCACCGCCGACGGCGAGAAGCTCGCCGCGGCCCGCGTAGAGCGGACGATCGCGTACTACTTCTCCTTCGACGAGACGCTCGACGTCGGCGTCGACCTCGGCACGCCGGTGTCCGACGCCTACGCCGCGGGGACCAACGCGTTCACCGGGCTCGTGCACACCGTCCGGATCGACCTCGGCCCGGCCGCCGAAGTCGCGGAATCCGACGGTGGCCTGCAGCGACGGATCATGGGCGCCCAGTGACCGCCCCCGAATGATCAGCGCTCTGACCGGCCGTTAACTTAGCTCCCTAGTCAATTGGGGTAACGGAGTCAGGGGTAACGGACACGGTGTTCGAGTTCCGGTTCGAGAGTGGTTCGGGTGTGCCGCCGTACCTGCAGCTGGTGCGGCAGGTCGAGCACGCCGTGCGGCTCGGTGAGCTCAAGCGGGGCGACCGGCTGCCGACGGTCAAGGAGGTCGCGCGCCAGCTCGTGATCAACCCGAACACCGTGCAGAAGGCGTATCGCGAGCTGGACCACCGCGGCATCGTGCGCGGCCGGCCCGGGATGGGCACGTTCGTCGCGCGCGACGACCCGGCAGGCGTGTCGCCCGAACGGCAGGCGCAGCTGCGCGCCGGGTTCGAGCGGTGGATCAACGAGGCCCGCGGGTCGGGCCTGACCGTCGCCGACGTCGAGGCCCTCGTCTCGTCCGTGCTCCTGCGCATCGGGAAACGTTCCGGGAAGGAGAACGAGTGAGCACAGCGGCGATCGCGACCCATGCCCTGGGCCGGCGCTACGGTCGCACCTGGGGGCTTCGGGACTGCACACTCGAAATCGGCGAGGGTCGTGTGGTCGGCCTCGTCGGGCCCAACGGTGCGGGGAAGTCGACCCTGCTCAACCTCCTGGCCGGGCTCCTGCGGCCCTCGACCGGGGACCTCGAACTGTTCGGCCGCGCGGTGAAGCCTGGTGCGCCGTCCGACGGCGTCGCCTACCTCGACCAGCGGCATTCGCTCTACGAGTCGTTCCGTGTCCGTGAGATGCTGGAAGCCGCCCGCCGCCTCAACCGGCGCTGGGACCACCGAGCGGCCCTCGATCGCGTGCGCGAGCTGGACATTCCGCTGGGACGCCGCGTCGGTGAGCTCTCCGGCGGCCAGCGGGCGCAGGTGGCGCTGAGCATGGCCCTCGCGCGGCGCCCGGAGCTGCTGGTGCTCGACGAGCCCGTCGCGAGCCTCGACCCGCTCGCCCGCCGCGACCTCATGGGCAGCCTGATGGCGGCGAAGGCCGACCACGACTGCACGGTCGTGCTGTCCTCGCACGTCGTGTCCGAGCTGGAGCGGCTGTGCGACCACCTCGTGGTGCTCGATCACGGCCGGGTCGTGCTGTCCGGCGACGTCGACGACCTCATGGCGGAGCACGTGCGGCTCACCGGTCCGGCGTCCACTGTGGACGAGATCCGGAGCGTCCCGCTGTCCTGCGAACGCCGGGGCGACGCGGCCACGATGCTCCTGCGCGGTCCGCGGCCGGCGCTTCCGCCGGGCTGGCGCGCCGAGCCGGTGTCGCTGGAAGACCTCGTGCTGCACCACCTCGCGGCCGGGCGGCCGAAGGAGGTCGCGGCGTGATCTGGGTTTCCTGGCGGCAGGACCGGGCGCGGCTGCTAGGCCTCGCCGTCCTGTTCGTTGTACTGGCCGCGGGCTACGTGGCGATGGGCGCCGGCATGCGGTCATCGCTGTCCACAGTGGACCTGCCCGATTGCTTCGCCGGTGCACCGGACCCGCGGTGCGGTGACTGGCCGGCGCTGATCGCCTTCGTGCACAACTACGCGCAGCTGCTGCTGACGCTCCTGCCCGCCGCGCTCGGCATGTTCCTCGGCGCGCCCGTCGTGGCCACGGAGCTGGAGCACCACACGTTCCGGTTCACTTGGACGCAGTCGGTGACCCGCGGTCGTTGGCTGGGCTCGAAGCTGCTGCTCGGCGGTGCGTTCTCCGTGGCCTACGGGCTCGTCTTCGCCGCCGCGTACGCGTGGTGGTACGCGCCGGCCACGCAGCTCGACGGCTGGTTCCCGACCTTCGACTTCGGCCTCGTCTCGTTTCCGGCGACCTGCCTGTTCGGCTTCGCGCTCGGTGTGGCGGGTGGTGCGGTGTTCCGGCGGACGCTCGCCGGGGCGGCCGTCGCGCTCGTGGGTTTCCTGCCGGTGATCGTGGTCGTGAAAAACCTCGTGCGCCCGCGGTTGCTCTCCGCCGTGCTCACCGAGCAGACCCACGGCGGCGACCTCACCGTCGGCACGGAGGTGTTCCGCGACGGAGCCGGGGTGATCCACGGCTACAACGAAACCCTGGCCCTGGCCGGGATCCCGCGGCCCCCGATCCCGGGGATGGAGCCGGTCGACCGGCTGGCCGCGGCCGGGTTCACCCGGCTCTACCCCGTGCAACCGGCCGGGCGGTTCTGGACGTTGCAGCTGTGCGAGGCGGGTCTGTTCGTACTGCTGGCCGCGCTGTGCGTGGCGCTGGCGTTCTGGTGGGTCCGCCGGCGCCTGGCCTGAGCACTGCGTGCAACGCGGCGGTGCGGGTGAGCACCTGGGCACTGCCGAAGCCCGGGGGCACCCGCCCCGCGCGCAGCTCCGCACGCACTGCGTCGGCCCTCGCGACGTGCCGGGCGAACGAACGGCTGCGCACGACCCGGGCCCGGCAGTGCTGCCCGGCCAGCGCCTCCTCGGCGGTCGCGTCGAGCCACAGCAACCGCGCCGGACGCCGGGTGCCCCGGGCCACCAGACCTAGCCACCGGCGTGTCGACGCGCGGGTGGCGGGCTCGTGCACGACCAGCGGCCCGCGTCGCAGAGCCGCGAACAGCACGATCCGCGCGCGGTGGCACACGTGCACCACCGGCCGGTAGAGCCGGTACGGCACGGCGGCGGGCAGCACGGCTCCGAGGCGGCCGCGGACCTGGTCCGAATCGAGCACGCGCAGGGAGCCGGCGGCGTGGCGCAGCAGGGTCGTCTTGCCGGCTCCGGGCAGTCCCGCCACCACGAGCAGGTCGCGGCTCCCGAGCTCGATCACCGTGCGCTCCATGCCCTGACAACGGGCAACGAAAGGTAATGGTTCCTTTACTTTTTCCTCACGTGCGATTGACCCGGTGCGCGCCGCTCCCCTTCCGCCACCGCGCCACGGCCTTGCCGGCCTCCCACAGGATCAGCAGCGCGACCGCCGGGACCAGGGCCCAGAAGAACTCCGTCAGCGTCAGGTCCGTGGTGCCCAGCAGCTTGTTGAAGACGTCCATCTTGATGACCAGCACCGCGAGCACGAACTCGCCCAGCATCGCCCAGTTCATCTGCTTGCTGTCGAACGTGGCGATCGTGAGTGCGGTCCCCGTCTCGCTGCGGCATTCGACCGCCGCCACGATCAAGCACATTGCGAAGGCCGTGAACGCGATCGTGGTGGCGACCTCGGCGCTGCCGAAGTACGCCTGGCCCAGCGAAAGCAGCAAAAGCAGTCCGACGGTCACGACCAGCCCGGAGAGCCCGACGGTGACGAACACCGGGCGGGTGAGCACCGACTCGCCGCGCGGCCGCGGTTTCAGCCCCATGAGCCCCGGTGTTTCGCGGTCGAAGCCGAGCGCGAACCCGAATGGCGCGTTCACCACGAAGTGGATCCACAGGACCTGCGCCGGCGTGAACGGCTCCCCGGCGGCGATGTTGAACAGGGGGCGCCCAGGAACGTCAGCACGAACACGACCAGCAGCACCAGGACGAAGCGGATGTACTTCGTGAGGTTGTCGTAGATCTTGCGGCCCTGCTCGACGGCGAACACGATCGTCGCGAAGTTGTCGTCCGACAGGATCATCCGGCTCGCGTTTTTCGCGACGTCGGTGCCGCTGCCCATCGCGATCCCGAGGTCCGCCGCTTTGATGGCCGGCGCGTCGTTCACGCCGTCGCCGGTCATCGCGACGACGTCGCCTTTCTTCTTGAGCGTGTCGGCCAGGATCACCTTGTGTTCCGGGGAAACGCGTCCCACGATGCCGATGTCATCGATGCGGGACAACCGTTCGGCCTCGGGCAGGTCCGCGAACTCCGAGCCCAGGACCGCGTCACCCGGGATGCCGAGCTGCTTCGCGATCGCCGCACCGGTGGTGACGTCGTCGCCGGTCACCATGCGCACCCGGATGTGGGCCGCCTGCGCGCTGGCTACCGCCGCCTTGGACTGCTCCCGCGGCGGGTCGACCATCGCGACCAGGCTCATGCCGAAAGCGGCCTGGTTGCGGTTCCTCGACCAGTACACCAGCTACATGCAGCTCATCCTGGTCGCCGCCGCCGTGTTTCTCCTCGGGCAGCGCGTTGGGGCCGTTCACGCTGAGCCGTTCGGCCGCCGTCGCCGACGAGAGCCCGAACTCCAGGTCGACGCCGAACGCCGAGGCCACGTCGCCGGGCGTCCGTGAGAACCAGTTGTGCTCCTTCACCGGCACGTGCTCCGGTGCGACCATTCCGCCCTCCGATCGCCGTGAGCCGAAACAGCGGCCTTCAGTGCTTCTTTTTCTTCTTCTTCTGCCGCTTCTTCTCGGCGGCGGCCGCGTACGGGTCGGCCGGCGCGCCTTCGGGTGCTTCGTTTTCCAGCTCCGCGCGTGCGACGAGGAGGTCGTCGCGCCGCTCGTCGCTCACCGTGGGGTACTGGGGGTCGATGTCGATCAGGGTGTGCGCCAGGACGGCGGCCGCGCACGTGCGGGCGAACCATTTGCGGTCGGCCGGGATCACGTACCACGGGGCCCACTCCGTGCTGGTCGCCGAGAGCACCTTGGAGAACGCGCGCTGGTAGTCGTCCCAGAACCGGCGTTCGCGGGCGTCGGCCGCGGAGAACTTCCAGTTGCGGTCGGGCCGGTCGATCCGCCTGAGGAACCGGGCGCGCTGTTCTTCCTTCGAGAGATTGAGGAACAGCTTCACGATCTTGAACCCGTTGTCGGTCAGATAGTGTTCCCAGTCGTTGATCTCGCGGAACCGGCGCGCCCACACGTGCCCGCGCCGGGCCGACGCGGGCAGCCGCTGGTGGTCCAGGTGCTCCGGGTGCACGCGCACCACGAGCACCTCCTCGTAGTGCGACCGGTTGAAGATCCCGATGTCCCCGCGCGCGGGGAGCCGGCGCGCGTAGCGCCACAGGTAGTCGTGGTCCAGCTCCTCGGACGAGGGCACCTTGAACCCGCTCACCCGCACGCCCTGCGGGTTCACGCCGCTCATCACGTGCCGGATCGTGCCGTCCTTGCCCCCGGCGTCCAATGCCTGCAGGCAGACCAGCACGCCGTAGGTGTTCTGGGCGGCCAGGCGCCGCTGGTAGTCCGCCAGCAGGGTGACTCCCGCCGCGAGCAGCTCGCGGCCGTCCTTCTTGCGCAGCACGTCACCTCGGTAGGCCGGGTCGAAGTCCCGGGAGAGACGGACCTTCGACCCCGGCTCGACGCGCAGCGGCCTGATGAACTCCGCGATCCGCTCGGCCCGCTTATCGCCCGCCATGGTTCAGTCCTCTTCGCACCGACCAGGGTCCCTTCCCCCGGCGACGCCTGAACCTTTCAACCACGGCGGGTTTCCCCATCACCTGCTGAGGGCGAGATATCCCGCCGGCCCGCGCACCGCCCGCCTCACCGGCAGCGCGGGCGCGGGCAGCGGCGGACCGGTGCGCCCGGCCACCCGGCGGTGGCGCCGTCCGACGCGCGCGGCCTCACCCGTTTCGGGTGAGGCGCGCGGCGCGAACCCGGTTTCGCGGCACGGTTCCCGGCCGGAAGTCCACAGTGGAACACCGGATGCGGTCAGTCGTCCACACCGAGGTCGCGCAGGATCTGGCCCGCCACGTGGTCCGTCCGGCCGTCCGGCACCCGGTGACCGGTGAGCGTGGACCACAGTGATCGGCGGCCGCGGACGTAGACCAGCACGCCCGATCCGGCGCGGGTGATCTCGTCGAGCGAATCGCGCACGGCCTGCGCGCACCCGCAGTGCCGGGCGCCGAAGGCGTCGCCGGCAGGGCACTCCATGTGGACGCGCACCACCGAGCCGCGCCCCGGTTCGCCGTGCACGAGGGCGACGTGCTCCCCGCCGTCGACGAGGTCGCGGTACCCGAGCGCCCGGAAACCGCCGTACGCCAAGGGAAGCCGCGCATCCGCGGCGCGTTCGACGAGCCGTTCGCGCGCCCGCCGGTACGCCGCCACTTCGCTGACGGTCACCCATAGCAGGCCGTCGGCCGCGGCATCGAGCTCCACGAAGGCCGCGACGGGTTCGCGGCCCGCGATCCGGGCCAGGTCCACGGCCGCCTCGGCGAGGCCGGGGCGTTCGAGCACGCCGAGCTCGCGGGTGCGGGTGGGGAACACGGGCCCCGGCACGCGGAAGTCCTCGCGCCGCGTCGCGGGATCGGCCAGCGCGCGCAGTGTGCGGGCCGGCGACCCGTGCCCCACCCCGACGTGGACGTCGGAGCCGGGCACCATCGCCGGGATCCGCAGCCGGTCGAGCCACGTGCCGGGCAGCGCGCAGCCGACCGGCCCGCCGTGGGCGGCCAGGAACCGCGCCGTCTCGCCGGTCACGAGCCCGGCGGCGGCGACCAGCGCCGCCCCCGCTTCGCCCGCGACCAGCACGATCTCTCCCCGGGCCAAGGCCGCGGCGGCGTCCGTGACGCCGCTCGCCGCGACCAGCTCCCGGGCCGGTGACAGTGTCACGCGGCACTCCACAGCCGCGCGAACCCGCACACCTGCCGGCCCACCGTGGCCAGCTGGTCGCCGACCTTCGCGTCGGCGATCCCGCCCGCAGCGTCGAACGGCTTGGTCGCCGAGTTCACCACGACCCCCAGCGGCGTCGGCCAGCCCCGCAAGGCGTGGACCGTCGAGCGCAGTGACGTCAGCGTGGTGACCCCGGCCTGCCAGCCGCCCGTCGCGACGACGCAGCCCACGGCCTTCCCGTCGAGGTAGGGCACCGGGTCGTCGGCGAGTTCCTGCAGGTGGTCGAGCGCGTTCTTGAGCAGCCCGGAGATCCCGCCGTGGTAGCCGGGCACGGACAGCACGAGGGCGTCGGCGCGCCGGACGGCTTCGAGCAGCCGCACGGCCTCGCCGGTCAGCGGGGCCACACCCGGGTCGTACATCGGCAATGTCAGCTCCGCGGCGGTGATCAGCTCGGTCTCGGCGCCCTCGGCCTCGGCCGCCGCGAGCGCGTGCCGCAGCGCGCGCTCCGACGTCGAACCCGGCCGCAGCGTGCCGCCGATTCCCAGCACGCGCACGGGGTCTCCCCCGGTGATCGGGACAACGGTCATGATCGGCTCCTTCAGCCGGCCGGGACGAGCGCCGGGGCGGGCAGGCCCAGGCTCTCGCGCAGGGTGTCGTGCTCGTAGTCGGTGTGGAACAGGCCGCGCCGCTGCAGCTCCGGCACCAGCATCTCGACGGCGTCGTGCACGCCCGAGGGCAGCATGTCGACCATGAGCGTGAAGCCGTCGGCCGCACCGGCCAGCAGGCGTTCCTGCATCTGGTCGGCGACCTGCTCCGCGGTGCCGACGACCTGGTGGTGGCCGCCGCCGTAGCTGCCGATGAGCTCGCGGACGGTCAGGTCCTCCTTCACCGCGAGGCTCACGATGCTGCGGCGGAAGCCGATCGAGCCGGTGAACTCCGCGTCGGGACCGCGCAGGTGGGCGGGGAACTTCTCGTCGAGCTTGAGCACCTCGACCGGCAGGCCGACGCGCTTGGACAGCTTCTTGATGTTCGCGGTGACGCCGAAGACCTCGTCCATCAGCTGCTTGCGCTCCTGCGCGTCCTTCTCGGTGGCGCCGAGGACCACGGACATGTCGGGAAGGATCTTGATGCTGTCGGGATGGCGGCCGTATTCGGCGGCGCGGCGGCGCATGTCGTCGCGGAACGCGACGGCATCTTCGAGCACGTGCTGGGCGGTGAACACCACGTCGGCGTACTTGGCGGCCTGGTCGCGGCCGCGGTCGGACGAGCCGGCCTGGAAGATCACCGGACCGCCCTGCGGCGAGCGCGCGAACGGCATCGGGCCCTTCACCGAGAAGTACTCGCCGACGTGGTTGATCTCGTGCACGCGGTCGGGATCGGCGAACACGCCGGCCTCCTTGTCACCGACGAGCGCGCCCTCCTCCCAGCTGTCCCACAGCTTGAGCACCACGTCGATGAACTCGTCGGCGCGCGCATAGCGCTCCGCGTGGTCGGGGTGGCTGCCGCCGCCGAACATCTCGATCACGGTGGGGTTCGGCGTGGCGATGGAGTTCCAGCCGACGCGGCCCTGGCTGAGGTGGTCCAGCGTCGCGAAGCGCCGCGCCAGGTCGTAGGGCTGGTTGTAGGTGGTCGACGCGGTGCCGACCAGGCCGATCCTGTCGGTGATCCCGGCCATCAGCGACAGCACGGTGACGGTGTCGAGCGCGCCGCACGGGCGCTCGGTGCCGACCTCCTGGTTGGTCATCTGCTCGGCGAGGAAGATCGCGTGCAGCTTCCCGGCCTCGGCGGTGCGGGCGATGTCCTTGTACAGCCCGGGGGTCAGGTGGTCACCGGCATCGCCTTCGCGTGCCATCCACGCGCCGGTGTGCATGCCGAGGCCGTGCATCAGCGCGGCCGTCAGGATCATGGAGGGAGTGCCGGCGTCCACTGGGGTCTCCTTGGCGTCGTCGGGGATCAGGGCCGCGATCGACGCTAGGTTCGCTCCGCGGCCACGACCAGCGGCGTTCTGTGAGGGGATTCCTTAGCGCGGCTAACACCTCCCCCGTCAGCCCGGCGTCGCGAGATCCTCCGGGGTGGTGCCCTCGGCGACCGTGACGTCGTCGAACCAGCCGCAGCCAGGGTCGCCGGGCGGGCGGTCGAAGGCGGTGACATAGGGCATGAGGTCGAGGATCGGCGTGCCGTCGAGCAGATCGACACCCGCGAAGCGCACCGTGTTCCCGATGACCTCCACGATCCGAACGAGGCTCAGCCCGATCGGATTCGGCCGCCGCGGCCCACGCATCGCGAAGATGCCCATGAGCCGTTGCGCGCGGCGCAGCAGGTAGGGCACCTGGGTGAGGCTGGCCAGGGGCCGGTCCGGGCGGTCGAGCCAGCTCGGCAGCCAGGCGTAGCCGAAGCCGGCCAGCCCGTCGAGACCTTCGACGTACTCCGCGGCGAGCTCGAGCACGCCCTCCTCACCGCGGTTGGCGCCGGCCTGCACGGGCGTGCGCTCGAGTTCCGTGCGGGCAGTGCGGACGTACCCGATGACGGGCAAGGGACATTCCATTCAGGACAGCTCCACTGTGGACAGTTTGGCGAGGGCGCCGACCAGTGCGGGCCACGCCGGTCCGTCCGCCACGACGACGTCCAGGTGCCCGGCGCCGGGAACCAGCACCAGCTCCGCGCCGGTAGCGGCGGCGTAGTCGCGAGACAGCTGCGTGGGCAGGGCGGTTTCGAGCTCGCCGGGGAAGAGGACGACGGGCCCGGGCGGTGTGCCGAGGCGGCGGGGTCGGACTCGGCGTAGCGCTCCGGCACGTCCTGCGGTCCGCCACTCAGCAGCCGGTCGACGGGACCTTCGGGGTCACGGCGGTGGGCGTCGGCCAGCGCGGCCACCGGGGCGAGCGCGACGACCCCGGGCGCGCCGGGCCGGTGGGCGGCCCACGGCGCGAGCGTGCCGCCGGCCGAGTGTCCCAGCACCACCACTCGCGCCGGGTCGATCCGGCCCGGCGCCTCGCCCTCGATCAAGCCCGGCAGGGTGTCCACGGCGAGAGCGGTGTCGGCGAAAGTCTCGGGCGCGCCGCCGCCGCCACCGGGCCGGCGGTACTCCACATTGGCGACGGCGAACCCGTGGCGCGTCAACGCCCGAGCCGGCGGTTCGAGGTATCCGCGGTCGACGTCGAGCCGCCAGGATCCACCGTGCAGCAGGAGAACGAGGGGTGCGGGAGCGGTCGCGGGAAAAACACGTCGGCGAGCTGGTCGGTTTCCGGCCCGTACCGCACGGTGAGGTCCATGCCGGCCAGCCTAGCGAGCGTCCGGCTCCAGCTTCCCCAGTTTCGGGACCAGCACGAGCGAAGCGAGCACCAGGCAGCCACCCACCAGTATCGGCGTGCGGACGCCCGCCGCGGTACCGAGGACACCGCCCAGTGCCGCGCCGAGCGGGATGCCACCCCAGCCGATGAGGCGGTAGGCGCTGCTCACACGCCCACGCAGCTCACGCGGGACCAGGCGCTGGCGCACCGACACGGCCTGCACGTTCCAGACGACGATCCCGAAACTGCCCAGCGCGTACATCCCGCCCACGAGCACCACGGACGTCGCGAACGAAGTCACCACCAGGGCGCCGCCGATGGCCGCGATGGCGAGACCGATGCGCGCACCGAGCGGCAACCGGCGCTTCAGCGACCCTGCGACAAACGACCCCAGCACGCCACCTGCGGCGCCCGCCGCGAGGACCAAGCCGTAGGCGAACTCCGGCGCGTGCAACGTCCCGACGACGAGCAGCACCAGCACCGAGGTCGCCAGCTGCACCGCCAGCGCGGCAATTCCGAGTTCGACCGCGAGCAGCCGCAGCCCGTGGTGACCCCAGAGCCAGCGCAGGCCTTCGGCGATCTCCGCGCGCATCGAACGGCCGGAACGGGCCGGCACCGCGGGCCGCGCCCGGACGAACCACATCAGCAGAGCCGCCACCGCGAACGACGCGGCGTCCACCACCAGCGGCGCCCCAGCCGAAGCAGCGAACAGCGCGGCCCCCAGCGGCGGCCCGACGAACTGCAGCCCGATCACCTGACTGCCCTGCAGGCGGCCGTTCGCCGCGTCAAGCCTTGCGGGCGCCACGATATCGGGCAACATCGCTGTGGACGCGTTGTCGAACACCGTCTCCGCGCACCCCAGCGCGAACGCCAGCACCACCAGCACCCCGACCGGCGGCGTCGCGAGGAAAACCCACCCCGCGGCCGCCGCCACGAGGACGGCGCGGACCGCGTCCGTGCGCCACATCAGCGTCCGGCGGTCGTGGCGATCGGCCAGCGCGCCGCCGAACAACGAGAACACCAGCCACGGCAGCGACCCGGCCGCCGCGACCGCACTCACGGCTCCCGCCGTCGGCGAAACGGCCACCGCGAGCAGCGGCAGCACCGCGACCCGCACGCCGTCGCCCACCACGGACACCGACGCCGCCGCCCAGACGCGCGCGAAGTCCGGGCCCAGCCGTTCCCCCTGCCCCACCGTCACCCGGCCATCCTGCCAGCACCGGGGTCCAGACCACCACGACCGCGCGGGGCGGGAACCTCCCCACCCCGCGACCGTCTGCCCTACTTCACCACCTGGACCACGTCACCCGGGTGGAGTGCGTTGTAGAACGCCACCGCGTCGGCGTGGGAGAGGTGGACGCAGCCGTGCGACTGCACCTTCAGGCTGCCCTGGTGGAACGCCACCCCGGTGGTCGTGAAGAAGACCGAGTACGGCATGGGCCCGTTGAACTGCTTGCTGTAGTGGTCGATGTCCTTGTACTGCACGTGGAACGTGCCGGCCGGCGTCGGGTACGCGGGTTTGCCCACCGTGATGGGGACACCGCCGCGCACGACGTTTCCGTTGTCCATCAGCCAGGCCGTGCCGGTGTGCAGCTGCACGCAGGCTTTCGCCTGGGCGCTGCACGGCGCGGTGGCCGCGTTCGCGCCGTCGGCGAACCCGATCGTGGCCGCGACCGCCGCCGCGCCCGCCAAGGCTGCCGTGATCCTCCACTTCATCGTTCTGCCTCCCGTCAGTCACAGGAAGAATTCCCCGGCCGGCGAGTTTCCAACCAACCGTGATCAGAGAGTGCGCCAGGACAACGGCGACAGCGCCAAAGCCGCAGCGGCGACACGGCGGGCCGTCTCCGTGAACAGGCCGGTGGACGCCGAGTCGATCCACTCGTCTACTGTGGACACGCCCGCGGAGCGGTATTCCAAGGCCTGCAGCAGCATTTCCAGCTTGTCGGCGTCCTTCGCGCAACGCGCCTCAGTGGACTGCCGCGCCTCGTACTCGTCGACAGCCTCGCGCACCACCGCCCGCGAACGCGACGGCAACGCCGCCGTCTGGTCCGCCGTGATCGCCCGCGGGTCCGGCTTCACCAGGTACGGCCCGGCCGAATGCGGCAGATCACCCGTACGGGTCTCCTGCGTGTCGTGCCAGATCGCCAGAAACGCCGCGCGCTCGGGCGACGCGCCTTCCTCCGCGGCCAGTAGCGCCGCGAGCTGCGCGGCCCGCACGCTGTGCTCGGCCACCGACTCAGGGTCGCGCACGCCGGCCTGCCACCAGCCACTGCGGCGGACGCGCTTGAGCACCCCCAGTTCGTAACCGAACGCGGCCAGCGCGGCGGGCTCGTCAGCCATGTCTGCGTACTCCCCGGGTCGGTGATCTCCGGCGCCCAGCCTAGGCGGCCGTCGACCTCGAAGCATCGACGCAGTCAGGTTCCCGAGACGTTGCGCGGCCCCCGAGGTCAATCCGGTGGCCGTACTGGGTCAGGAAGCCAGTCCGCTGCTCATTCCTTGACCGCGCCCATCGTGAAACCGGCGACGAACCGGTCCAGGAACCAGGTGAACACCAGTGCGATCGGCACGGCCACCAGCACGGTGGCGCCCTGCAACGACTGCCAGAAGAACACGTCACCGCGCACCAGCTGGGTCGGCACCCCGATGCTCACCGACATCTGGTCCGTCGGGGCGACGAAGGCGAGCGCGTAGATGAACTCACTCGCCGTCAGGGTGAATGCGAACACGACCACCGCGATGATGCCGGGGTACGCCAGTGGCAGGACGGCCCGCACGAACGCACCCACCCGGCTGTAGCCGTCGACCATGGCCTGTTCCTCGATGTCCTTCGGGATGTTCTTGAGGAATCCCATGAGCAGCCAGACCGAGACCGGGATGGTGATGGTCGGGTAGATCAGGACCAGCGACCACGTCGAGTCCTGGAGCCCGACCGCCACCACGATCCGCGACAAGGCGAGGAACAGCAGGCTGGGCGGCACGAGGTAAACGAGGAAGATACCGATCGCCATGGGCCCGGACCACGGTCGATCCAGCCGGGCCAGCGCGTACGCGGCGGGGAGGCCGAGTGCGAGCGTGATCAGCACGACGAGGACCCCGACCAGCAGGGTGTTGGCCACGAAGGTCAGGAATTCGGTGTCGGTGAACAGGTAGCCGACGTGGTCCGAGGTGGGCGGCCGGTTGAACACGAACGGGTTGTTCTGGGGGTTGTACAGGTCCCGGTTCTGCTTGAACGCCGTGATCAGGCTCCACAGGAAGGGCGCCGCGCAGATCAGCGCCGCCACGATCGCCGTCAGGTACAGGCCCACCCGGGCGAGCACGTGGCGCCTGGCGTATCGCTGCCGCAGCCGTCCGGCTTCCTCGGCGGTGGTCATCGCACCTCGATCCGGCGCACCGCGCGCAGGATGAGCACCGCCGCGGCGAGCAACAGCGGGAACAGGAACAGCGCGATGACGGCGCCCTGGGCGACGTCGCCGCCGTCGATGCCGCGATAAAAGGCCCAGCTGGCGAGCACCTGCGTGGCGTCGTTCGGGCCACCGCGGGTGAGCACGCGGACCACCGCCATGTCGGTGAACGTGAAGATCGCACCGAACAGCGCGGCGACCGCCGCCACCGGGAGGACCAGCGGGATGGTGATCTCGAACATCCGGCGCCAGTACCCGGCTCCGTCGACCCGCGCGGCCTCGTCGATGTCCTTCGGAATGGCCATCAGCCCGGCCATCATGATCACCGCGGCGAGCGGGGTCAGCCGCCAGACATGGACCACGATCACCGAGGCCATCGACAGGCCGGGCTGGCCGAGCCAGTACATGTTCTCCGCCGGACCGAGCGCGCCGAACTGCCGCAGCATCCAGTCGATCGGCGAGTAGATGGAATCGAGCAGCCAGAGCCACGAGATCGAAGACAGGGCCACCGGCGTCGTCCACGCCAGCAGGACCAGGAAGCGGACGAGCCACTTGCCACGGAAGTCCGCGATGAGGATGTTGGCGAGCACCTTGCCCAGCACCACGATCAGGACCATCGAAATGAGGGTGAACACGAACGTGTTGCCCAGCGCCCGCCAGAACACGGGGTCGTGGAAGACCCGCTCGAAGTTGCGGAAGCCGACGAAATCGTAGGAGGGGTCCCCTGCCGTCACGTCCGAGAACGCGAACGCGATGGCGAGCACGAACGGAACGCCGACCAGCGCGGCGATGTAGACGATGCTGGGCAGCAGGAAACCCCACGCCAGCAGGCCGTCGCGATCCGCCAGCCGGCGCCGCGCCGGCGCGGTCGCGGGACTGGTGACGGTGTCGGTGGCGGTGGCCATCTCACCCACCGTCCAGGCGGACCGGCTCGGAGCGTTGCCCGCTCTGCGTGTCGAAGAACCGCAAGCGCGCGCCGGGCACGGCGAATTCGTGCGTCTCGCCCGTCGCGATCGCGGTGTCCACTGTGGCCGGAAGCCGGGCGACTACCCTGGTGCGCTCGCCGATCCGCGACACCGTGCCGTACACGTGCCGGTCGCCAGAGAGGTATTCGAGCCGCTCAACGGCCAGCGGCATCGTGACACCCTCGCCGGCGGGGACGTTCTCGACCGGCAGCAGGTGCTCGGGGCGGAACCCGACCAGCTTGCCGTCGTGCGGGATCAGGTTCATCGGTGGGGAGCCGAGGAAGGTCGCCACGAACGTGTCGGCCGGGTCGTCGTAGACCTCCACCGGCGGGCCGGCCTGGTGGACCTGGCCCGCGTTGAGCACGGCGATCCGGTCGCCCAGGCCCATGGCCTCGGCCTGGTCGTGAGTCACGTAGATCGTCGTGGTTCCCACTTCCTGCTGGAACCGCTTGAGCTCGTCCCGGGCGCTGGCGCGCAGTTTCGCGTCCAAATTGGACAACGGCTCGTCGAGGAGGAACACCTGGGGGTCGCGGACCAGCGCCCGCGCGAGCGCCACCCGCTGCCGTTCACCACCGGAGAGCTGTCGAGGTTTGCGGTCCAGCAGCAGCTCGAGACCCAGGAGCTCGGCCGCCCAGCGGGCCTTGCGCTCGCGTTCCTCCCTGGCCATGCCCACAGCCCGGAGCGGGAACACGATGTTGGCCAGCACGGTCTTGTGCGGGTAGAGCGCGTAACTCTGGAACACCATCGCGATCTGGCGCGCCCGAGGCGGCAGCCCGGTCACCACGTGCCCGCCGATCAGCACATCGCCGCTGGTCGGCTGTTCCAGCCCGGCGATGGTGCGCAACAGGGTCGTCTTGCCGCAGCCCGACGGCCCCAGCAGCACCAGGTACTCCCCGGCCGCGGCGGCCAGACTCACCCGGTCGATGGCGGGCACCCGCCCGCCGTCGAACCGCTTGACCAGGTCGCGAACCTCGACGACCGCCATCGCACTCAGCCGCCGACGAGACCGGCGGCACGCCACTTGGCGAAGACGGCGTTGATCTGTCCCTCCGCCTCGGCGACTGATTGTTGCGGGGTGGCTTCGCCGCGTACCGCCCTGGCGAACATGTTGGGGATGACGAAGGTGCTGAACACCTCTCCGATGGCCGTGCTGGCCGGCCCCGGATGGCCGATGTTGGCGCTCCACGGGATGGCGTCGGCGAGCAGCTTCAGTTTGTCCGGCGGCCGGGAGCCGAACGGGTCGTTCGCGAGCCAGTTCGGCAGCTCGGGGGTCAGCTTGGACCAAGCCGAGAAGTCGTACAGCTTCGACTGGTAGGTCGCCGAGGCGAAATTGGCGGTGTAGTGCAGCAGGAACTCCTTCGCCGCCGGCACCCCGGTGGCGTGCTGCGGGATGATCCAGTTGTACAGAACGTGCTGCGCGGCCAGCGCGGTCTCCGGGCCGCGCAACGCCGGGACGAAGAACGTGTCATCGGCGACGGTCGGGTTCGACCCGGCGGCGGTCCGCCAGGCGGAGATCGAGTTGACGATGTAGGACATCTTGCCGGCGACGAGGCCCTGGTTGTTGCTCGCGGCGTTCCAGGAGAACACCTCGGGCGTCATCGCCTGCTGGTAGAGCTTCGTCATGTACTCCACGGCAGCGATCGTTTCCGGCGAGTTGATCGTGACGCGCTCGTTCGCATCCTGCTCGGACGCCCCGAAGGACCACATCAAGGCTCGCAGCACCATGTTGGAGTCGATCTCCTGAGACATGCCGAGGCCGAGCGGGACACCCTTGCTGTTCTTGATCTGCGCCGCGCCCGTGAGGAGCTCGTCCCACGTGGTGGGGCCGTTCGGCATGCCGACGGCCTCCCACAGCGACCTGCGGTAGTTGCCCGGGTCGGGTACCCAGCCCGGTGAGTACGCGTAGAACTTGCCGGTGGCGGGGTTGAGGCTGGACTTCTCGCACAGCGGGAGCTGCCGTCCCCAGCGCCCGGTCGCTTCGCTGACCAGATCCCGCTGGTCGAGCACGCTCGGCTCGAACTGCGACAGCGTCGCGATGTACTGAATGAGGTCGTGGCCCTGGCGAGCCTGGATCTCGGCCGCGATCCGGGTGGGAATCTGCGCCTGGTCGATGTGGTCGACGGTCACGTTGACACCGACCCGGGAACCCCAGTCCCGCGCGAACCGGTCGAACCACACGTCATGGTTCGGCACGAAGTGGCTCCAGAGAAGGATTTTCAGGTCACCGGACAGCTTTGTGGACGGTTCGCTGAAGGTCTCCTGCGGGGCCTGGACACCGGTGGTTTCCCCGGTGTCCTCCTCGGAGGCGCAGGCGCCCAGCGCCACCGAGCCCAAGGTGATGGCGGCGGCCGCGCGCAGCACGTCCCGCCTGCTGTGTTGTGAAGTGAGGAAGTCGCTCATCACCGACTCCTCCCTCTCGGGAAAATGTGGCAAATCAGTGTAGTCGATGTCGGGCACAGTGGCAGCTCGAGCACAGCGGCAGTTTGAATGGAACCATGGAGCCACCTACGGCGGCGATCACGCGCAAGACAGCGCAACGTCGTCGGACGTTGCTTCAAACCACCTCGAACCGTTCCACGACCCGGCCACCCACTGCACCCAACGCGCCGCCTGCTACCAGGCCCCCATCGCCGCGGCAGCGCAGCGTCAGGGGTTGAGCACCCGGTCGGTGTAGAAGCGTGTGATGTGCTCGGCCACGAGCTCGGCCGCGCGGTCACCGTCTCCCGCCTCGATGGCACGCAGGATCGCCTCGTGCTCGGCCACCAGGTCGGCCGCGACCGCCCGCCAGTCGGGCAGGCGCGCGAACGCCGCCGCCATCTCCGACTCGACGGCGCCCCGCAGCGCCTGCATGAGGTCGGTGGCCAGCGCGTTGCCCGAGATCCGGGCGATGCTCACGTGGAACTCGGTGTCCAGCGCGTTGAACTGCTGGTACTCCTGGTCCGCCGCGCGCATGCCCTCGACCAGCTCGGCGAGCCTCGCCACGTCCTCGGGTGTGCGGGTCGCCGCCGCGCCCCGGGCGGCGTTGCGTTCGAGCTGCACGCGCGTCTCGACCAGATCGGCCAGGCTGATCCGCGCGAGCGCGAGGTGCAGCCGCAGCAGGTTGGTCAGCGCCGGGGTCGACCGGGCCGTGACGACCGAACCCGCGTCGGCGCCCGAACCCGTGCGGGCTTCGATGATCCCCATGGCTTCGAGCGCGCGCAGGGCTTCGCGGACGCTGGTCCGGCTCACTCCCAGCGCGCTCACGAGCTCGCGTTCGCTGGGGAGCTTCTCCCCCGCGCGCAGGCTGCCGTCGAGGATCTTCTCCTCGATCTGCGCCAGGACCTGTTCGTGCATCCGCACGCGGCGCACCGGCTCCCAGGCCGCCTCGGTCGTCATGACCGGTTCCCCGGCGTCATTCGCCGCGTCGTTTCCGGCATCACTGTGGTCACGCTCCTCCTCGGGTTCGTGCGACCCGCTCAAGGATGGACGCGGCGAGAGGGTCTGCCTGCGAACCCCGCCGGGCGGGGTCCGATCACAGTGGCGCGACCGGCCCGGAATCTCACCGGAGTTCCTCTGCACCGCGTAGTGCTCACTCAAGGTAATCGGAGCTCGCAGCCAGTGTCAATATGACCTCTTTGTTGGTATGACCACACTAGTCGGCACACGATCCGGCGTAGCCGAGTGACCGTTCGCGCTCCTCCGCGCGGAACGCGACCGCGAGCAGGACCGCACCCAACCGGTCGAGCACCACCACCGCGTCGGCCGGGGCTTCCCGCGCCGCCCGCCGAGACACCGCCCGCGCGAGTTTCAGCAGCCCGGCCGCGGCGCTCAGCCCGCCGAGCACCTCGAACCCTCGCGGCACCCCCACGGGACCGAGGTCCCGAGCCGCCCGCCACAGCCGGGGCAGCTCGGGCACCGGTGTCCCGGCGGCGAGGGCGTCGGCCAGTTCGAGCAGCTCGTACTGGACGTCGAGCAGCACGGCCTCGTCGCCGGCCGGCAACGTGCACCTGGACACCGCCGCGCCGATCGCCGCGTTGGCCTCTTCGACGGCGTCGCGGGCGCTCACGGCACCATCCACGACAGCACCGGCGTCGACTGCAGGTACACCAGCACGCACATCAACGGCACGAACACCGCCGACGCCGCGAGCACCCGCCGGAACAGCAGGCCCTCCTTGCCCGCGAGACCCACGGCGCTGGCGCCGATCGCGAGGTTCTGCGGGCTGATCATCTTCCCGAGTACCCCGCCGCTGCTGTTCGCGGCCGCCATCAGCACCGGTTGCAGCTGCGCACCGTGCGCGGCCGCGACCTGCAGCGCGCCGAACAGCGAGTTCGACGACGTGTCCGAGCCCGTCACCGCCGTGCCGAACCAGCCCAGCAGCGGCGAGAGCAGCGCGAACAACCCACCCGCGCCCGCGAGGAATAACCCGAGCGTGGCCGTCTGGCCCGACATGTTCATCACGTAGGCCAGCGCCAGCACCGCCATCACCGTCAGCCCGGCGGTGCGCAGCTGCACGATCGTCTGCCCGTAGGCGCGGATCGCCTGCCCCAGCGGCACTTTCAGCAGGAACGCGGACACCACACCGGCGATGAACAGCACCGTGCCGCTGTCGGCGAGCCAGTCGAACTTGAACGACACCAGGCTCAGCGGCTTGCCCTCCGAAGTCGCGATGTGCAGGCCGGGCCAGCTGAACGTCTTCGTCGTCGTGGCCAGCGCCGCGGCCACCACCGGGATCGCGGCGATCGAGAACAGCACGATGATCGTCGCGTACGGCGCGAACGACCGGACCTGCTCGACGCGCGAGTCGACCACCGTCCGCTCCCGCACCGCGGTCGCCGCGGCCACCCCGCTGCCGCCGGAAGCCGGCGCGGGCCGCGCGCCACCGTCGTCGGGCGCGCGGTCCGGCGCCTCGGCCGGCTTCGGCCGCCAGAACCGCAGCAGCACCAGCACGGCCGCGGCGGACACGAGCGAAGCCGCGATGTCCGTGAGCTGCACCGGACCGAAGTTCGCCATCAGGTACTGGACGACCGCGAAGCTCACGCCGCACACGAGCGCGGCCGGCCACGCCTGCCGCAGCCCGCGCCGCCCGTCGAGCACGACCATGAGCACCAGCGGCACGACCAGCGCGAGGATCGGCACCTGCCGCCCGGTCATGGCAGCGAGGTCGTCGAGCGGCAGCCCGGTCACCTTGGCGAGCGTGATCACGGGCAGCGCGACGGCACCGTACGCGACGGGCGCGGTGTTGGCGATCAGCGCGACCGTCGCCGCCTTCAGCGGTTTCAGCCCGACAGCCACCAGCATCACCGAGCAGATCGCCACCGGCGCGCCGAAACCGGCGAGCGCCTCCAGCAGGGCGCCGAACGAGAACGCGATGATCACGCCCTGCACCCGCTGGTCGTCGCTGATCTTCGCGAAGGTGCGCCGCAGCACGTCGAAGTGCCCGGACACCTTCGTCATCTGGTAGATCCACAGGGAGTTGAGCACGATCCACAACGCGGGGAACAGGCCGAACGCCGCGCCTTCGAGCGCGGAGTCGAAGGCCGGGCCAGCGGGCATGCCGTAGACCGCGATGGCGACCACGATCGACAGCACGAGCGCGATCACCGAAGCCAGCCAGGCGCGGACGCGGAACACGCCCAGCAGCACGAACAACACCAGCAGGGGCAGGGCGGACACGAGGGCGGACCAGCCGAGGCTGCCGCCCAGTGGCGCGGGAACCTGTGTGTACACAGGTCACCTCCGGGACTCTCGTCGTTGAGAGGGGGTGGGGACTGGAGCTGGGCCCTCAGAACACCGGGGTTTCGGTGTAGGAGCCGAAGACATCACGCAGCGCGCCGGTGATCTCTCCCATGGACAGGTGTGCCTTCACGGCCTCGATCGTGGCGGGCATGAGGTTCGCCGCCGGGTCGGCCGCCACGGCGAGCAGGTGCTCCATCGCCGCTTTCGCCCGGTCCGGGTCCCGGTCGGCCCGCACCTGCTTGAGGCGCGAGAGTTGCCGGGCTTCGGATTCCGGGTCGAGCTTGTGGGTCTCGATCTTCTCGCCGGCACCGGCGTCGACGTACTTGTTGACCCCGATCACGGGCCGGTCGCCGCTGGCCTTGCGGCGCGCGTAGTCGTAGGCGGTGTCGGAGATCTCGCGCTGGAAGAAGCCCTGTTCGATCGCGGCGACCACGCCGCCGAGCTCTTCGATCTTCGTGAAGTAGTCGTGGATGCCCTGTTCGAGGCGATCGGTGAGGTTCTCCACGTAGTACGAACCGCCGAGCGGGTCGATCACGCTGGTGACGCCGGTTTCGTCGGCGATGATCTGCTGCGTGCGCAGCGCGACCTTCATCGCCTGCTCGCTCGGGATCGTGTAGGCCTCGTCGAGACCATTGGTGTGCAAGGACTGCGCGCCGCCGAGCACGGCCGAGAGGGCCTGCAGCGCCGTGCGGATGATGTTGTTGAGCGGCTGGGGTTTCGTGAGCGTGGCCGCTGCCGTCTGCGCGTGGAAGCGCAGCCGCATCGACTGCGGGTTCTTGGCGCCGAAGGTCTCCTTCATCATCTTCGCGTAGAACCGCCGCACCGCGCGGAACTTCGCGACCTCCTCGAAGAGGTCCGCCTGGCTGACGAAAAAGAACGACAGCCGTGAAGCGAACTGGTCCACGTCGACCCCGGTGGCGACGACGTCCTCCACGTAGGCCTTCGTGATGGCCATCGTGAACGCGATCTCCTGCACCGCGTTCGCCCCGGCCTCGCTGATGTGGTAGCCGGAGATGTTCACGGGGTTGTAGCGGGCGATGTGCTCGCTGGCGTAGACCACGGTGTCGCGCACGATCCGCATGCTCGGCCGGACCGGGAACACCCACTCCTTCTGCGCCACGTACTCCTTGAGGATGTCGTTCTGGATCGTCCCCGAGAGCTTGTTGAGGTCGTAGCCACGCTGCTCGGCGACCGCGACGTACATCGCGAGCAGAATCCACGCCGAGGGGTTGATCGTCATCGACACGCTGATCTTCTCGAGGTCGATGCCGTCGAACAGCGCCTCCATGTCGGGAAGTGTGTCGATCGCGACGCCCTCGCGGCCGACCTCGCCGAGGCTCATCGGGTCGTCGCTGTCCAGGCCCATCAGCGTCGGCATGTCGAAGTCCACGGACAGGCCGGTCTGGCCCTGCGCGATGAGGTATTGGAACCGTTTGTTCGTCTCCTCGGCCTGCCCGAAGCCCGCGATCTGACGCATGGTCCAGTTCCGGCCGCGGTACATCGTCGGGTACGGGCCGCGCGTGTACGGGTAGCGGCCGGGCAGGCCGATGTCGTGCCAGTCGTCCGGCAGGTCGGCCGGCGTGTAGACGCGCTGCACCTCCATGCCGCTGCCGGAGCGGTAGACGTCGCGGGATTCGGGCTGGCGGTTGACGAACGCCGCGAGCTCGTCGCCCTCCCAGCCGGCCAGCTCGCGCGTGACCGCTTCGACGAGTGCCTCGGTCGTCAGTGCTCGTTCCGCTGGGGCCGGGTCGTGCTCGTTCACCACAGTTCCTCCTCGTCAGTCGTCTCGGCACCGGGCCGCCCGACCAGGCGGCGCGCGGCGGAGAGCGGGTCCTCGCGCCGCGCGGTCACGTCGTCCACCGCTTCGTCGAACGCGGGGACGCCGGGCCGCAGCCCGTCGAGCACGAGCTGTTCGGCGACCCACCGGATGCGGGTCGCGCTGTTGCGCCGGGCGCGGCGCTCGCGTTCGCCGTGCTCGGTCATCCACGCCAGGTGCGCGGCGAACTCCTCGGCGAGCTCGGGCACGCCGTCGCCGGTGGCGGCGACGGTCTGCTGGATCGGCACGTTCCACTGGTGCGGCTTGCGGTGCGCCAGCCGCAGCATGTCGCGCAGCTCGGCCACGGTCTTGGCCGCGCCTTCGCGATCGGCCTTGTTCACCACGTGCACGTCGGCGATCTCCAGTAGGCCGGCCTTGATCGCCTGCACGTCGTCGCCCATGCCCGGCACGCTCACCACGGCCACGGTCTGGGCCGCGCTGATCACGTCGACCTCCGCCTGCCCGACGCCGACGGTCTCGAGCACCACCACGTCCTTGCCCGCGGCGTCGAGGACGGTGATCGCGTCGAGCGTCGCGCGGGAAAGACCGCCGAGCGCGCCCCGGGTGGCGACGGAGCGGATGAACACCCCCTCGTCCCCCGCGAGGCCGGTCATCCGGATGCGGTCACCGAGGATCGCGCCGCCGCTGAACACGCTGGACGGGTCCACCGCCAGCACGCCGACCGTCTTGCCCGCTTTCCGGTAGTGCTCCGTCAGCGACTTGACCAGCGTGCTCTTGCCGCTGCCCGGCGGTCCGGTCAGACCGAGCACGTGCGCGTGCCCCGCCTTGCCGTGCAGCTCGGCGAGCGCCTCGTCGACACCGGCGGTGCGCCGCTCCACGAAGGTGAGCATCCGCGCGATGGCCGGGTGCTCCCCTGCGAGCACCCGCCCGACGACGTCGCCCGGCGTCTTCACGACCCACTTCCGAGGCGGCGCAGCAGGTCGCGGTCGTCGATCACCCGCCGCGCCTTGAACTCGGTGCGGTCGAACGTCTTGTACTCCACCGGGACCACGTGCGCGCCGACGCCGAGCGCGCGCCGCAGCTTGTCCTCGATCGCGCGAGCCCAGCCGTCCAGAGTGGACTCCGCGACGCCGCGGTGCTCCACCTGCACGGCGAGGGTGTCCATCGTGGACTTGCGGCTGATCACGATGCGGTGCTCGCCGCCGTAGCCCTCGGCGGCCATCACCACGTCGTCGATCGCGCTCGGGTACACGTTCTCGCCGCGCACGGTGAACATGTCGTCGATGCGCCCGTAGATGCCCTGCGGCAGGAACGGGTACGTGCGGCCGCGGTCGGCCGAGGGCGCTTCCCAGCGTGTGAGGTCGTTGGACAGCAGCCGGATCATCGGCTGGCTGGTGCGCTCCAGCGTGGTGTACACGGGGGTGCCCTCGCGGCCGTAGTCCACGCGGTGGTGGTCGACGGGGTCGCACACCTCGGTGTAGACGAGGTCCTGCCAGGCGAACACGCCCGGCTCGTGGTTCGCGGCACCCAGGTGCATCCACGGGCTGACCTCGGCCATGCTGCCCGAGTCGTAGACCGCCGCATCGAAGGCCGCTTCGATGCGGCCGCGGATCGTCGGCACGCTCGCGCCGGGCTCGCCGGAGAAGAACAGCTTGCGCAGCCCCAGATCCGCGGGGTCCACACCTTCGTCGGCGGCGACCTCGGCCAGGTGCAGCGCGTAGGACGGCGTGCCATAGAAGACGGTCACGCCCATCTGCTTCATCCACATCACCGTCCGAGCGGTCTGGCCCGGCGTGCCGGCACCGAACGGGAACACGCGCGCGCCCAGCCGTTCCGCGCCGATGTAGGCACCCCACGAACCCCAGTAGAGGCTCAGCGGCGAGGCGACCAGCACGGTGTCGGTTTCGCGGATGCCCATCCCCCACATCACGCGGGCGTGAGCGTTGGCGACGCTGCGCCAGTCGCGCTCGCTGATGCCGAACGCCGTCGGGCGGCCGGTGGTGCCCGACGTGCCGTTCACGTGCTTGACCTCGCCCGGGTCCACGGCGAGGTAGCTGCCGAACGGCTCGTGGGCGGCCTGGTCGGCGCGCAGCTCTTCCTTGCGCACCACGGGAACCTTCTCGAAGTCCGACAGGTCGCGGATGGCCGACGGGTGGATCCCCGCCTCCTCCCACTTGCGCCGGTAGAACGGCGCGTGGTCCCACGCGTAGGCCATCACCTCACGGATGCGGGCGAGAATCGCCTCGTCGCGTTCGCCCGCGGGCATCGTCTCCCGCCGTGGGAACCAGTGCCGCTGCCCGGACGGCGGGCGGTAGGTCTCGTCGTAGCGCGGCGGCCAGCTCCACTGCTCCATCGGGTTCTGCGCGTCCATCACGCCTCCTCTGCGACGCCGGTCAGCGCGCGAATGCGCTCGACGATCGTCTCCGGGGTGGTGTCCTGGCCGAGCACCTCGGCCACGCCCATCTTCTTGAGCGTCTCCTCGTCCTCGTCCGGCATCACGCCGCCGGCGACGATGGCGAAGCCGGGCCGGTCGGGCATCGCGTCGATCAGCTCGAAGATGCGGGTGAAGATCGGCATGTGCGCGCCGGAGAGCAGGCTCACGCCGAGCACGTCGACGTCCTCCTGCACGGCCGCTTCCAGCACCTGCTCGGGGCTGCGGTGCAGGCCGGTGTAGATCACCTCCATGCCCGCGTCGCGCAGGGTCCGCGCGACGACCTTCACGCCACGGTCGTGGCCGTCCAGCCCGATCTTGGCCAGCATCACCCGGATCGGTTCGCCGCCGCTCTCACCCACCGTGTCCACACCTCGTTCCACGACCTGAACTGCATCTGGTCTTGCCTTGCATGTGGTCTGACCATAGAAGTGGGCGTATGGAATGTGCAACCCTGGGATCGAGCACCACCCGGCTGCAGGAAGGCGAAGGTGTCCTACGTGAGCACCGTTTTGGCCCGCACACAGGGGGCGGTCGGCAGGTTGACCGTGAACCGCCCGGAGGCACTGAACGCCCTGGATCTGCGCATGATCCGGGCGATGCGGACCGCCCTCGACGAGTGGGAGTCCGACCCGGCCGTGACCGCTGTCGTGCTCGACGGCGCGGGCGATCGGGCCTTCTGCGCGGGCGGCGACATCGGCGTGGTCCACTCGTCGGCCGTCGGCGATCCCGCGGTCGCCCTGACGCTGTGGCGCGAGGAGTACCGGCTCGATGCCCGCCTCGCGCGCTACCCGAAACCCGTCGTCGCGCTCATGGACGGCATCACGATGGGCGGCGGGATCGGGATCGGCGCGCACGCGGCGGTCCGGGTGGTCACCGAACGCTCGGTGCTCGCGATGCCGGAGGTCGCGATCGGCCTCGCGCCCGACGTCGGCGGCACGCTCCTGCTCGCCCGCGCACCCGGCGAGCTGGGCACGCACCTCGCGCTCACCGCCGGTCGCGCCGGTCCCGCCGACGCGGTCCACTGTGGACTCGCCGACCACCACGTGCCCGCCGGCCGGCTGGCCGCGCTCGTCGACGACCTCGCCGCCGGTGCGGCACCCGAGCCGACCGTGGCGAAATACGCCGAGGATCCCGGCCCGGCTCCGCTTGTGGCCGCGCGGTGCTGGATCGACCATGCGTACGGCGGCGCGACCACCGTCGAAGACCTGCTGTACCACCTCGAGGCGATCGACGAGCCGCGGGCGCGCGAGGCCGTCGCCGCGATCACCGCGGCCGCCCCGACGGCACTCAAGGTGACGCTGCGAGCTGTGCGCGCGGCTCGCGAGATGAGCACGATCGAGGAATGCCTGCGCCAGGACTTCCGCCTGTGCAGCCGGTTCCTCGAGCATCCCGACCTGGCCGAGGGCATCCGGGCGGCGATCCTTGAGAAGGATCGCGCACCGCGCTGGCGCCCGGGCACGCTCGCCGAGGTCGGCGACGAGGCCGTCGAGGCGTTCTTCGCGCCGCTGGCCGAGGAGCTGGACCTGCCGGGTCCCGATCACCTGGTCCATCCGTAGCAGTCCACGGCAGTCCACATTGTGGTCTGACCACCGCTGTCTTAGGCTGCGATGGATCGGGAGCAGTGCGGGGAGCACGTACCGACAGTCCGACAACGCGGTCGAGGAGGCGGTCCGATCGATGGGCCAACCGGACAACGTGCGCTACCTCGGGTCACCCGGCCAGGCGCTGGCGGGGATCCAGGACTGGATCGTCTCCGCGCGGCTGAGCGCGGGCGACCCGCTACCCGCCGAACGTGACCTGGCCCGGGCGCTCGGCGTCGGACCCGCGCACGTGCGCGACGGGGTCCGCGCCCTGGAAGCGGCGGGGGTGCTCGAACCGGCGGCCACGGGCAGCGCGGCCGCGGTCGTGGCCGGTGAGCCGAGCGGCGCGCTGCACAAGCTGCTCCGGCTGCACCTCTCGCTGTCGCGGTTCGCCACCGGTGACCTCATGTCGATCCGGCTCGAGCTGGAACGCTCGTCGGCGGCGCGCGCGGCCCGGGGCGCCGCACCAGCGGACATCAAGGAGCTGAGGGAGGTCACCGACGAGATGGGCCGGCCCGGCGTGACCCGGGTGCGGTTCCGCGAGCTCGACTCCGGTTTCCACCTCGGCCTCGCCCGTGCGGCGCACAACGACCTCGCCGCCGTGCTGCTCGCCTCGCTCGGCGACGCTGTCGGCGACGAGATGACCGCCGGGTACGCTCGGACGGCCGACTGGCCCGCCACCGCGCGGCAGCTCGCGACCGAGCACACGTGGATCCTCGACGCGATCGAAACCGGCGACCCGGATCGCGCGTCGGCCGAGGTGACACGGCACATCGCCGGTTTCTACGGTCTGCGCGCCGGCTGAGCGGTTCCCCGGAACCCCTTGCGGGGCATAGGGTCTCCCCCAGGTTTCACGGATGAGCAGTTCACCGTCGAGCACTGGAGGACGCATGTCGTTGCTGGCCGAGCTGAGCGCGGCGATCACCGGGGGTGGCATCGAGGTCGTCGACCTCACCGCTCCCCTGACTTCGAGCACCCCGATCCTGCAGCTGCCCGAGCCGTTCGCGAACACGATCCCGTTCCGGCTCGAGGAGATCAGCCGCTACGACGAGCGCGGCCCGCGCTGGTACTGGAACGACATCCACACCGGCGAGCACACCGGCACCCACTTCGACGCGCCCGTCCACTGGCTGTCCGGAAAGGACGGTCTCGACGTTTCGCAGGCGCCGCTGAGCACGCTCGTCGCGCCCGCGGTGGTGCTCGACGCGTCGGCGAAAGCCCAGGGCAACCCGGACTTCCTGCTGTCGGTGGACGACGTGCGCGAGTGGGAGTCCGAGCACGGCGCGCTGCCGGCGGGCGCGTGGCTGCTCTACCGCAGCGGCTGGGACGTGCACTCCAACGATCAGGACGAGTTCCTCAACGCCGACGCGTCCGGCTCGCACACCCCCGGGGTGTCTCCCGAGTGCGCCAAGTGGCTCGCCGAGGAGACGCCGATCGCGGGGCTGGGCGTGGAGACCGTCGGCACCGACGCCGGCCAGGCGCCCGGGCTCGACCCGGCCTTCCCGTGCCACGAGCTGCTGCTCGGCGCGGGCAAGTTCGGCCTGACGCAGCTGCGCAACCTGGCGAACCTGCCCGCGACCGGTGCGATGCTGGTGATCAGCCCGCTGCCGATCGTCGGCGGTTCGGGCAGCCCGGCCCGGGTGTTCGCGCTCGTCGAGCGTGGCGCGTGAAGGTCGCGGAACTCGTCGGGCGCACGCTCGCCGACCTCGGCGTCGGCATGGCCTTCGGGGTGGTCGGCAGCGGCAACTTCGAGGTGACCAACGCGCTGCGGGCGGCGGGCGTGCGCTTCGTCGCCGCGCGGCACGAAGGCGGCGCGGCGAGCATGGCCGACGCGTACGCGCGGATGAGCGGCCAGGTCTCCGCGCTGAGCCTGCACCAGGGGTGCGGGCTGACCAACGCGATCACCGGCATCACCGAAGCGGCGAAGAGCCGCACACCGATGGTCGTGGTCGCCGCCGACGCCGCCGCGGCGGCCGTGCTGTCGAACTTCAAGATCGACCAGGACGCGCTCGGCGTCGCGGTGGGCACGGTGGCCGACCGCGTGCATTCGGCGGAATCCGCCTTCGCCGACACGATCCGCGCGTTCCGCACCGCGCGGCAGGAGAACCGGACCGTCGTGTTCAGCCTGCCGATCGACCTGCAGCAGCAGGAAGCGCCGACGCCCGGCGAAGTGCCGGAGGTGCCCGGCCCCGCGCCGATCCGGCCGGAAACCGCGGTGTCCGACGAGCTGGCGGAGCTGTTGTCCGAGGCGCGGCGCCCGGTGTTCATCGCCGGCCGCGGCGCCCGGGGCCAGGCCACCGCGCTGCGGGCGCTGGCCGACGTCACCGGCGCACTGCTCGCGACCTCGGCCGTGGCGAATGGCCTCTTCCACGACGACCCGTGGTCACTCGGGATCAGCGGCGGTTTCTCCTCGCCGCTGACCGCGGAGCTGATCGCGGACGCGGACCTCGTCGTGGGCTGGGGCTGCGCGCTGAACATGTGGACCACGCGCCACGGCAAGCTGCTCGGGCCGCGGGCGCGGCTCGTGCAGGTCGACCGGGAGCAGGCCGCGCTCGGCGCGCACCGGCCGATCGACCTCGGCGTGGTCGGCGACGTCGCGGCCACCGCCGTCGACGTGCTGGAGCTGCTGGAAGCCCGCGGGCACAAGGCCGAGGGCTACCGCGGTCCCGAGCTCGCTGCGCGTCTGGCGGCCGAGGTGCGCTGGAACGACGTCGCGCACCTCGACAACTCCGGCGACGGCCGGATCGACGCGCGCACACTCAGCGCCCGCCTCGACGAGCTGCTGCCCGCCCAGCGCGTGGTGTCGATCGACTCGGGCAACTTCATGGGTTACCCGAGCGCGTACCTGTCCGTGCCGGACGAGAACGGGTTCTGCTTCACGCAGGCCTACCAGTGCGTCGGGCTCGGGCTGGGCACGGCGATCGGCGCCGCGCTCGCGCGCCCGGACCGGCTGCCCGTGCTCGGCGTCGGCGACGGCGGGTTCCACATGGCGATCTCCGATCTGGAGACGGCCGTGCGGCTGCGGCTGCCGCTGGTGGTGGTCGTCTACAACGACGCCGCGTACGGTGCGGAGGTCCACCACTTCGGCGACGCCGACCTCGACACGGTGCGCTTCCCCGACACGGACCTCGCGGCGATCGCGCGCGGCTTCGGCTGCAGCGGCGTCACGGTGCGCACGCCGGGGGACCTGGCCGGGGTGACGAAGTGGCTCGGCGGTCCTCGCGAGACACCGCTGGTGATCGACGCGAAGGTCTCCGACGACGGTGGTTCGTGGTGGCTCGCCGAAGCGTTCGGGCACTGAGGTTTCGGGCGCCGAGTTTCCCGACGCCGAGTTTCCGGCCCGGTGTCAGTGTTTGCTGCCCGCCCGCGCGGCGATCCGCGTCATCAGCGGGCGGGGCAGCAGCTTCCCCAGCGCCGCCGCGGTCTTGTAACGCACGTCCGGCACGCTCACCGCCGTGCCGCGGCGGAAGTCGCGGATCGCGGCGGCGACGAGGGTTTCCCTGTCCAGCCACAGCGAGTCCGGGATTCCACTGGTGTCCATTCCGGACCGTTCGTGGAACTCCGTGCGCACCCAGCCCGGGCACAGCGCCATCACGTGCACGCCGCTGCTGCGCACCTGTTCTCGCACGCTGTCGCTGAAGACGACGACCCAGGACTTCGACGCGCTGTACGTCCCGCGTGAGAAGAACGCCGCCACCGAAGCCACGTTGATCACTCCCCCACGCCGACGCGTGAGCATGCCGGGCAAGGCCGCCTTCGTGATCCGCAGGACGGCCTCGCAGTGCACCCGCAGCATGGCCACCTCGGCGGACACCTCGGTCTCGAGGAACTCGCCCTGCTGCCCGAACCCGGCGTTGTTCACGACCAAGTCCACCGTGGCCACGCGCTGCTCCACGCGCGCGATCCCGGCGTCCGCCGCCAGGTCCGCCACGAGGACCTCGACCGGCACGCCGTGGTCCGCCCGCAGTGAGCGCGCGAGCTCCTCGAGCCGGGCCGCGTCCCGGGCGACGAGCACGACCCCGAACCCGTCGGAGGCGAGCCGGCGGGCGAACGCCGCGCCGATTCCGGCGGTCGCACCGGTGACGAGAGCTTCGGGCATGCGCGGCAGTCTAGGCCGGATGCTCACCACGTCATCGGGAGCCGGGCGATCGACCCGCCCACCTGGTCGCCGAGTTCGGTACCCAGCATGGGGATCTCGGTGAACGGGACGGTCAGGCGCAAGTCCGGCATCCGCTTCAGCAAAGCGGCGTACGCGGCGCGCAGCTCGACCCGCGCGAGCGGCGCGCCGATGCAGTGCGACATGCCGTAGCTGAACGCCGGGTGCGGGTTGGGGCGGCGCCCGACGTCGAAGCACTCGGGATCGGTGAACACGAGGTCGTCGAAGCCGGTCGAGTAGTGGTCGCACAGCACGAGGTCGCCCGCGCGGATCACGACGTCCGCCACGGCGATGTCCTCGGCCGCGTACCGCGGCACGCAGGTCTCGGCGACCCGCCCGACGCGCAGCACCTCTTCCACGGCCGTGTCGAGCAGGCGCGGGTCGGCCCGCACGCGGTCGCGCTGGCCGGGGTGCCCGGCGAGCAGCGCGAGGCCCGCGCTGAGGTTGCTCGGCGTGACGAGGAAAGAGAAGCTCGCGAGCGCGAGCAGGCCCGACACGTCGGCGTCGTCCCGGATCACTTCGCACAGCGTGGACGCGAGGTCGTCGCCCGGGGTGCTTCGCTTGCGGCGCGCGAGCTCCCGCAGGTACGCGTACAGCTCGTCCAGCGCCGCGGCCGCGGTGTGCTCGGCGTCGACCTCGCCGGCGCTGAGCAGCAAGGCGAGGAAGCCGTCCGGATCGGGCACGCCGACGAGGTCGCACAGGATCCGGAACGACAGCGGCAGCGAGAAGTCGTTGTGCAGGTCGGCCTGGGGCCCGGCGGCGAGCACGACGTCGATCTGCTCGTCGACCATCGCCGCGACCCGGTCGGCCAGGCGCTGCATCTTGCGGCCGGTGAAGTGGGGCACGAGGACGCCGCGGATGTCGCCGTGGCGTTCGCGGGCCGCGGCCGGCTCCGCGTCGGACACCGCCAGGTCGAACATCGGCGTGCGCACGTACCGCGGCCGGCCGGCCGGCCGGATCGGGGTGCGTCTTGCCCAGCCGCGGGTCGAGCAGCAGCCGCCTGAGTTCCGCGAGCCGGGTGACGAGCCAGGCGGGGTCACCCGCCGGAGTCCGCACACGGGCCACGGGACCGGTGTCGCGCACGGCGCGCAGCACCGGATCCAGCTCGCCCAGCACCAGGTTCCCGCATTTCAGCACGGGTGTGTCCACCGCCGGCTCCCTCCGGTCAAGATCACTTCACGCTAAGCGGGTGCGACTGCGGGAAACCCCAGTGATCCCCGTCAGCGGGACGACACCCCGATCGTGATCGGTGGCGCTGCGGCGGCGGTGAGCGGGAAGTCGGTAGCCTGGCCCCGTGGTCGACCCCATCCCCCGCGGTTCCGCCGAGAGTGACCCCGAACGTCCTGATCAGGACGGTGAGGGCGAGTCGTCCGGTTCGGACGGTCGCGGACGCAAGGCGCGCAAGAAACGTCCGTTCTGGCAGGAGCTGCCGATCCTGATCGTGATCGCCCTCGTGCTCACGATCCTGATCCAGCAGTTCGTGGCGAAGGTCTTCATGATCCCGTCCGAGTCCATGGAGACCACGCTGCACGGCTGCACGGGGTGCTTCGGCGACCGCGTGGTCGTCGACCGGGTCACCTACGACTTCACCGACCCCTCGCCGGGCGACGTGATCGTGTTCCGCGGGCCGGGCCCGTGGACGGAACACGAGATCGCGCCACAGGAGCCGAGCAACATCTTCGCGAAGGGCCTGCGCGAGCTCGGCTCGCTCGTCGGGTTCGCGCCGCCGGACGAGCAGGACTTCGTCAAGCGCGTGATCGCCGTCGGCGGGCAGACGGTGCAGTGCTGCGACCCGAAGGGCCGGGTGATCGTGGACGGCAAGGCGCTCGACGAGCCCTACGTCCACTGGGTCGACCCGAACAACGCGGCGCAGGACTCGTTCGCCCCGGTCACCGTGCCGCAGGGCAGCCTGTGGGTGATGGGCGACAACCGCAACGACTCGTGCGACTCCCGCTGCCAGGGCGGCGGCGGGATCAACGGCACGGTGCCGGTCGACGACGTGATCGGCAAGGCGCGCTTCATCGTCCTGCCGCCGTCGCGCTGGGGCGGGGTGAGCGACTTCGACGCGCAGGACTCGGCGACACCGGTGGCACTCGGCGCGCCGGCGTGGCAGCAAGGCCTGCCGCTCGGCGTGGGCACGGCGCTGTCGGTGCCGGCGCTGATCGTCGGCCGGCGCACGCGGGACGCGCTCCGCAAGCGGCGCCGCGGCTGACCGCGTTCCGCAGGAGAGTTCACACCGGTCCCGTTAGGGTCACCCGACGTGGACAGCGCACGCGAGCCCTACGACCGCGAAGCCGCCGAGCAGTGGTTCCGGCCGCGCGGCCTGCCGTCAGTGGTGCGGACGCCCGGCGCACCTGCTGGCGCGGATCGTGCCCGCCGAGGTGCTCGTGGTGCTCGGGCTGCTGTTCACCACGGCGACGTCGGTGCTCGACGGCGGCAGCGACGAAGAGTTCGCCCGCCGGATGGACCAGACCTGGTTCGCGCTGCTCTACCTCGTCGTGCTCCTCGCGTATGTGGTGGTGCCGTCGGTCGGCGCGTGGCTCGCCGCGCGCTGGGTCCGGCGGCGCGTGCCGGCGCGGCGGGGCACGCCCGTGGCACTCGGGGTGGCCGCGGTGTTCCTGGTGCTCAATCCGATCGTCGACGCCGCGGCCCCGCCGCACGACTCCCTGCCGGTCGGAGTGCTGGAGCAGCTCGGGCTGCTGGTGGTGCTGCTCGTCGCGGCGTTCTTCGGCGGCGGCTCGATCCTCGGCTGGGCGTTGCGGGCCGCGTTCCGCCAGCTCGGCCGCCTCGGTGACCTCACGTCCCGAGCGTTGCCGCTGCTCCTGCTGTTCACCGTTTTCGGCTTCTTCACCACCGCGATCTGGCAGGTGACCGCCGACCTCACGCGGCACCGGATCTGGCTCGTCGTCGGGCTTTTCTCGGTGGTGGCGGTGCTGTTCCTCGTGTCGACGCTGTCGGACGAGGTCCGGTCGCTGACGAAGGCGCAGATGCCCGCCGAACCGGACACGCTGGAGGGTACGCCGTTCGCGTCGTGCACCGATCCCGCGCCGGAGCGGGTGCCGCTGACCAAGCTGGAGCGGGCGAACATGGTGCTCGTCCTGCTGCTCACGCAGATCCTGCAGACGCTCGTGCTGTCAGTGCTCACGTTCGTGTTCTTCGTGGCGTTCGGCGTGATCACGGTCCGCGCGCCGGTGATCAAGTCGTGGGTCGGGCACGATCCGACGCCGGGCACGCTGTTCGGCATCCAGGTGCCGATCGCCAACGAGCTGCTGCAGGTGTCGTTGTTCATCGCCGCGTTCTCGGCGCTGTACTTCGCGGCCGGCGCGGTCACGGACTCGACTTACCGCAGCTCGTTCTTCGAGCCGCTCGTGCGGCACCTGGGCACGAGCCTCACGGCCCGCGACCGCTACCTCGCGCGCTTGCCCGTGCCCGGCTGAGCCCGCAGCCCCGCCAGTACGAGGCGCAGCAGGCGGTCCGGCAGCTTCGGGTCGTCCGGCGTTTCCTCCGCCGCCTGGCCGATGGCGCCGGCGAGGCGCAGGAGGTCGGCGATCGTCACGTTCTTGTCGGCCTCCCCCGCCTTGTGCGCGCGGGCGAGCAGCGTCTTCCCGGCTCGTTCGACGGGAACCCGCGACGCTGCGAGTGTCGCGTTCGGACGGTCCTGCCCGGTCGCCGCCGCGATGGCCTGCCACGCGCGGTGGCGGTCGACCACGGCCCGCAGCCACGAGCTCAGCGCGGCGAACGCGTCGTCGGCGCGTGCCAGCTCCCGGCCGAGGTCGAGCAGCGCGTCCACCTCGCCCTGGAACACCGCATCGAGCAGGTCCTCACGGCGCGGGAAGTGGCGGTAGAGCGTGCCGATCCCGACGCCGGCCCGGCGCGCGATCTCCTCGAGCGACGCACCCGTGCCGTCGGCGAGGAACGCCGCCCGGGCCTCGGCGACGAGCCGCTCGCGGTTGCGGCGGGCATCAGCGCGTAGCGGGCGGGTCACGCGGCTTTGAGGTGGTGGCTGAGGTCCCCGGCCAGCGCCACGTGCGGCCGCCGTTCGACGAAGCGCCACTCGCCGTGTGCGTGTTCGAAGCGGTCGTCGTAGTGGCCCGACGCGATCGGCTGCAGCGGCAGCCCCGGCGCGGCCTGCAGCGCGGTCCAGTAGCTGTGGGCCGTGGCGGTGCCGGCGGCCTCGTCGACGTGGACGCGCACGTTGCTGGTCAGGTGGCGGGTGCGCGGGGTGCCGTCAGGGTAGAGCACAAGGGTGTCGTGGAAGTACCGCTCCACGGCCTCGCGCCCCGTCGCCGGGTCGCCACCGGCGAAGGTGCCGTGGGCGAACAGCTTGCCGACCGCGGCGAAGTTCCCGGAGTCGACGTGCGCGGCGTAGGTGAAGATCAGGTCCTCGATGGCCTGGTGTGCGGACATGGTCGCTCCCGGTGAATAAGAGGAGGGGTGCCTCCGCTCCACTATACGGAGGCACCCCTCCCCTTCGCCAGTGCCGTGCCCCGGTCACGGAAAACCGTTGGCACACTGGGGAAATTCACGGCGGTGCTGCCGACGGCAGGCGTGGTAGGTTCGCCTCGGATCCGGCGCCGCCGCGATCCCACGACGGACTTCCCGGGGGCTTCACATGTCCATCGTCATTCCCAGCTTCGACGACTCCGTGATCGTGCGTTCGGGCGACGCCGAGGTCATCGGCCGCGCACCCACGACCGTCAAGCTGCTCGCCGACAGCAGCTCCACGGGCGGCGCCCTGTCGACCATCCAGGTCGAGCTCAAGGACGGCGCCAACGGCGCGGCGCCCCACCACCATGCCGGCTCGGCCGAGCTGTTCTACGTCCTCGGCGGCACCGTCCAGGTCCTCTCCGGCGACACCGTCGTCACCGCCGACCGCGGCGACCTCGTCGTCGTGCCGCCCGACCTGACCCACGCCTTCGCCGCCGCTCCGGGCGAGGACGCCACCCTGCTCATCGTCATCGCCCCGGGCGTCGAGCGCTTCGAGTACTTCCGCCACCTCGAGCGCATCGCGTACGGCAAAGCGGCCCCCGAAAGCCTCCTGGAGGTCCAGGAAATCTACGACACGTACTTCAGCGCGAGCGCGGCGTGGGAAGCGGCGCGGACGGTCTGAGCCGTCACTTCGGCAGCGAGTCACCCGCCGCGCTGTACGCGTTCATCGGTAACGTCACGATGCCGCCCAAGACGGTGGTGTCGCGGCGGGGGAACCAGAACACCGTGACTGCCAAGGCCTCGACGTGCTGCGCCTCGGCGCCGTACATCAGGCCGCCCACCTCCGCGGTGATGCGGGTGGCGGGGCCGGTGTAGTAACCGTAGAGCGGCAGGTCCCGGCCCGGGCGGCCCGCGGTGAGGGCGTGGAAGCCGGGTGCGCTCGAGCGGGAGCCGGTGGCGAGCTCGGCGGTGATGCCGTCGCCTTTGCGGTGGCCCAGCACCAGTTGGTACGGCGAGCTGTCGGGTCCCGCTGGTGCGCGTTCGAAGAACAGCACCACCTCGCCTTCCGGGTCCTCGATCTTGGTGCCCACCACCTCACCGATCGGAGCCGCGGCGCGTCGCTCGGGCTGGGCGGCCGTGACGGCCAGCGTGGTCACCGCGGGCGCACCGGGAGTCCGCAACAGCTGCGCGCCCACGACGACGCCGACCAGCACGACCACCGTCGCGGCGGCGGCCGAAAGCCGGCGCAGGCGACGCCGGCGGCGTCCCCGGCGCATCACGTCGGCCAGGTCCACGGCCGAGAACTCCACGGGCGGCGGCTCCGCCAGCACCCCGCGCAGCGCTTCGAGATCCGTCACGACGCCTGCCCCGCCGCGCACGAGTGCCGCTCGGCGGCCGTGCCGCGCATCTTCGCCAGCGCCCGCGAGTTGGTGCTCTTCACGGTGCCCAGCGACACCTTCAGCTCGGCCGCGACGTCGGCCTCCGACAGGTCCCAGAAGTGCCGCAGCACCACGATCGCGCGTTCCCGCGGGCTCAGTGGCGCCAGCGCCCGCATGAGCCACTCCTGGTCGACGACGCCGGCGGTGAAGTCGCGTTCGACAGCACGCTCGGGCACCTCCTCGGTGGCCTGCTCGCGGTACGGGCGGCGCCAACGGTCGATCACGTGGTTGGCCAGCACCTTGCGCGCGTAGGCGAACGGGTCCTGCTTGCGGATCCGCGGCCACGACGTGTACGTGCGCACCAGAGCGGTCTGGACGTCGTCCTCCGCCTGGTGCCGGTCGCCGGTCAACAGGTAGGCGGCGTGCAGCAGCCGCGGCGAGACCGCGCGGACGAAGTCCGCGAACTCGCTGTCACCTCGGGCCATGCCGGTCCTCGCGCGCGTACATGACCGGTCAGACGAGCGGGACCGCGAAAAGGTTGAGTCCTTTTTCGTCGGGGCCGGGTGCTAGAACAGACCCCGGCATCCCCGACGGAAGGTGCTCTATGCAGCGCGCGGACACGATCGACCAGGCCCTGACGCGGTTCGACTCCGGCGAGCTCTTCGCCGAGCTCGCCCGCCGCGTGGCCTACCGGACCGAGAGCAACCTCACCGACGGACACCCGCGGCTGCGCGCGTACCTCACCGACGAGCTCGCCCCGGCGCTGGAAGCCCTGGGCTGCCGCACCCGCGTCGCCGAGAACCCCGTGGCGCCCGAGTGCCCGCTGCTGGTGGCGACCCGCCACGAGTCCGCCGACCGGCCGACGGTGCTGCTCTACGGCCACGGCGACGTCGTCAACGGCGAAGCACCCCGCTGGCGCGAAGGCCTCGACCCGTGGACGCTGATCGCGGAGGGCGAGCGCTGGTACGGCCGCGGGTCGGCCGACAACAAGGGCCAGCACACGCTCAATCTCTTCGCCCTGCGCGAGGTGCTGCGGGCGCGCGGGCAGCTCGGGTTCAACCTCGTCGTGCTCGTGGAGACCGGCGAGGAACGCGGGTCCCCCGGCCTCGTCGAGGTGTGCGGCGAGCTGCGGGACGAGCTGCGCGCGGACGTGCTGATCGCCTCCGACGGGCCGCGCGTACGCGCCGACCTGCCCACGCTTTTCCTCGGCTCGCGCGGCGTCACGCAGTTCACGCTCACCGCGGACCTGCGCCCGCGCGACCACCACTCCGGCAACTGGGGTGGTGTGCTCCGCAACGCCGCCACCACGCTGGCCACCGCGATCGCGTCGATTGTGGACGGTCGGGGCCGGATCCTGGTGCCCGGACTGCGTCCCCCGGCGATCCCGGCGTCCGTGCGGGAGGCGCTGGCGGCCGTCCCGGTCGGCGGCGGCGCGGACGACCCGGCCGTCGACGAGGACTGGGGCGAGCCGGATCTCACGCCGGCGGAACGGCTGTTCGGCTGGAACACCGTGGAGGTCCTGGCGTTCCTCGCCGGCACCCCCGCGTCACCGGTGAACGCCATCCCGGGCCGCGCCGAGGCGACGCTGCAGCTGCGGTCAGTGGTGGGCACGAACCTCGCCGGGCTCGAGCCGGCACTGCGGAACCACTTGGCGGAGCACGGTTTCCCGATGGTCGACGTCGCCGTGACCGAAAGCCGACCACCGACGCGCACCGATCCCGATCACCCCTGGGTGCGCTGGGCCGCCGGCTCCCTCGCCCGCACCGCGGGCCGCGCGCCCGTGCTGCTGCCCAACCTCGGCGGCACGATCCCCAACGACGCGTTCGCCGAAGTCCTGGACCTGCCGACGATCTGGCTCCCCCACTCGTATCCGGCCTGCGCGCAGCACGCGCCCGACGAGCACCTGCTCGCTCCCCTGGCGCGCGAGGCCGTCGCGATCATGACAGGCCTGTACTGGGACCTGGGTGAAAAGGACATCTGAGCAGAACTCGCCGGTGCGGCCGGTCACGAGACGAACCAATCGCCGATCACAAGGAACACGCGGCTTCTCCCCCTTCGCCCAAGCACCTCGAAGCTGTGACCTGGGGCGTTCACCCAGCGAATCCGGATGCGTGACCGTGCGGACACGCACATCGACCTCCCGCCGCGAACCGGCGAGAGGTCGATGGCATGATGCCCCAACCGGTCCCGCCCGCGGAGGGCGGCAGTGAGCCGACGAGGAAGGTGAGGCTTGAGCACGCGCACCACCCAGGTGGACGATCTCCGGCTGGTGGCTCAGCCCAGTGCGGTTCCGTGCACCGAGCTGTTCGTCCGCCTGATCCTGTCGGACTGGTCGCTCCTGCCAATGCTGGAACAGGTCACCGCCACCACGTCGCGGCTCGTCGGCGACATCGTGGACCAGAGCAATACCGCCGCCCCCGCGTTCATCACCGTGCGCCTGCAGCTGCGCGGCGAGGTGCTGGTGGTCGAGATCGAGGACGACCTGGTCGGCCCGAACCCGCCGCGCACCGCACCCGGCGAGCGGATCGGCGTGGAGCCGCTGCGCAACGGCCGCCTCACGTGGTGCGAGATGCCGCTGCCCGGCGGCCTGACCGCGGGCCAGGTCCGCCTGCCGCGCCGCCAGGAACGCCGCACCCTCGTGGACGAGCCCGTGTCGGGCGCGCCGGTCGCCGCCGACCCGGAAGTGCTGGAACGGCTGCTCAACCGGCTCAGCGGCTGGTCCGGCTGAGCGCGCCGTCCACAGTGGACTCAGAGGACCGCGGTCACGCGGCGCGCTCGCTCCACGCGCGCTCGAGCGCCTGCGCGAACACCTCGGTGGCCTGCCCGCCGGCGACGCCGATGCGCCGGTCCAGTACGAAGAACGGCACCCCGGTCGCGCCGAGCTGCGCCGCTTCCCGCTCCTCCGCGCGCACGGCGTCCGCGTAGACCGCCGGATCGGCCAGCACGCGGCTTGCATCTTCGCGGTCCAGCCCCGCCTCCACCGCCACGTCGAGCAGCGTGTCCCCGGTGAACAGCGGCCGCGCCTCGGCGAAGTTGGCCTTGAACAACGCGTCCACCATGGCGCGCTCCAGCCCACGCTCGCGCGCGAGGTGCATGAGCCGGTGCGCGTCGAAGGTGTTGCCGATCTCCCGGTCGGACCGGTACCCGAGACCGACCTCCGCCACGAGCCCGGCCAGGCGCTCCTCCATCTCCACCGCCTGCGGCCCGTACCTCGCGGTCAGCATCTTCTGCAACGGCTCCACCGTGTCGCGCGACGGGTCCAGCTCGAACGACCGGAACGTCACCTCCACCTCGTCCCGGTGCTCGAACCCCGCCAGCGCCGCCTCGAACCGCGCCTTCCCGAGGTAACACCACGGGCAGATGACATCGCTCCAGATTTCCACGTGCATGCCCCCAGCCTAAGGACCGCGGGAGTGATCCAGAAGTACGCACTCGCAGGTAAGCGGCACCTTCCTGCGGGGAGCGGCAGCCGGGCCCGGCGGGTGTGGGACGACTCACCACGAGCCCGGCCCACGCAGGGTGACCACCCGGACCACCCGGCCGTGGGCCCAAGCCAGGAGTTTGCCTAGTTCCCGCCCGTTTCAATCGAAGGTGTGGAGCGACCTGGGACGAAGACCGAAGCCTGGCGGGACGACGCCGGGTCCGCCTCCGAGCCACGGCCGCGCACAGCGTGGGAGCGGACGGGCGGGCTGGTGGGCCTGCTCGTGTCGTCGCTGCCGTCGCTGGTGTTCGTGGTGGTGAACTCCTTCGCGGGGCTCATCCCGGGGATCGTGACCTCCGTGGCGTCGGGCGTGGTGTTCGTGGTGCTGGCCGTGGTGATGAAGAAGCCGCTGCAGCCGGCGGTGTCGAGTTTCGTCGGGGTGGCCATCACGTCGCTGATCGCGTTCCTCACGGGCTCGGCGAAGGGCTACTTCCTGTCCGACATCTGGTTCAGCCTCGCGTGTTTCGTGGTGCTGGCGGTGTCGATCGTCGTGCGCCGGCCGCTGGTCGGCGTGGTGTGGAGCCTGGTCAACAGCGAGAAGATGACCTGGCTCGCCGACCGGCGCTCGCGGCTGGGCTACGACCTGGCCACGGCCACGGCCACGCTGGTGTTCGCGTCGCGGTTCCTGGTGCAGCAGTACCTCTACGACCAGGACCGCACCGGCTGGCTCGCGGTCGCCAAGATCGCGATGGGCAACCCGCTCACCGGCCTCGCGTTCGGCGCCGCCGCGTGGGCGATCCACTACGCGAGCAAGCGCGAGAAACTGCTGGCCGACGCGTAGGGCCGGGAAAGCGGCAAAAGCGAGACGTTTTTCCCTTCGTGGTGTCGAATGGCGTCGAGCCGGTTCGTGGACAGGGTGACGGACCGGCCAACGGACCGGTCGCCCGAGCGAAGGAACCCACCATGAAGCAGTACCTGCTCGCCGTCCAGCTCGACGAGAGCAAGCCGGAGCCCGAGGAAGAGTTCGAGGCGATGCTGACCCGGACCGGCCAGGTCACCGAGGACATGAAGTCCGCCGGGGTGTGGGTGTTCGTCGGCGGCCTGGAGCCTTCGCACGCGTCCACGGTCGTGCGGCCGGGCGACGGCACGGTCACGGTCACCGACGGCCCGTTCACCGAGACGAAGGAACAGCTCGGCGGGTTCTGGGTGATCCGGTGCGACGACCTCGACCAGGCACTGGCGTGGGCCGGGAAGTGCGCGCTGGCCTGCGGGCAGTCGATCGAGGTGCGCCCGTTCGGCGAAATCCCGCAGCGCTGAGGCGCCGGTGGACCTCGACAGCGTCTACCGGGCGGAGTACGGCCCCTGCGTGGCCACGCTGACGCGGCTGCTCGGCGACATCGGCCTCGCCGAGGAGGCCGTGCAGGACGCGTTCGCGGTGGCCGTCACCAAGTGGGCCGACGCCCTGCCACCCAACCCCGGCGGGTGGATCGTGACCACGGCCCGCAACCGCGCCATCGACCGCCTGCGCCGCGAATCCACTCGCGACGCCCGCCACGCACAGGCGCTGCTGCTGAACCAGCCCGACGAGCCCGAGGAGGTGGGACCCGTGCGCGACGACCAGCTCCGCCTGATCTTCACCTGCTGCCACCCGGCGCTCTCGCCGCTCGCTCAGACCGCGCTCACCTTGCGGCTGCTCGGCGGGCTGGAGGTGCCGGAGATCGCGCGGGCCTACCTCGTGCCGGAGGCGACCGTCGCCCAGCGGATCGTGCGCGCCAAGAAGAAGATCCGCGACGCGGGCATCCCCTACCGCGTGCCCGGCGAGTCCGACCTGCCCGACCGGCTGCCGCCCGTGCTCACCGTGCTGTACCTGGTTTTCAACGAGGGTTACACGTCGACGTCCGGTGAGCTGGTGCGGACGGACCTGTGTCTCGAGGCCGTCCGCCTGGCGCGGGCGCTGGCCGGGCTGATGCCGGACGAGCCGGAGGTGCTCGGGCTGCTGGCGCTGCTCCTGCTCACCGAAGCGCGCCGCCCGGCGCGCGTGGGTCCCTCGGGTGAGCTGGTGGTGCTCGCGGACCAGGACCGGTCGCGGTGGAACCGCGAGCTGATCGCCGAGGGCCACGACCTGGTGCGCCGCTGCCTGCGCCGGGGGCAGCCGGGCCCGTACCAGCTGCAGGCCGCCATCAACGCCGTGCACACGGACGGGCCGGCCACCGACTGGACGCAGGTCCTGGCGCTCTACGACCAGCTCCTGCGGCACTCCCCGACGCCGGTCGTCGCGCTCAACCGCGCGGTCGCCGTCGCCGAAGTGCACGGTCCGGCGGCGGCGCTGGCCGCTGTGGACGAGCTGGACCTGCCGGGCTACCACCTGCTGCCGGCGACCCGCGCCGATCTGTTCACCCGGCTGGGCCGGACGGCGGAAGCGGTCGCCGCCTACGACGAGGCGATCAGCCTGGTCGGCAACGACACCGAACGTGCCTTCCTGCAGGCTCGCCGGGCGCGTCTGGGCGGAACCTAAGGCGCCGCAACGCGTTCCCGCGCGCCCGTGCGTTCGGCACCGACGCCCGCGACCACCACGAACAGCACGCCCGCCGCCGCGGCGAGGTCGGGCACCTGGTGGAGCACGAGCAGCCCGATCGTCATCGCGATGGCGGGTTCGAGGCTCATGAGCGTGCCGAAGGCCGACGCCGTGAGCCGCCGCAGCGCGAGCATCTCGAAGCTGAACGGCACCACCGGCAGCAGGATCGCCAGTCCGAGCCCCGCGAGCAGCAGCTCCCACGACAGGTGCCCGAACACCGCCGGCCCCTGCACGAGCGTCGCCACGATCGCGGCGACCGGCATGGACACCGCGAGCCCGCGCACGCCCGACACCTCGTCGCCGACGCGTTGCGTCAGCAGGATGTAGGTCGCCCAGCAGACCGCCGACGCGAGGGCGTATCCGACGCCGACCAGGTCCGCCCCGCCCTCCCACGGTTCGGTCAGCAGCAGCACGCCGACGGCGGCGAGCACGGGCCACAGGCGCTTGCCGCCGCGCCCGCGCGTGATCGCGACCGTGAGCGGGCCCAGGAACTCCAGTGCGCTCGCGGTGCCCAGCGGCAGCCGCGCGACGGCGGCCATGAACAGCATCGTCATGCCGGCGGTGACGACGCCCAGCACCACGCACGCGAGCAGTGCCGAGCGGCTGAACGAGGACGGGCGCGGGCGGACCAGCACGAGCACCAGTACCCCGGCCCAGGCGAGCCGCAGCCACGCGGCGCCCTCGGGCCCGACGTGGTCGAACAGGCCGACGGACAGGGCCAGGCCGAGCTGCACGCAGAGCATCGCGGCGACGGCGAGCGCCGCCCCGGTGCGGGTGGAGGAGGAGAGCACGCGTCCAGCAGAACCGATGCCCACCGTTCGTGTCCACATGCCGATCGTGAACGTACCGTCCAGGAATCCTGGACAATGGCGAGATGGACACCCGCAGGCTGCAGTTCCTCCTCGAGCTGTCGCGGCTCGGCTCGATGCGCGCCGTCGCTGATGTGCTCGACACCACCACGTCGACGGTCTCGCAGCAGATCTCCGCGCTGGCGCGGGAGACGGGCGCGCCGCTGCTCGAACCGGACGGCCGCCGCGTCCGCCTGACCCCGGCCGGGCAGCGGCTGGCCGAGCACGCCGTGACGATCCTGGCCGCCGTGGAGGCCGCGCGGGCGGACCTCGACCCGCACGCGGAGCCGGCGGGCACCGTACGGGTCGCGGGTTTCGCGACGGCGATCCGGCGCGCTCTGCTGCCGGCGGCCGACCGGCTGGCGCGGACGCATCCGCGGGTGCGGCTGGTGATCAGCGAGTACGAACCCGCCGAAGCCCTGGCCCAGTTGCTGACCGACGACGTCGACCTGGCGCTGATCTACGACTACGACCTCGCGCCCGCGACCACCGACCGGTCGCTCGACGTCCGTCCTCTGTGGACGGCCGCGTGGGGGCTGGGTGTGCCGGCGACGGACGCGGACCGCGTGGCGGGCGAGGGCACGCTGGCCGTGTTCGAGGCGTTCCGCGACCACGACTGGATCGGCAACTCCCGCAACCGCGCCGACGAGGACGTGGTGCGCACGCTGGCGACGATGGCCGGGTTCACCCCGCGCGTCACGCACCTGGCCGACAGCCTCGACCTCGTCGAGGACCTGATCGTCGCGGGGCCGGGCGTCGGGTTGCTGCCGGTCGCGCGCCCGACGCGACCGGAGGTGGCACTGCTGCCGCTGACCGGGCCGGACGTGCGGCTGAGGTCGTTCACGGCCACCCGTCGAGGGCGGGACGCGTGGCCGCCGCTCGCGCTCGTGCTCGGCCTGCTGCGACGCGGCTACGATGACGAACCATGACCACGGAAAAGGCGATCCTCGCCGGCGGGTGCTTCTGGGGTATGGAGGAGCTGTTCCGCCACCAGCCCGGGGTCGTGTCCACGCGCGTCGGCTACAGCGGCGGCGACACGCCCAACGCCACCTACCGCAACCACGGCACCCACGCCGAGGCCATCGAGGTCCTCTACGACCCCGCCCAGACCGACTTCCGCCACCTGCTCGAGTTCTTCTTCCAGGTCCACGACCCGACCACGAAGAACCGCCAGGGCAACGACATCGGGATGAGCTACCGCTCCGCGATCTACTACACCAACGACGAGCAGAAGAAGGTCGCCGAAGACACCATCGCCGACGTCGAGGCCTCCGGCCTCTGGCCCGGCAAGGTCGTCACCGAAGTCACCCCCGCCGGTGACTTCTGGGAGGCCGAGCCCGAGCACCAGAACTACCTGCAGAGCTATCCCGACGGGTACACGTGTCACTTCCCGCGGCCGGGCTGGAAGCTGCCCAAGCGGGCCTGAGCGAGCTCGGCGTCGCGGAAGGCGGCGGGCGAGAGCTGCCACCACACCACCGCGGCGCCGGCCAGCTGGATCAGCGCGCTCATCACCCACACCGCGCGCAGGCTCACGTGCGCGGCGACGAACCCGCCCGCGAGCGCGCCGAGCGGCGTCAGGCCCCACGCCAGAGCACGGTGGCTGGTGAGCACGCGGCCCAGCAGCGGCGACGGCGTGAAGCGCTGGCGTGAGGACTGGGAGCAGACGTTCCACACGAGTGTGGTCGCCGTGAGGAACACGAGCACCAGTCCCACGACCGGCGGCCACGGCGGCACCACGGCGATCGCCAGCTGCGCCACCACCCCGCAGCTCTGCGCCAGCCGCATCGACCACGAGTAGCCCAGCCGCTGCACCACCCGGTCGACCACGAACGACGACGCGACCCAGCCGACCGCCAGGCACGCCATCAGCCCGCCGTAGCCGACGGGGCCGAGGTGCAGCACCTGCGTCGCGAAGAGCACGAGCATCGCGTTGCTCGCGCTCGCCGCGAACGACCCGAGCGCGACGGTGATCGTGATCGACCGCAGCAGCGGCGTGCCCACCAGGTACCGCAGCCCTTCGCCGATGTCCCGCAACGGGTGCGCCGGCGACTTGACCGGCGGCGGCGACGGAATCCCCCGGACCAGAGCGAAAGCCACGACCGCGGCCACCGTGGCGCCCCACGCCGGGAGCCCCGCCCCGATCCCGAGCAGCACCCCGGTGAACGGCGGGACGACGAACTGCACCAGCCCCCGGTCGATCACCTGCAGCCGCGCGTTCGCCGCCGCCAGCCGGTCGGGCCCCACGACGTCCGGCACGAGCGCGCCGCTGGCCCCGTCGCCGAACACCGACGCCGTGGTGACCACGAACGCCACCACCGCCACCACCGGCAGGCTCAGCGCGTGCAGCGACCCGGCCACGGCGAGCGCCACGGCGGCCGCGGTGAGCACGGCGTACGCCCCCGCCAGCACCGCCGTCCGCCGCACCCGGTCGATCACCACACCCGCGAACAACGACAACACCAGCCACGGCGCCTGCCCGGCCACCGTCACCAGCGAAATCTCCCGCGGGTCGGTCGTGATCGACACGGCCAGCAGCGGAATCGCCGACAGCACCAGGCCTTCCCCCGCCGACCCGAACACCGCGACCAGCTGCAACCGCCCCCACGACCCCATACCGGCGAGTCTGGTGACGCGGTCAAGCGATTTTCTTGCCGGTCAAGCCTTTCCGACGGCGACGAGGTGCGCGCTGGCGTTGATCAGGTGCGGATCGCGCTCAACCGGCGCCGGCATCGCGCAGCGCGTCCGCCCACCGCATCGCGCTCCCGGCGAAAAACGGCTCCGAGGGAATCCGGTTCAGCCCACCGGTGACGGCGCCGTCGTGACCCAGCCGCCGTCGACGATGAGGGTCTGGCCGGTGATGTACGACGACGCGGGGGAAGCGAAGAACAACACAGCGGCAGCGACGTCGGCCGGCTCACCGACCCGGCCCAGGGGCACGGTCTCCAGGTACTTCGCCCGCGCCGCGTCGTCGTCGACGATCCAGGCGCCGAGGGTGGTGCGGACGGCACCGGGACTGACGGCGTTGAAACGAACGCCGCGGGAGCCCCACTCGGCGGCCAGCGCGCGGGTGGCGGCTTCAGCGCCGGCGCGAAGTCCGCTGTAGACGGACAAGCCGGGAAGCCCGCGGTGGGCGGCGCCCGACGACAGGGTGATGACGCTGCCGCCGCCGCGAGCGGCCATGCCGGCGGCGGCGAGGCCGGCCAGCACAATCGGGGCGCGCAGGTACACCGCCCAGGCTTCGTCGACGTCGGCGAGCTGCAGCCGGTCGGCGAAACCCGCGCCCGTGCCGCTGCCGGCGTTGTTGACGAGGACGTCGACGGGGCCCGCGGCGGCGAGGATCTCGGCCGGGGCGTCCGGGCGTGCCAGGTCGGCGGCGACCACGTCGGCGTCGCCGGGGAGCTCGCGCGCCACCGCGGCCAGGGTCTCGACGGACCGGCCGACCAGCACCACGCGCGCGCCCGCTTCCGACAGCACCCGGCTCACGGCGGCGCCGATCCCGCGGCTCGCCCCGGTGACGAGGGCGGTCCTGCCGGTCAGGTCGAACAGTTCGGTGATCTTCATGAGACTCACGTTAGAACCGCTGAGCCGGACGAGTGTTACCTTCGGGTCCGCAATCGTTGTCCGATCGTCCAGGAGGACCGCGTGGATCCCGTGGAGGACGTGCTCACCGCGATGCGGATCGAGCAGTCCCGGTACGTGCGGATCGAGGCCGGTGCGCCGTGGGGCATCGCCTTCCACTCGCCCGAGACCACCCGCCTCGTGCTGATCGCCTCCGGTTCGTGCGTGCTCACGGGCGAGCACGTGGGCGAACCGCGCCGGCTCGCGCCGGGCGACTGCTTCGTCGTCCGCGCCGGTGCGCAGTTCACGCTCGAGGACGAGCCCGGCCGGGAGCTCGTCGAGTGCGAAACCCTGTTCACCGAACCGGAAGGCACCGTCGCGACGCACGGCGGCACCGGCGCGCGCACCGACATCGTGTCCGGCCGGTTCTCCTTCGACGCCACCGCGGCCGAACCGCTGTTCGCGATGCTGCCGCCCCTGTTCCTGCTCGACCTGCACGGCGAGGCCGGGGAGCAGCTGCGTTCGACGTTCGACCTGCTCGCCCGCGAGGAGGCCGGCGCGGGCCTCGGCTCCCGGCTCGTGACCAGCCGGCTCGCGGACGTGCTGTTCGTCCAGGCGATCCGCGCGTTCTGCGACATCGGGGGCGGCGACCTGGGCTGGCTCGCCGCCCAGCGCGACCCGCGCCTCGCGGCCGCCACGCGCGCGCTGCACGCCGACCCCGCGCACCCGTGGACGGTCGAGGCGCTGGCCAATGAGGCCGGCCTTTCGCGCTCGGCGTTCGCGGCGGCGTTCCGCGCCGTGGTCGGCGAGACCCCGCTGGGCTACCTCACGTCGTGGCGGCTGCACCAGGCGAAGCGGCTCCTGCGCGAGACCGACCTGAGCGTCGCGCAGATCGCGGCTCGGGTGGGTTACGAGTCCAACGCCGCGCTCACCCGGGTGTTCAGCCGCCGCGTAGGAACGACGCCTGGGGCGTGGCGGCGCCGGTGACCGGTCTCCCGCAAGGGAAACCGGTCACCCGCGACCTCACTGCACAGCCAGCTCCAGCGCCTCCCGTTCGACCGCCGCCTTCACCTTGCCGCTGTCGACGGCGACGTTCACGGCCCAGTAGAACACCGCCAGGCTGAACGCGATCACCACCAGCAGGTCGATCCACTCCGGCAGGACGCTGATGTTGCCCGACTCGCCGTAGCGGCCTAGATAGCCGATGAGCACGTGGCCGGCGAGCCACGGCGCGATCCACTGCGCGGCCTTCCAGTCGATCGGGAGGCGTTCCAGCTTCGGGCTCGTCGCGCGCGCGATCAGGAACAGACCGAAGCCGATCACGACGGCGATCATGATCTTCCACGTGATGTCGAAGCCGCCCCAGTAGATGATCAGGTTCGCGGCCACGAATCCCGCGGGCGCCAGCACCTTCGGCATCGGCGCGCGGTACGGGCGCGGGCGGTCCGGGTCGCGTTTGCGCAGCGCGATCATCGAGACCGGGGCGAACGCGTACATCAGCGCGGTGGCCGAGGTGATCACGCTGACCAGCGACTGCCAGCTCGGGAACGGCAGGAACGCGATCTCGCCGACCACGAACGACAACCCGATCGACCACACCGGCACCCCGCGCACGTTGAGCTTGCCGAGGCCCTTCGGCAGCGTGCGCTCGCGGCCCATCGCGTAGGACAGGCGCGCCGACGTGCCGAGGTAGAGCATGCCGGTGCCCGCCGGGGAGACGAAGGCGTCGGCGTAGAGGACGTACGACAGCCAGCCCGCGCCGGCGAGGGTCGCCAGCGTGGCGTACGGGCCGAAGGAGCCTTGTGCGATCGGGTTGTCCCAGCCCTTGAGCAGCGCGGCCGGGTCGAGCGCGCCGATGAACGCGACCTCCAGCAGCAGGTAGACGATCGTGCCGATCACCATCGCGACGATAATCGCGCGCGACAGGTCCTTCTGTGGGTCGCGCGCCTCGCCGCCGACCTGCACGGCTTGCTCGAAGCCCTGCAACGCGAACACCACGCCGACCGGCAGCGCCGCGAAGATGCCGTGGGCGCCGTGCGGGGCGAAGCCGCCGCCGGCGGTGAAGTTGCCCGGGTGGAACCGCAGCGACAGCAGCACGACCACGGTCAGCACCGGCACCGCGGTCTTCCAGATCACCGTGGCCGAATTGCTTTCCGACAGCAGTTTCACGCCGACGAGGTTGATGAGCGTGAAGATCGCCATGAGCAGCGTCGCCCAGCCGAATCCGCTCGCGGTGAGCGTGCCCGAGGGACTCAGCAGATTCAGGTGTTCTTTGACCCAGGTGATGTTGTCGAGGTACTCGAGACTCGCCTCGACCTCCACCGGCGCCAGCGCCACCGCCTGCAGCCACGCCACCCAGCCGCCGACGAACCCGCCGAGCACTCCGTACGCGAGCGCGGGGTACCGGGCCGTGCCCCCGGCGACCGGGTAGGCGGCGCCGAGCTCCGCGTGGATCAGGGCGAGTGTCGCCATGATGATCGCGGTGAGCACCCACGACACGAGCGAGGCGGGGCCCGCCACCTTCGCCGCCTTGAGCGCGCCGAGCAGCCAGCCGGAGCCGATGATCGAGCCGAGCGAAACGAACATCAGGCCGTAGAAACCGACCGATCTGCGCATTCTCGGCGAAGTGCCCGCGGATGCGGTTTTCTGGGCGGGTTCAACCATGGATGTGCCTCGATCCGAATGTTCGGGAACTTTGTCCGAATGATTCGCGCCAGTACCTGTTTTCAAGATTTACGGCAAGCCTCCGAATGCATTTCTGACGCGATCACAACGCGCGATTCTGGCGCGCGCACCGGCGGAGTGGAACCATCGCCCCGTTACAAGTTAGTTTCAGTCCGGGAAACAGGACGTCTCGTGAGGTACCGACGAAGTGCTCCGGACCACGCCGGAACCGGAACAATCCCGGCGGCGTCGAGGTTGATCTCGGGCAGAACCCGGAGCCAGGAGGAACTGCTGTGCCGATCACCTCGGAACCGTTGCGCAAGCTGGGCTTCCTCACGATCGGGCTGTTTGACGAGGCCGATCCCGCGGCCGGTCACGAGTCGACGCTGCAGGTCATCCAGCTCGGCGAGGAGCTCGGTTTCGACAGCGCGTGGGTGCGCCACCGGCACCTGCAGTTCGGCATCTCCTCACCCGTCGCCGTTCTGGCCGCCGCCACGCAGCGCACGAGCCGCATCGAGCTGGGCACCGCCGTGATCCCCCTCGGCTGGGAAAACCCGCTGCGCCTCGCCGAAGACCTCGCCACGGTCGACGTCCTCTCCGGCGGGCGCCTCAACCCCGGCCTGAGCGTCGGCGAGCCCCGCCACTACGACCACCTCGCGCCCGCGCTCTACCCCGACACCGCGTCGGCCGAGGACTTCAGCTACCGGCGCGTGGAGCGCCTCCTGGGCTTCATTCGCGGCGAGAAGGCCACGGACTTCAGCGGCACCGAGGGCATCGAGGAGTACTCGCCCCTCGTCCAGCCGCACTCCCCCGGCCTCGCCGACCGCCTCTGGTACGGCGGCGCCGGCACCCGCTCCGCCCGCTGGGCCGGCGAGCACCGCATGAACCTCCTGGCCAGCAGCGTCGTGCGCGTCGAAGACCCCGACGCCACCGAGATCGACTTCGCCGCCATCCAGGCCCGGCAGATCCGCGAGTTCCGCGCCCACCACCCCCTGGGCGCCGACGCCCGCGTGTCCCAGGGCCTGGTCGTCATCCCGACCGACAGCGCGACCCCCGAGCAGCGCGCGAAATACGAGGCCTACGCCGCTTTCCGCCTACCCCGCGTCGGCAAAGCCCACGGCCCTGCCCGCATGACCTTCGCCGAAGACCTGGTGGGCACGTCGGCGTCCATCGCCGAGCGGCTGTACGCGGACGCCGCTTTCCGGGAGGTCTCGGAGGTGGCGTTCGCCCTGCCGTTCAGCTTCGAGCACGCCGACTACGTGCAGATCCTGACGGACATCGCCACCAGGTTGGGTCCGGAGCTGGGCTGGAAGCCGGCGGTCTGATCCTCGGCGCGAGAGCTCCCTCACCGGGGTGAGTTGCGGCCGGGACAACCCCGCGCGAGACGATCCGCGACTCACCCTGCGCTATGCTTCGTCGCGCACCGTGCGGGCACTGCTGGTGTCGCCCACCCGGCAACCCGGGCGACAGAACCACCGAACAGCACGAACCACTGATCGCACCCTCGTGGTGCCTGAAGAACCATGGCTGGATCCCTCCTCGCCGAGCCGGGCGGTGACGAAGGAAGGACTCTGCCGTGACCACTTCAGTCGCCGGACTCGCCTTGGTGCGCCGCCGGTTCACCGGTGAGACGCACCAGGAAGCCCACAAGGCGATCAGTGCCGACCTCCCCGGCGCGACCACTCCGCGGGACGCGACGATTCCGTCCGCGCATTCCTTGCACCAGCGGGTTCTGGAGACTTCGCTCCTGCTCGCCGTCCGGTATTCCGCCCACCGATCCACCGGGCACGGGGTGTTCAGGAAGGTCAGCCCACGCCGCGACACACTCGTGGTCAGCGTGGCCGACGATGCGGTGCCCCGGTTCTTCCGTGCGCTGCTGGCTTCTCTCGAACCGAATGAAGGCCGCGATGGCGTTCCCGGATTGCGCATCACCTTCACCGGGCCGCACCTGGAGCTCCGGTTGCTCGATGTCGACGGCCGAGCCACGCCCTGCCGCTTCGTGGTCCGTGACATCGGAGAAAACGACTGGGCGCGGATCTGGGGAACCATCAGGCACACGGCCTACGACGGGAAATGCGTGGACCCGCGCCTCGAGCGTTCGCCGCAGCTGAGCTCGGGCGAGCGCTACGGATACGACTTCCACTGGCAGCACTGCGGTCCGGTCGCACTCGGCAGCGCGATGCTGCGCCGCATCGGACTCGTGGCACACGCCGGCGCGATCGACGTGTGGAGCGGTTTGGGCGGGACCGCGCTCCACCTCGAAACGGAGCAGGGTCCTTCGGTGTTCTCGCTGGTCCAAGATCTGTGCGACCCCGTGGCCGGGATCCTCGGGGAAGGCGTCGTTCTCGATGCGGCACGAGGACCGGTCGAACGTTCGGCGACATTCGCACGGATCGTCGACCGAAGCCCGACTCCGGACAGGATCGTCGGCCGGCTGCGCGACCAGGGCCGGCCCCTGCGCTCGCACCGCGCACCGCCGATCGGCCGAGCGCGGCGGCGAACCGGTGACCACCGTCCCCCGGGGCACCGACCGCCTCACCTTCCTCCAGTTGCTCGACCGGGTCCTCACCTCCGACGATCGCACTCGGCGCGCGCGGGCACTGGTCCGGACCGTTTCGCTTTCCGCGGCCGCACTGCTCTCGTCTCTCGCGCTGCTTGCGGCCAGCCTCGGTTCCGCCGGGTTCTCCGCGTCGCGACCGCCGTCGTCGCGTTGCTGAGCGCGGCAGCGGGAAGCGTCGTCGCTGCCGCGCGGCGTCAGCGGCGGAAGACGACGGCTTCCCAGGGGCGCAGCTGCGCCCCCACCGAAGCGGAGCCCCGATAGTTCCCCAGAACCAGCGAAGCACCCAGCCAACCATCCACAGCGGACGAAGGCACGTCGAGCGGCAACCCCGACCAGTCGGCCAGCACCAACAGCCCGTGGTCACCGGAAATACGGGTGTGGAGATGACGGACGCGTCGGCGATGCGCCGGTCGACGGCGTTGACCAGGTACCGGTAGGGGTCCTTGGCCGGCCGGCCGGCCGCAGCACACCCACCGCGTCGACCCGCGCGTGGAGCGCGCTGGAGGCGTGTGGCCGGCGGCTCGGCGAGATCGTGCTCGCCCGCGTCGCCTCGGCGAAGGACCCGGTACCGGAGGTCTGGCCGACGACGATCTCCCCCGGCGACAGCGACACCGCACCCCGCGCACCGCGGCACGGCTGGGCTGAGCCGGGCCGTCCACTTCGGACGGCCCGGCTCCCCGGCTCAGTCGGCTCGCGTTCGGTCGGCTCGCGTTCAGTCGGCCCAGTAGAGCCGCATCGGGTTGTCCACCAACAGCTTCTGCCGCGCTTCGGCACTCGGCGCGATGCGGGGCACGAAGTCGACCAGCGTGCCGTCGTCGGGCATGTGGCTCTTCATGTTGGGGTGCGGCCAGTCCGTGCCCCACAGGACGCGGTCCGGGAACTCCTCCACGAGCGCGCGGCCGAAGGGCACCACGTCGTCATACGGCGGGCCGGCCACCGTGAGGCGTTCCGGGCCGGTGACCTTCACGTGGAAGTTCGGGTGCTCGCGCAGCAGCGTGCGGAAGCGGCCGAACTCCGGGCCGTCGACGGGTTTCGTCACGTCCGGGCGGCCCATGTGGTCCACCAGGACCGTGGTCGGCAGCGAGGTGAACAGGTCCCACTTCTCGGCGAGGTCCGCCGCCTCGAAGTAGATCACGATGTGCCAGCCCAGCGGCGCGATCCGGGCGACCAGGTCGTGGTAGTACGCGTCGGGCTTCGGGTCCACGAGCCGGCGCACGAAGTTCAGCCGGATGCCGCGCACGCCGGCCGCGTGCAGCCGGGCGAGCTCGTCGTCGGACTCGGTGCCGCGGATCGTCGCGATGCCGCGGGCGCGCTCGCCCGCCGCGTCGAGCGCGTCGACCAGCGCGCTGTTGTCGGCGCCGTGGCAGGTCGCCTGCACGATCACCTGGCGCTCGATGCCCAGGAAGTCGCGCAGGGCGAAAAGCTGCTCCTTGCCCGCGTCGGTCGGCGTGTACTTGCGTTCCGCCGCGTACGGAAACTTGTCACCCGGGCCGAACACATGCGTGTGCACGTCGACGGTGCCCGGCGGCAGCACGAAGGCCGGCTTCGACGGTTCCGGGTCGTAGGAGAGCCAGCCGGGGTCGGCCGTGAACGCGCTCACCCGACCCTCGCCTTCAGCGCCTGGTCCAGGCGCGGGTAGACGCGGCGCACGTTGCCCTCGTACACCTTGGTCTTGTCCTCTTCGGACAGTCCGAGCGCGTCGACGTAGCGGCGGGTGTCGTCGAAGTGGTGCCCGGTGCGCGAGTCGATGCCCCGCACCGCGCCGACCATCTCCGAGCCGAACAGCACGTTGTCCACGTTGATCACGTCGAACAGCAGGTTGATGCCCGGCTGGTGGTACACGCAGGTGTCGAAGAAGACGTTCGGCAGCACACCCTCGTCGGGCTCGGGGCGGCCGAGCATGTCGGCGAGCCCGCGGTAGCGGCCCCAGTGATACGGCACCGCGCCGCCGCCGTGCGGGATCACGAAGCGCAGGCCCGGGAAGTCGGTGAACAGGTCCGACTGCAGGAACTGCATGAACGCCGTGGTGTCGGCGTTGAGGTAGTGCGCGCCGGTGGCGTGGAAGCTGGGATTGTCCGAGGCCGACACGTGCACCATGGCCGGCACGTCGAGCTCCACCATGGCTTCGTAGAACGGGTACCAGCTCTTGTCCGTGAGCGGCGGCGCGGTCCAGTGGCCACCACTCGGGTCGGGGTTGAGGTTGCAGCCGACGAACCCGAGTTCCTCCACGCAGCGGCGCAGCTCGGCCACGGAGTGCTCGACCGGCACGCCGGGCGACTGCGGCAGCTGGCAGACGCCGATGAACTTGTCCGGGTACAGCGTGGTGACGCGGTGCACGAGGTCGTTGTTCACGCGCGCCCACTCGGTGCTCACGGCCTCGTCGCCGATGTGGTGGCCCATCGCCGATGCGCGCGGCGAGAACACCGTGAGGTCCACGCCGCGGTCGGCCATCAGGTCGAGCTGGCCCCGCACCGATTCACGCAGCTCGTCGTCGCCGATCTCCGGGTAGGCCGGGGCGGCGGTGCCCGCGTCGTACGCGGCGCGCTGCGCGTCCCGCCAGCTCGTGTGGGCCGCGGGCACGGTCGTGTAGTGGCCGTGACAGTCGATGATCACTCGGTGTCGCCTTTCCGGTCTTCTTCGGACATTCGCGTGCGGACGGAGTCGAGCAGCGGCAGCAGCCTGGTCTCGAGCTCGCCCAGGTCTACGGGCCGGTGGGCCGCCGCCCAGTCCTGGCGGCGTGCGATCGCCTCCGCCATCACGGGCTCGACGCCGGTCTCGGCCACGGTCACCGCGGCCTCCCGCAGCTCCTCGGCGCGGCGGACACCGTGCTCCAGCGAGCGGGAGATCATGTACGCGGCGAGGCTCTCCCAGTCGTCGCTGGGCAGCAGGTTCGACAGCGACCCGAGCACGCGCCCCTCCACACCCCACTCGCGGGCGGCGAGCAGCGACTCGGTGAGCAGGGCCTCGACGCCCTTGATCACCACGGAGCGGCACAGCTTGGTGGCCGCGGCCCGGCCGACCACGTCGGCGTAGACCTCCAGCCCGGTGAAGCCGAGCGGACGCGCGAACTCCGCGAACCCGGCCGCGTGCGGGCCGCCGAGCAGCATCGGCGCCGCGAGCCGCTTGGGGTTGATCGGCGACATCACGGCGGCCTCGACGTAGCGTCCGCCGGCCTTCTCGATCACTTCGGCCGAGGCCTGCTTCTGGCCGGGTGCCGCGGAGTTGAGGTCGAGGAACCAGCAGCCGGCGGGCAGCCCGTCGGCGATCGACTTCGCCGCCGTGAGGTCGTTGGCCGCGGTCACGGCACTGATCACCAGATCGGCCGCGCGCACGGCGTCGTGCGCGTCCACAGCGGACACCAGGCCGAACCGTTCGGCGTTGCGCGTGGCGGCGCTCGCCGGATCCGCCAGCGCCACGTCCCACGCGGTGAGCTCCACCCCGGTGAGGTCTTCCGCCAGCACGGAACCCACCTCACCGAGGCCCAGCAGCGTGATGGTCGTCATGCGCTCACCGGCTTCGCCTGCGGCTGGCCCGCGGTCGCGACGCCGAGGTCGACATCCTTGGTCTCCGGACCGATCAATGAGCCGACGAACACGAGCGCCCCACCGAGCACCAGCAACGCCGCGGCCGTGAAGCCCGAGGGCATGATGTGCTCGAGCCAGCCCTGGTAGTAGGCGTAGAACGAGGTCAGGATCAACGGCATGCTGTAGCCGAGGCCGAACCCGCTGCCGCGCACCGCGGGCGGGAACCGCTCACACAGGTACGACGGCGTGACCGCGAACGTGCTGCCCCCCGAGAGCCGGATCACGAGCGTGAGCAGCAGCACCGCGCCGAAACCGGAGTACCAGCCGAGGCTGATCGTCGCGAACGCGCCGGCGCACACCACGCCGATGCCGATGCCGGACCACGCGAGGAACTTGCGCCGGCCGATCTTCTCCGAGAGCAGCCCGAGGAACGGGAACAGCACGGAGTGGATCGCCTGCACGATCACCAGTGCCGCGGTCACCTGCGTCGCCGACACGTGCGCCTGGTACTGCAGCGCGCTCGGCAGCAGGCCGGAGGCGAGGTTGGACGCGAACCAGATGCCGCTCATGATCACGAACACCTGCAGGAACTGCTTGCGCGAGGAACCCACGAGCACGTCGCGGATCGGCGTGCGCGACTTCTTCGCCGACTTCCACGTCTCGGACTCCTCGACCGTGCGCGAGAAGTACACGCAGAACACCGCGCACAGCGCCGCACCCACGAGGAACGGCACGCGCCAGCCCCACTGCGAGTAGGCCGAGTCGGAGCCGCCCGAGGGCGTGATCCGCAGCATGATGAACGTCACCAGCGAGATCGCGCAGTACGAGATCGGGAAACCCATGCCCACGAGGCCGCCGTACCAGCCGCGTTTGCCGGTGGGCACGGCCTCCATGGCCAGCGGCGTGGCCCCGGTGTACTCGCCGCCGAGGAACACACCGTCGATCAGGCGCAGCACCACCATCAGCACGACGCCGAGCAGTCCCACGGCGTGGTAGCCGGGCAGCAGCGCGATGAGCAGCGTGCAGATGCCGCAGCCGGTGATCGACCACAGCGTCACGCGGCGGCGCCCGACCTTGTCGGCCAGGCGGCCGAAGATCAGCGAGCCGAGCGGCCGGCCGATGAGGGTGGCCACGAAGATCAGCGACGTGATCACGGCCCGGCTGCCCGGGGAGACCGCGGGCGGGAGGAAGTAGTTCATCGCCGGCGTGAGCGCGACCACCGGCAGGTAGACGTCGAACATGTCGACGAAAAAGCCGAAAGAAGCGCCGATCACGGCGTTGCGGGTCGAAGTCTTGGCCCCTCTGGCGGCGGGCGGTGACGTGGCCGGTCCGGTCATCGTCGAGATCATCTCCTGTCGTGCCGGGCGCGTCTTCGCGGCCGGGGGTGGTCCGGGGGAACGTAACTCGCCGACCCGGATCGTCACAAGAGTCGTCTACGAAATTGTTGACAATCTCGTATGGGATGCTTAGCGTCACCATCGAGGAGAGGAGCCGGGATGACCACCACGCCCAAGGAAGGGGAGGCCGGCAAGCACGCGGCGCTCGACGCGCTGCGGGCCGCCCTGCTGGCAGGCGATGTCGTCCCGGGGCAGCGGCTGGTGGAGGCCGAGCTGGCCGAGACCTTCGGCGTCACGCGCGCGAGCATGCGCGCGGCCTTGATCGACCTGACCGCGGAAGGCCTGGTGGAGCGCATTCCGCACCGCGGGGCCCGGGTGCGGGTGGTGTCGGTCGAGGAGGCCGTGGCCATCACCGAGTGCCGCATGGTGCTCGAGGGCCTGTGCGCGGCCAAGGCGGCGGAGAAGGTGACCGACGACGAGATCGACTCGCTGCGCGAGCTGGCGGGGCGGCTCCGGTCGGCCGTCGACGACGGCGACTCGACGAAGTACTCGGAGCTCAACCGCGAGCTGCACCGCACGGTGCGTGAGATCGCGGGCCAGTCCGTGGCGGCGGAGCTGCTGGAGCGGCTCCACGGCCAGATCGTCCGCCACCAGTTCCGGCTCGCCATGCGCGCGGGCCGGCCGCACGTGTCGCTGCCCGAGCACCTGGCGATCATCGACACGATCGCCCGCCGCGACCCGGACGCCGCCGAGCAAGCGGCCCGGGCGCACCTGCGCAGCGTGATCACCGCGCTGCGTGAGACCGACAACTGAGCGATGGAGCAGGCTGAATGAACAACGTGGTGGTGACCGACGTCCCCCGGGCGCCCGGCGACAAGATCGACGAGCTGGCCGGCTTCGGGGTCGCCACGGTGCACGAGGCGCTCGGGCGCGTCGGCTACGTCGGCACCGAGCACCGCCCGCTGCACCGCGGCTCCCGCATCGGCGGTTCGGCCGTGACGGCGCTGTGCTGGCCGGGCGACAACATGATGATCCACGCCGCGGTCGAGCAGTGCCGGCCGGGCGACATCCTCGTCGTCACCACCGCTTCCCCTTCGACCGACGGGATGTTCGGCGAGCTGCTCGCCACGTCGCTGGTGTCGCGCGGCGTGCGGGGTCTCGTGATCGACGCGGGCGTGCGTGATGTCGCGGAGCTCAAGGAAATGGGCTTCCCGGTGTGGTCGCGGGCGATCAGCGCGCAGGGCACCGTGAAGGCGACGGCCGGTTCGGTCAACGTGCCGGTGACCGTCGGCGGACAGACCATCCACGCCGGCGACGTGATCCTGGCCGACGACGACGGCGTGCTGCGAGTCGCGCAGGCCGACGTCGAACGGGGCATCACCGCGTCGAAGGCGCGTCTGGCCAAAGAAGAAGCCACCCGGGCGGCCCTGGCCGGCGGCGAGCTGGGGCTCGACCGCTACGGGCTGCGCGAGAAACTCGCTTCGCTGGGCGTGCGGTGGGTAACCGCCGAGGAGTACGCGAAGGAACAGGCGTGAAGGGCGTCCCCTGCCTGCTGATGCGCGGCGGCACGTCCAAGGGCGCGTACTTCCGTGCCGAGGACCTGCCCGCCGACGCGGCGGAGCGCGACGACCTGCTGCTACGCATCATGGGCAGTCCCGACCCGCGCCAGATCGACGGCATCGGCGGCGCCCACCCGCTCACCAGCAAGGTCGCCGTGGTGTCGCCGAGTACCTCGCCCGGTGCCGATGTCGACTACCTGTTCCTGCAGCTCGGCGTGGCCGAGGCAACCGTGAGCGACCGGCAGAACTGCGGCAACCTGCTCGCGGGCGTCGGCCCGTTCGCAGTGGAACGCGGCCTCGTGCCGGCCGGGGACGGCGAGACGACCGTGCGGATCCGGATGGTCAACTCGGACAGCACCGCCGTCGCCCGCTTCCCCACGTCCGGCGGAGTCGTGGAGTACGCGGGTGACACGGCGATCTCCGGCGTGCCCGGCACCGCGGCTCCGGTCGTGCTCGACTTCGCCGACACCGCCGGGTCCACGGGCCACGGCCTGCTCCCGACCGGGCATCTCGTGGACACTGTGGACGGTGTGCCGGTGACCTGTGTGGACAACGGCATGCCCGTGGTCGTCGCGCGGGCCGCCGACTTCGGGCTCACGGGCTACGAAACCGTCGAGCAGCTCAAGGCCGACACCGCGTTGCGCGAGCGGATCCAGTCGCTGCGGTTGCGGGCGGCCGAGCTGATGGGCCTCGGCGACGTGCGCGACAGCTCGGTCCCCAAGACCACGCTCGTCGCGCCGCCCGTCGACGGCGGCACGATCTGCACCCGCACGTTCATCCCGCTCGAACCGCACACGTCGATCGGCGTGCTCGGGGCCGTCAGCGTGGCCACGGCGCTCCTGCTGGACGGCGCTGTCGGGCACGAGCTGGCGAAGCTGCCCGGCACCTCGCGCATCGACGTCGAGCACCCGACCGGTCACCTGCAGGTCGAGGTCGAGGTGGACGCGGGCGAAACCCCGCCGCGGGTTCGCCGCAGCGGGGTCGTGCGCACGGCCCGGAAGCTGTTCGACGGCACGGTTTTCCCGCGCTGACGCCGTTCCCCGGGGGTGCTCAGGCGCCCCTGGGGAACGCGTGCCCGCGACCGCCGACCACCGCGATCACCGAGAAGACCAGCAGCACCAGCGAAGCCCACGTGATCGATGCCGTGCCCAGGCCTGCGATCAGGAGCCCGCCGACGAGTCCGCCGAGCGCGATCGAGCCGGAGAAGAACGAGATCACGATCGACTGGGCCACGTCGGCGGCTTCGACCGTCGCGGTGATCGCGGCGCCGATGAACAGGCTGGGTGAGCTGCCGAACGCCAGCCCCCACGCCGCCGCGGCGAGGTAGACGAACGCCGGCACACCCGAGAGCACCGCCAGGACCAGCACGCTCACCGCGAACAACAGGGTGCTCGCGACGATCAGCTTACGCAGGTGGTGGTCGATGTGCGCGCCGACCACGACCACGCTCAGCACCGACGTGACACCGAAGGCGAACAGCACCCACCCGACCTGGCTCTCCAGGCCCGCGAACCGCAGGAAGTCGGTCACGTAGGTGTAGAGGATGTTGTGCGCCACCATGTACGTGGTCAGCGCGAACAGGATCGTGCGCAGCCCGGGCATCGCGAGGACCTGGCCGAGCGTGAAGCGTTCGTGGCCCGCCTGGCCGGGCAGGTTCGCCAGGTTCACCACGAACCACAGCATGTTCAGCAGGCTCAGCGCCGCCGCGACCCAGAACGCCGTCTGCCAGCCGCCGAAGGTGCTCAGCCACGTGCCGACCGGGACACCGAGGGCCAGTGAGATCGGCGTGCCCGCCAGCGCGATCGCGATCGCGCGCCCCTGCACGCTCGGCGGCGACAGGCGCGCGGCGTACCCGGCGAGCTGCGTCCAGACCAGCGCGGTGCCGAGGCCGGCGACGAACCGGATCACCATCGTGAGGGTGTAGTCGGTGGACAACGCCGTGAGCGCGTTGGTGATCGCGACGGTGCCCAGCGCGACCTGCAGCACGGTCTTGCGCGACCACTTCACGGTCAGGCGCGACAGCGGGATCGCGGCGAGCGCGGTGGCAGCGGCGTAGACAGTGACGATCTGGCCGGTGGCCGCGACGCTCGTGGACAGGGTCCGGCTGATCTCGGGCAGCAGGCCGGCGGGCAGGCACTCGGTGAGGATGCCGATGAACCCGGCGAGGAACAGGCCGAAGAGGGCCTTGCCCGGGAGCCGGTCCCGGCCGCGCGCGGTGGCGGGCGAAGCTGCGGTGGTTTCGGTCATCTCACTGATCCCTCTCCCTGGTGCCGGGCCGTTCGGCGGGCCCGGGTTCACTGTGCGCCGGGCGGGCAGGGTTACCCAGGTGCCCGTTTCGCGTACGTCCGGCATGCCTGCTACTGGCAGGGACAGGCTCAGGAGCAGCGTTTTCGTGGTTCCGACGCGATACTGAGGGACATGGCGACGCGCCCTCGCACCGAGCAGGCGCTGGACCCGCGCGCGGAGCTGAGCGAGTTCCTGCGCTCGCGGCGCGCCCGGCTGAAGCCCGCCGACGTCGGGCTGCCCGAGTACGGCCGACGCCGGCGTGTGCCGGGGTTGCGACGTGAGGAGCTCGCGCAACTGGCCGGGGTTTCCGTCGCGTACTACACGCGGCTGGAGCAGGGCAACGGCCGCAACGTCTCGCTCGAGGTGCTGAACGCGATCTCCACCGCGCTCGACCTGTCGGAGACCGAGCACGCGCACCTGCTGCACCTGGCCAAACCGCGGCAACGCGACCGGCCGGCACCGCGGCAACGGCAGCAGGTGCGGCCGGTGCTGCAGACGATGCTGGACGCGATCGAGAGCGTGCCCGCGTATGTGTGGGGCCGCCGCACCGATGTGCTCGCCTGGAACAAGACGGCGTCGGCGCTGTTCGGCGACTGGACCGCGCGAGCGCCGCAGGACCGCAACTGGGCCCGCATCGTCTTCCTGGATCCGGCCGCGCGCAGCCTGTACCCGGACTGGCGAACGAAGGCGGCCGACGTCGTCGGGCAGCTGCGGCTCGACGCCGGGCAGCACCCGAACGACCCGCTGCTCACCGAGCTGGTCGGGGAGCTGTCGGTGAAGAGCGAGGAGTTCCGCACGATGTGGGCCGCGCACGACGTGAAGCGCAAAACGCACGCGACGATGCGGCTGCGGCACCCGCTCGTCGGCGAGCTGACGGTGTACTACGAGACGTTCACGCTGCCCGAAGACCAGGACCAGGCGTTGTCGGTGTACCACACCGAGCCCGGTTCGAAGTCGGAGGAAGCGTTGCGGCTGCTGGCCAGCTGGGGCCCGGACGCGCCCGCCTCGGTCGAGCACGCTCGCGCGCCGGGGGCTTCGAGCCACTAGCCTGGACCGCGTGACCCCCGACTACACGTCCACAGTGGACCTCGCCCGGCCCGCCGGCGACGAGCGCACCGCCGAGCAGTGGGCGCGCGCCGTCTGGGAAGACGCGCCGGCGGCGCTGCGGACGTTCCTGCGCGTGGGCTGGCGGTGCCTCGGCCTCGGCCTGCGCACCCGGCCGGGGCCGGGCCTCGTGCTCGGCTGGACGGTCGTGAGCTCCGAGCCCGGCCGGGTGGTGCTCGAAGCGCCGTCAAGCCTGCTGACCGCTCGCAACACCGTCGAGGTCGGCTCTCGTGTCCGGTGGACGACGACCGTGCGGTTCGACCGCGCACCGGCCCGGGCGTTGTGGGCGCTCGCGACGCCCGCCCACGCGGTGGTCATCCCGTGGCGGCTGCGCGAAGCCGCCCAACGGGGCAGCGGGTGGCACCGGCTGGTGACGACGTTCCAGCGCCGCGTCGGCAACCCCGTGCTGTCGCGGCTGCCCGGCCAGGTCCTGCTGGAGACCACGAGCCGCACGTCGGGTCTCCCCCGCCGCACGCCCGTCGGCGGCCGCCGCACCGGCGACGAGTTCTGGCTGGTGTCGGAGTTCGGCACCCGCGCGCAGTACGTCCGCAACCTGCAGGCCGATCCGCACGTCCGCGTGCGGCTGCGTGGGCACTGGCACCGCGTGACCGCCCACGTCCTGCCCGACGACGACGCCGTGGCCCGGCTGAAGTCGTTGCCGCGCTTGAACAGCGTCGGTGTGCGTACGTTGGGCAACAACCTGCTGACGGTGCGCGTCGACCTGGAGTGAGTGAGCACGCCGGTCACCGCGTCGAAGGGCAGGGTCGGGGTGATCGTGCGGCCGGCGAGCGGGCGCCCCAGGGCAGCATGAGGACCGTCAACCAGGTCCGCGCGGTGCGTGGCGGCGTTCCACAGTGGATCCAAGCCCGGTGCGGGTCCTTGACACGCGCGGTTTTGCCCGACCATGCTCGCGTCCGGGCGTGGTGCCCCCTCGACGGTGGGAGGCACGGCGGGCCATGACGGTTCTCGAGTGGCTGCGAAGCCGGGACAACAACCTCTCGGCCCTGCGCCGCACGGGCCGGGCCGCGATCATCCTGCCGTCGCTGTTCGCGGTCGGGAACCTGGTGCTGGGCAACGCGCTGACGGGCCTGTTCGCGTCCGTCGGCTCGGTGGCGCTGCTGCTGTTCGTCGACTTCGGCGGGCCGATCCGCGACCGGGTGTTCGCGCAGGGCGCGCTCGTGCTCGCCGGCGGTGTGCTGATCTCGCTGGGCACGCTGGTGTCGCGGGTCGTGTGGCTCGCGGCGGTGACCACGGTGGTGGTGGCGTTCGTGGTGCTGTTCGCCGCCGTGGTGAGCTCCGTGATCGCGAGTGCCACGACGTCGTTGCTCGTGTCGTTCATCCTGCCCGCGACGCTGCCCGGCTCGCTCGCCACACTGCCCGACCGGCTGCTGGGCTGGGGCATGGCGGGGGTTGTGTCGATGGCCGCCGTCGCCGTGCTGTGGCCCTCGCCGGTGCGCAACCCGCTGCGGCTCGCGACGGCGCGGGCGTGCGCGTTGCTGGCGCAGCGGCTGCGGACCGAGGTCGAGTGCGTGCGCTGCGGGTTCCTGCCGAACGTGGTGGCGCAGGTCGACGACGTCGTCGCGGAGTCGAGTGCCGCCGTCGCCGCACTGCGGGACTCGTTCTTCGGCACGCCCTACCGGCCGACGGGGCTGACGACCTCGACACGCACGCTCGTGCGGCTCATCGACGAGGTCGTGTGGCTCGAGGGGATTCTGGCGCGGATGCCCGTCGCCGAAGGCCACGGCGCCACGACGGCGGCGGTGTCGGAGGTCAAGCTGGCGGCCGCCGTGCTGCTGGACCACGGCGCGGGGCTGCTGAAGGTGGTGGCTTCGGCGCCCGACGACCTGATGGCCGAGCTCGCGCGGCTGCGGGACGCGCGCGGGGAGATGGAAGCCACCGCGACGTCCGCGTTGCCGGACCCGGACACGGCGGAGTTCGTGACGTCGCTCGAACCGAGCTTCCGCGCGCAGGAGATGAGCTTCGCGATCTCGGCGATCGCGCAGAACATCGAGCTGACCGTGGCGGCGCGGCGGCGGACCTGGTGGGAGCACCTGATCGGGCGGCGACCGGACGGCGCGGGTTCGGCGTTGTCGTCGGTGCAGGAACGGACGGGCGCGCACGTCGCGTGGAACTCGGTGACGCTGCACAACAGCCTGCGCGGCGGCATCGCGCTAGGGGCGGCCGTGCTCATCGCGGAGCTGACCGGGGTGGAGCACTCGTTCTGGGTCGCGTTCGGCACCATGGCCGTGCTGCGGTCCAACGCGCTGAGCACCGGCCAGAGCGCGGTGCGGGCGCTGCTCGGCACGGTCGCGGGGATCGTGGTCGGCAGCGTGCTGATCCTGCTGCTCGGCCACGACACGGCGGTGTTCTGGGCGCTGCTGCCGATCGCGGTGGTGTTCACGGGGCTCGCGCCCGCCGTGATCTCGTTCGCCGCCGGGCAGGCCGGGTTCACGGTCGTGCTGTTGCTGCTGTTCTCCCTCATCGCGCCGGCCGGGCTGCGGATCGGGCTGGTGCGGGTGGAGGACGTGGCGCTCGGGTGCGCGGTCAGCCTCGTGGTGGGGGTCGTGTTCTGGCCCCGCGGCGCCGCGGCCGAGCTGCGGCGCGCCGTCGCCGACGGCCTCGCCGAAAGCGCCCGCTACCTGCGCGGCGCCGTCGAGTACGGCGTGAGCCGCTGCGACGCGCTCGTCCCCGCGACCATCGAGCCCGGCGACGAGAACCGCCGCGCCGCCGCCGCGGCCCGCCGCCTGGACGACGCGTTCCGCGTGTTCCTCACCGAGCGCGGCCCGAAGCACGTGCCTTTGGCCGACGTCGCCGCGATGATCACGGCGGTCGCGGTGCTCCGCTTGACCGCCGAGGCCGTGCTGGACCTGTGGCGCCGCGAGACGGGCGGCCCCGCCGGCGACCGCACCGCCGCTCGCGCCGAGGTCCTCGCCGCCGGCGACGAACTCGCCCACTGGTACGAAGCCACCGCCGACGCCCTCACCGGCCCCGGCGCCGTCCCGCCCGTGAAGTCCCGCGACCCGGCCGCCGACGCGCGCCTCCTGACGGCCGTCCACCGCGACCTCTCCGGCGACGACCACCAGGGCACCGCGACCGCCGTGAAGATGATCTGGACCGCCGACCACCTCGACGCGGCCCGCCGCCTGCAGCCCACGCTGGTCGGCCCGGTGACGACGGCAGCGCGGCATTCGTCGTTGCTGAGCTGAGGAACAGCTTGGGGCGCTTTCAGGGGCGAGAAAGCGCGCCGGCAACGCCGAAAGTTCCGCCCACACCACGGCAGGCAAAGCACTGCGCCAGTGGCGAGTGCCCTGCCCGCCGTCCAAGCGCATTCGCGCCGAGCCCGCGCAGAGCTCGGCGCTGCTGAAGACTGCTACTCCGTCGCCTTCCCCACGAGCGTCACGAGCCCCTTGCCCAACGCCGCTACCGCGGCCGCGCTGGCGTCGCCGAGGTTGTGGCGCTCGGCGAGCCACGTGGCGTCGTTGTAGGTGACGTGTACCGCGCCCTGGTCGTCTTCCCAGGCGAGCACCTTCAGGGGCAGGTCGAGGCCGCTCGTGGGGCCGTCGGCGAGCAGCGGGGTACCGCCGCGGCCGTGGCCGAACACCAGCAGCTGCATGGGCCGCAGCTCGAGGCCCGCGGCGACCGCGTTGGCCGCGTGGTCGATGCGTGCGAACACGACCAGCCCCGCGTTCTCGGCCAGCTCCACGAGCCGGTCCACGGTCTCCCCCACCGGTCGGCTGCTCGCGACCGTCACCAGGCCTTCTCCTGCCATCACCACTCCCTCGTCCACTCCGGGTTCCGCGTGGACGCTACTCCACGGCGTTATTCCCGATCGGGCGGGAAAACCCCGGCTTTCCCAATGGCTGGTTCCGGCTGCCGCACCCGCGTATCCCGGCGCACACTGCGAAGGCAGGCCGAGCGGAAAGGACGCGCACATGGCAGGTGGACCCTTGCTCGCCGTCGCCCTGGAGGGGGCCGGCTGGCACCCGGCGGCGTGGCGGGAGCCGGCGGCACGGCCGGCCGAGCTGCTCACCGCCGGGTACTGGACCGACCTGGTGCAGGAGGCCGAAGCGGCGAAGCTGGATTTCGTCACCTTCGAGGACTTCCTGTCTCTGCGCACCGACGCCCGCGGCCCGTTCGAGGACCGCGCCGACGTCGTCCAGGGCCGGCTCGACGCGGTGCTCATCGCGTCGCGGGTCGCGCCGCTGACCTCGCGCATCGGCCTGGTGCCGACGGCCGTGGTCACCCACACGGAGCCGTTCCACCTGTCGAAGGCCATTGCGACGCTCGACTACATCAGCGGTGGCCGCGCGGGCGTGCGCGTGCAGGTGTCGCGCCACGAGGAGGAGTACCGCAACTTCGGCCGTCGCGAACCGGCCGACGCCGCGGAGCTGTTCGACGAGGCCGCGGACTACGTCGAGGTGCTGCGCCGGCTCTGGGACAGCTGGGAGGACGACGCGGAGATCCGCGACGTCGCCACCGGCCGGTTCGTCGACCGCGAGAAACTGCACTACATCGACTTCGAGGGCCGCTGGTTCTCGGTGAAGGGCCCGTCGATCACCCCGCGGCCGCCGCAGGGCCAGCCGCCCGTCGCCGCCCTGGCGCACAACGACCGGGCCTACCGGCTGGCCGGCCAAGCCGCCGACCTGGTGTACGTGACGCCGCGGGACCGGGCAGACGTCGCGAAGATCCGCGCCGCCGTGGACGAGCGGCTGCGGGTCTTCGCCGACCTCGTGGTGTTCCTCGACGACAAGCCGGGCGCCGCCGCCGACCGCAAGGCGCGCCTCGACGACGTCGCGGGCGCCGAGTACAGCTCCGACGCGCACGTGTTCACCGGCACGCCCGCCGAGCTCGCCGACCTGCTGCTCGACTGGCACGCCGCCGGACTGACCGGCTTCCGCCTGCGCCCAGGCGCGCTGCCCGACGACCTCACCGCCGTCACGCGCGGGCTCGTGCCCGAGCTGCGTGGGCGCGGCGCCTTCCGCCACGACTACGCAGCCGCCACGCTGCGGGGCCGGCTCGGCCTGCCCCGCCCCGCGAACCGCTACGCCGCCTGAGGAGGGACCCGATGACCGAGCCGAAGCAGATCCACCTCGCGGCGCACTTCCCGGGCGTCAACAACACCACCGTGTGGAGCGACCCGGAGGCGGGCAGCCACATCGAGTTCAGCTCGTTCGTGAAACTCGCGCAGACGGCCGAGCGCGCCAAGTTCGACTTCTTCTTCCTCGCCGAAGGCCTGCGGCTGCGCGAGCAGAACGGCCTCATCTACGACCTCGACGTCGTCGGGCGCCCCGACACGTTCACGGTCCTCTCGGCGCTGGCCGCGGTCACCGAGCGGCTGGGGCTCGCGGGCACGATCAACTCGACGTTCAACGAGCCGCTCGAGGTGGCGCGCCAGTTCGCGTCGCTCGACCACCTCTCGGCCGGGCGCGCGGCGTGGAACGTCGTGACGTCGTGGGACGCCTTCACCGGCGAGAACTTCCGCCGCGGCGGCTTCCTCCCGCAGGACCAGCGGTACTCGCGCGCCGAGACGTTCCTGCGCACGGCCTGGGAGCTGTTCGACTCCTGGCGCGGCGACGAGGTCGTCGCCGACAAGGCGAGCGGCCGCTTCCTGTCCGACGCCCACGCGGGCGCGTTCTCCCACCACGACCGGCACTTCACCATCGACGGCCGGTTCCCCGTGCCGCGCGGGCCGCAGGGCCGGCCGGTCACCATCCAGGCCGGCGACTCCGACGAGGGCCGCGAGTTCGCCGCCGCCACGGCCGACGCCATCTTCAGCCGCTACGGCACGCTCGAAACCGGCCAGCCGTTCTACCGCGACGTCAAGGGCCGCCTCAAGAAGTACGGCCGCACGCCCGACCAGCTCGTGATCATGCCCGCCGCGACGTTCGCCCTCGGCGACAGCGACGCCGACGCCCACGAAAAGGCCCACGAGGTGCGGCTGCAGCAGGTCAGCGAGCAGACAGCGATCAAGTTCCTCGAACAGCTGTGGAACACCGACCTGTCCGAGCACGACCCGAACGGCCCGCTGCCCGACTTCGACCCCGTCGTCGGCGAGGACCTGATCTCGAAGGGCCGCGCCAGCGTGCGGATGTACCGCGACCCGCTGGCCACGGCCAAGGAGTGGCGCCAGCTCGCGGAGGCCAAGAACCTGACCGCGCGGGAAGTCGTCATCGAGGTCACCGGGCGCCAGACCTTCATCGGCTCCCCGACGACCGTCGCGACCGCCATCAACGACCTCGTGCAGAACGACGCCGCCGACGGCTTCATCCTCGTGCCGCACGTGACGCCGGGCGGGCTCGACGAGTTCGCCGACACCGTGGTGCCGCTGTTGCAGGACCGCGGCGTGTTCCGGACGGAGTACGCGGGGACGACGCTGCGGGACCACCTGGGGCTTTCGCAGCCCTGAGGTGGCAGGTGTGCCGGCGGCTCCAGCCGGGTAACCGGCCGCCATGCCGACGAGCCACGCGGACGGCGCCGCACCGCCCGACACCGCCGACCTCACCCGCCTGCGACGGGCGGCTGCGGACTGCACGGGGTGCGGGCTGTACCGCGCCGCCACGCAGACCATTTTCGGCGAGGGGCCGCGCCGGTCCGAGGTCCTGGTCGCCGGGGAGCAACCCGGTGACCAGGAAGACCGGCAGGGCAAGCCCTTCGTCGGCCCGGCGGGCAGGCTCCTCGACGAGGCGCTCGCCGAAGCCGGGTTCGACCGTGAAGCCATGTACGTCACCAATGTGGTGAAGCACTTCAAGTTCACCGAACGCGGCAAGCGGCGGATCCACGAGAAGCCTTCGCGCGCTGAGGTCGTCGCCTGCCGGCCCTGGCTGGTCGGCGAGCTGCGCGCCGTGCGGCCGCGGCTGCTGCTCCTGTTGGGCGCCACCGCGGCCCAGTCGGTGTACGGCACGGCCTTCCGCATCACCCGGCGGCGCGGCGAGCCGATGGCGCCGCCCGAGGAGTTCGCCGGTCTCTTCGACATCGGCGTCGCGACCGTGCACCCCTCGTCCGTCCTGCGCGCCCCCGACCGCGAGACGGCGCGGGCCGAGTTCATCGCGGATCTGCGGGCCGCCCGGGAGAAGTGAGAACCGCCGCCCGACCGGGTAGCCGAGGGCCATGACAGACGAAACACTGGTCGTGATCGGCAGTGGCCCGGCGGGGGTGTCCGCCGCCCGGGCGTACCGCGAAGCAGGCGGAAAGGGCCGTGTGCGGCTGTTTTCCGCTGATCCAGCCCTGCCGTATGCCCGGCCGCCGTTGTCGAAGGGCTTCCTCCGCGGCGAATCCGGTGAGCCGGACCTCGCGCTCGAAGGCCCGGGAGACGACGTCGAACTGAGCCTCGACGACCGCGTCACCGCGCTCGGTGAGCGCGAGATCCGGACGGCTTCCGGGGCCGTGCACGGGTTCACGCAGTGCGTCCTGGCCACCGGCGCCGAACCGGCCCGGCCGCCGGTGCCGGGAGCCGACCATCCGGAGGTCCGCTGCCTGCGTTCCCTGAGCAGTTCCCGGGAATTGCGGTCGGCGGCCGAAGGTGCCCGCAGCGCCGTCGTGGTCGGCGCCGGGTTCATCGGGTGTGAGGCGGCGGTCTCGTTGGCCCGCCTCGGACTTCAGGTCACGGTGCTGTGCGCCGACTCCGTGCCGCAGGAGCGGCGGCTCGGGCGCGACGCCGGCGAGCTCATCCTGCACTGGCTCGAAGCCGAGGGTGCCAGCGTGCTGCGCGGAACCCGGCTCGACGCGGTGAGCGAGGGCCACCGCGTCCACACCGACCTGGGCCCGGCGCTCGACACCGACGTGGTGCTGCTGGCCACCGGAATCCGGCCGCGGATCGCGCTCGCCGAGAAAGCCGGCCTGGCGGTGGAGAACGGCCGCGTGCGCACCGACGAGCACCTGCGTACCAGCCGCCCGGACGTCTACGCGGCGGGCGACCTCGCGTTCGCCCACAACCCCGCCGCCGGGCGCGCGCTCGCGGTCGAGCACTGGGGTGAAGGCCTCGCGATGGGTGAGATCGCGGGCCGTTCGGCCGCCGGCGAAGACGCCTCGTGGGACGCGGTTCCCGGTTTCTGGTCGGAAATCGGCGACGAGGTGCTCAAGTACGCCGCGTGGGGCGACGGCTTCGCCGCCGCGCGGCCGGTTTCCCGCGACGGCGGCTTCACGGTCTGGTACGAGCGCGACGGCGAGGCGGTCGGCGTCCTCACCCACAACGCCGACGAGGACTACGAACGCGGCAGCGACCTGATCCGCAACCACCGGCCAGTGCCACCGCGCTGACGTCTCCCGAACTCACGAGAAATGACCTCCGCAGCTTTGGAATCGCCTCGGCGGGGGTACCCGCGGATCGCAACCCCCGACCGCACAGGAGATCGCATGTCGGACGAGCAACGCCCGCAGCAGCAGGAGCCACCCGGCGTCACCGAGGAGATGGAACCGCTCGCCGGAGGATCTGACCGACGAGCAGTGGCTGCGCGCGCTCGACGTGAACATGCACGGCTACTTCCGCGCGACCGCCGCGGGCCGGCCCACCTGGTCGATTGGCCGGCGATCGTCAACACCGGCTCCGTGAACGGCCTGCGGGGCGACAAGTCCCTCGTCGACTACTCCGCCACCAAGGGCGCGATCCACGCGTGGACCTACTCGATGGCCCAGGCGTGGCCGAGCGCGGGACCCGCGTCGACTGCGTGGCGCCGGATCCGGTGTGGACACCGGTGATCCCCTCGATGTTCCCGCCGGAGAAGGCCGAGACATTCGGTTCGCAGGCGCCCTTCGGCCGCGCCGCGCACCCGGGCGAGCTCGCGCCCTCCTAAGTCATCCTCGCCGCCGAGCGCCATTCCTCGTACTACAGCGGCGAAACCACTCCCGGCCGATCCCCGTCCCTGCGGCAGACAGGAATCCTCGATGACCTCGTTGCTGGCCGATGCGCCACCCCCGGAACCGGTTCCGATGCCTCGGACCGTCGAGTGGGTTGCCGCCGAGCTGCGCGCGCTGGCGGCCGGCGGCGCGCTGGAGCTGCCCTTGCCCGGCCACGGCGGGCTGGCTCGGCGCTGGGCGGCGCTGGCCGCGCTGGGGCGCCGCGACCTGGCCCTCGCGCGCCTCGCTGAAGGGCACACCGACGCCGTGGCGATCCTCGCCGAAGCCGGGCGGAAGCCGGAACCTGGGGCGCGGTACGGGGTCTGGGCCGCGAAGTCCGGCGGCACCGGCGCGGTCCTGGACGGAGACCGGCTGACCGGCACCGTCCGGTTCTGCTCCGGTCTCACGACCCTCGATCGGGCGCTCGTCGCCGCGCAGGACAGGCTGGTGGAAGTCGACCTTTCGGCGCCCGGGGTGACGCGCCGGCCCGAAGCGTGGCAGGCGCTCGGGATGGACGCGTCCGACAGCGGGGACGTCGAGTTCGCCGACGTGCCCGTGGAGCCGGAAGCCCTCGTCGGGCCGCCCGGCTGGTACCTCGAGCGGCCCGGGTTCGTGTTCGGCGGCACGGGCGTGGCGGCGGTGTGGCTCGGCGGGGCGGCCGGGATCGTCGACGTAGTGCGCGAAGTCCTGGCGGCGAAAGCCGACGAGCACCAGCTCGCCCACTTCGGTGCCCTGCACGCCGCGCTCGCGTCGGCCGACGCGTTGCTCACCGCGACCGCCGCCACACTCGAGGACGCGGCGGATCCCGCGCTGCTCAACGACACCTGCCGCGCGAGCGTCGAGCACACCGTCCGCGAGGTGCTCGACCGCGCGCCCCGCATCACCGGGCCCGCGCCGATGTGCCGCGACCGGCGATTCGCGCAGCGGCTCGCCGACCTGCAGGTCTTCGTCCGCCAGCACCACGGCGAGCGGGATCTCGCCGCGCTGGGCCGCCGGGTGGTGGAGGTGACGCCGTGAAGCCGTTCGTGCCCGAGAGCGAGTGGACCCGCGAGTTCGAGCCGTGGCCGGAGGAGGACTTCCGCCGTGCGCTGGTGGTGGCGGCGCACCCCGACGACGAGACGCTCGGCGCGAGCGGCCTGGTGCAGCACCTGCACGCGGCCGGCACCGAGGTGACCCTGGTCGTCGCCACCGACGGCGAAGCCGCGTTCCCCGACGCCGACGCGGACGAGCGCGCGCAACTCGGCCGGACGCGCCGCGAGGAGCTGGTGCGTTCGCTCGAAGCCCAGGGTCTGTCCGGAGCAGAGCTGGTCTGGCTCGGCCTGCCCGACTCCGGCCTGGCCGAGCACGTCCCGGAGCTGACCGACGCGCTGCGGGAGCTCGCCGCCGGCCGGGACCTGCTCCTGCTGCCCTGGCCCGAGGATCCGCACCCGGACCACCAGGCGGCGGGCCGTGCGGCGGTGGCCGCGGCGCCCGTGACGGCACACCGCTGGGCGTACCCGATCTGGCTGTGGCACTGGGTCCGGCCGGACGCGGCGGACGTTCCCTGGAACCTGGCCCGTTCGCTTTCGCTCTCCCCCGCCCAGCGCGCGGCCAAGGCAGCGGGCCTGCGGGAGTTCGTGTCGCAGCTGAAATCCGGGCCACGCGGGGAGGGCCCGATCCTGCCGCCCGAGGTGCTGGCCCACTTCGACCGGCCGCATGAGACGTTCTTCCGCGTGCCGCCCGCGCGGTCCGCGCCCGTCGGCCGATTCGCTGAGCTCTACGCGGGTTCGCCCGACCCCTGGCAGGTGGCGACGAGCTGGTACGAACGCCGCAAGCGCGCGCTGCTGCTGGCGGCGCTTCCGCGGGAGCACTACGGCACGGTCGTCGAACCCGGCTGCGGCACCGGCGCCCTCACCCGTGAGCTCGCCGGCCGGTGCGACCGGCTCCTGGCCTCGGACCCCGTCACAGACGCGGTGGAGCGCACCCTCCTGGCCACCGCCGGCTCGTCCTCGGTGAGCGTCCACAGAGGAGCCGCGCCGGAGGTGCTGCCCGGCGGCCCCGTGGACCTGGTGGTGTTCAGCGAGCTGCTGTACTACCTCGACGACGCTGACCTCGCCCGCACCGTGGAGCGGGCCGTCGAGGCGCTGGGCCCGGGTGGCGAGATCGTGGCCGTCCACTGGCGGCATTGGGCTCCGGAGGCACCCCGCGACGGCCGGGAAGCACACCGCCACCTGCTCGACCACCCGCGGCTCGGCGTCGTGGTGGAGCACCGGGACGAAGAGTTCCTGCTGCACGTGCTGAGGCGCCGGTGATCAACGCCGTCGCTGTGGTGGTGCCCGCCCGCAACGAAGCTGCCCTCCTGCCCCGCTGCCTCGACGCCGTCCGGCGCTCGCTCGCCCTGTTGCCGGCCGGCACGGCCCGGACGGTGATCGTGGTGGCCGACCGGTGCACCGACGCCACCCCGGCGATCGCCCGCCGCCACGGCGCCCGCGTGGTGACCACGACCCGGTTCGGCACGATCGGCGCCGTGCGGACCTCGGCTGCCGCGTGGCGCTCGACGAGCTCGACTCCGTCACGCCTTCGGGCGTGGTGCTGCTCAACACCGACGCGGACACCGAGGTGACGCCGGTGTGGGCGCTGCGCCACCTGGACCGCGCCCGCCGCGGCTGGCACGCTTCGGCCGGTCCGGCCCACCTGTCCGCGACCTTTCCTGGCAGCTCGGCGGCGGCCGCGCGCTACCACGGCATCGTGGCCGGCGCCGAGGCCAACGTCTACGGCGCCAACCTCGCCGTCCGCGCCGACGCGCACCTCGCCGTCGGCGGCTTCGGCCCCCTCGCGACCGGCGAGGACCACGCCCTGTGGCACCGGCTCGGCTCGGCCGGGTTCCGGCGCTGCCACGAGCCGGCGGCCCGCGTGTTCACCAGCCCCCGGCTGCACGGGCGCGCGCCCGGCGGGCTGGCCTCGCTCCTGCACGGCCTCACGCACCCGGACTCGGCCGGCGTCACGAGCGCAGGCGCGTCACGATCAACAGCCACGCCATCGCGTCGGCCAGGTTGCGGTGAACCCGCGGCACGCGGTCGGACCCCAGCATCCGCAGGGGACGCAGCACCGCGAGGCGGCCGGTGACGATCGCGTAGGGCACCGCCGCGGCGCGGGCCGCCTCGCGGGCCCGGACGAGGTTGAGACCCGCTCGCGCCGGGGTACCCGGCCGGCATGAAGAAGATGCTGTACAAACCGTTGAACTTCGCCGTCAGCGCGCTGGGTGGTCTCGTCGCCGGCCAGGTCTTCAAGCTGCTGTGGCAGCGGATCGCCGGCGAGGACGATGCCCCGAACGCGACGGACAAGCACCGCAGCTGGCAGGAGATCCTCATCGCCGCGGCTGTGCAGGGCGCGATCTTCGGCGTGGTGACGGCCGCCGCCGAGCGCGCCGGCGCCCTCGGCTACGAGAAGGCCAGCGGCGAGTGGCCCGGCGACGACTGACCTCGGGAGCGACCGTGGACGACGAACGACCCATGTCCGAACCCCACCCCGTGGCCGCCGACGAGGACTCGAGCGGCAACCATCCGCCCCCTGCGCGGCGGGCCGAAGGGGAAACGCCGCTGGAGGACGAGCAGGGCCGGTCCCGCCGCGGGCACCCGAGCAGTACGGAGAACTTCCGCGGCGGCGACTGAGCGGCCCGAGCCCGGGCCGAGGGGTTGCGCCCCCAGTGCTGTCCGATGCCGGCGCCCGGGTGCCTCGCCGGTCACCGGTTCGGGGTCGGCGCGGCGCTCGGCGTGAACGCGGTTCACCGACGCACCGCCCGGCCTGATCGTGATTGTCCACATCGGACTCCAACTGGCCCGTGATAGCCGGAATCCGCTGGCCTTTCCGGGTGCGGGGTGCGTCGGGCACCTCCGGCTCGTTGTGGAGCGGCGGACGAGCGGGCGTCACCGGCACCCGCCGCGCCGGGGGCGACGGGGTGCCAGCCGGATGCGCAACCCCTCACCTTCCGGGTGAAGCGGAGTCGCGTTTGCTTGCCGCGGGGGCGGGTATCCGGAATCGTTGTGGGGCAAAGAGAACGGAGGCAACCATGACCATGGCCGAACAGGAGATCCGACAACAGCCGGACGCGGACGCCGAACCCACGTCGCGCGCCGCCGAGCTGCCCGGGCAGAACCGCTGGGAAGCCGGCAACGAGATCCGGATCGCCGCGCAGCGCGCCGGGCGCGAATGGCAGCAGCCGGAAACCGACTGACCTGCCGTTTTCGACCACTCCCCGTCCCCGAGCATCATCTTCAGTGTGGCCTGATCGCCCTTGCGGCGCGCCCTCGGCGGACCGGCCTCGGCCCGTGCGCGAGACGAGCGGAGCCGACCGGGGTTCTCCGGCTCGGCCTGGCCGAACGGGCACGTCCGGCTCGGCACTGCCGGCCTGGGCCGTCGCGACGTACGGTGGCGGCCGCCCACGAAGCGGCCGCACCGAGTCTCGGACGCCGAGTTCACCACCTCACGAGCAGCCTGCCGGCCGGTTGATCGGCACCGATCCCGACCTCGTGGCGCTGGGCGACCGCACCCGACGGCGACAAAGTCCCGGGCCTCGCCGGCGGCTACCTCACCGCCGAGCCGCTCCGGCGACGCCTCGCCGAGCACACCATCGCGGCGCACCCGCGTGGGCTCGCGGCCGACGTCTTGCCGTAGCGATCGGACCCGGACGCACCTGACGCCGCACACGACCGGAGGTTCGTCGACCGTCTGCTTGCCCGGGCCCGGCAGCAGCCCGCCCGCAGCGCTCCACCTTCGCCACATCGGTTCGACCGTCCTCAATGGACTGGAACGTGAATCCGCCACCCGAGGCTTACCCGCCCCCGACCCGGCTCAGAACACGAACTGCTGCCCACCGTCGATGTCGTACGTGGCGCCCGTCAGCGCGGTGTTGATCATGAGGTGCACGGCGAGCGCGCCGACGTCCGCCGGGGTGACGACCCGGCCGATGGGCAGCGTGGCGCGCAGTTCGGCGCGGCGGTCGGCCAGGCCTTCGCCCAGCAGGGAGGCGGACAACGGCGTGTCCACGAACCCCGCGGCGATCAGGTTCACGCGGACCGGCGCGATCTCGAGCGCCAGCGTCGCCGCGAACGGGGGCAGCGCGGCGGTGGCCGAGGACACGATGCCGAGCGCACGGTTCACCCGCCGGCCGCCGGTGCCGCCCATCAGGACGAGCGAGCCGCCCGGCGGCATTTTCGGGGCGGCGTTGCGGGCCACTTCGAGGCCGACGACGAGGTGGTCGCTCAACGCGTCGCGGATCTCGGCCGCGGTCATCTCCAGCAGCGGCCCGTAGTGCGGCGCGCCCGCGGTGATCATGACGTGGTCGACGGCAGTCAGGCCCTGGAAGAACGCGGCCATCGCCGCGGGGTCGGTCGCGTCGAACGCCGCCGTGTCCTGCGCTCCGACGTCGGCCGCGGCCTTTTCGAGCTTCTCCGGATCGCGTCCGGTCAGCACGACCTGCGCGCCCTCGGCCCGCGCGAGCCCCGCGGTCTCCAGGCCGATCCCCGCGCTGCCCCCGATGACGACGACGGTCCGGCCCGCCAGACCTCGCCCCCGCTCGACGTCCGTCATCCGTTCTCCGTGCTCGTGAAAGCCTCAGAGCGGCAGTTCCGTGCCCGCCTGCTCGGCCACCATGTACCGGCTGTACCACTCCGGCCAGTTCTCGTCGGCCTGGCCGGTGCATTTCTCGTGCTCGCCGTGGGCCACCGACGCGCGGCGCATCGCGTCGGCCAGGTCGCTCACCGAGGCGAACGACGTCTCCGCCGCGTCGACCCGCCCGGGCAGCCGCGTGGTGACCTCCTGCAGCTGCCACTGGTTCCCGTCGGGATCGGCGAACGTGGCCTGCGACTGGTAGCTGGTGCGGTCCGGGTCCAGCCCGGGCTCCGGCCCGGCTGCGCCGAAGTGGAAGATCTCGCTCATGGCCACGCCGGCGGCGACCAGCGCGGCGCGAGTCGCCTCGATGTCGGAGACGACCACGTACCCCTTCGCCGACCCGGGTTTCGCGTCCGTGAGGTTCGCCCCGAACTGCACCGAGCACGGCGACCCGTGCGGGGTCAGCTGGACGACCCACGGCGGCGTCTCGTCCAGCCGCCAGCCGATTCCCGTGTAGAACGCCTTGGCCCGCTCGACATCCGCGACGGGGATCACGATCACCTCGACCTTCATGTCGACGTTCCCGAGCCCGCTCTCCGACGTGGTCATCCGGCCTCCCGTGGCAACGCAGGCGCCCCAGCGTAGCCGTTGTGCCCCGCAGCTAGCCGGGCGTTGAAAATCTCCCCGCCGATCGGGTCCGGCCGCTCACCCGCGTTTGAGCAAGCGCGGCATGACACCCCAGAACCCGATGAACAGCAACAGCACGAAGCCGGCGACGCCGAACATCGCCGCCGCGCCGTAGACGACCTTCGCGATGAGCGCGACCGTCACCGTGATGGCCAGCGCCAGGCACACCAGCCCGGCGATAACCACGCGATTGCCCACGCCGACGATGCGCTCGCGGCGGCCCGTCCGGAACAGCAGCCGGTGCCAGGCCGCGGGCGCGGTCAGCAGCGCCGTCGCCGCCACCGCGAACACGACGGCCGCCAGGTGCAGGCCCTTCTCGAACCCGCTCGCCTCGCGGAACAGGGAGGTGAACACCACCGAAAGCAGGAATCCGAACAGGATCTGCACCCCGGCCTGGGCCACGCGCAACTCCTGGAGGAGCTCGTTCACGTTCCGCCCGAGCTTCTCGTCACGGGTCTCACCGGAGTGCTCCATCACCCGTCCGAGTGTAAGTACGACCGGCAAGACGGCAGCGCACGCGAAGTTTCACGGGCGGCAGAGGGGGTATCCGAATTTCAGGCGCGGCACGCGGTCCCAGCCAGGCCGCGCCGACCGGGCGTCGCCGGCTCACTCGGTCGGCGACGCCCTTCCACCTGCCTGGAACACCGGGGATTCCCGCACTGTCCACATCGGCCAGTGCGAGAATTCCCGTCACTGTCAGGCGAACTCACTACCGTCCGCTGGGCGCCGGGTCGCGGTCAGCACCTCCAGGTCGACCGTCACGCCGTACACGTCGAGTGCGTCCTCCGCCGACAGCAGCTCGTCGCGCACGTCGCGCAGCACCGCGACTGGCCCGAACCCGACGTGCGCCAGGTACTCGGGCTCAGCTTCGACGACTTGTTCCTGAAGGAGCTCGGCGTTCCGGGAGTAGCTCGCTAGCCGGTCCCGCGCTGTCCACTGTGGTCAGCCGAGCAGGCGCAGCGTCGAGTCCCACAGCCGCGCCGCCAGCTCGGGATCGATCGCGTACGGCGCGACTCCGCTGGCGCCCGGCGTGGGGTTCGGCTGGACCGGCGCGAGGGCGTTGTCCTCGAAGTAGCGGCCCGTGATGCCCTCGACCAGGGGCGAGCCCGCCAGCAGCACCGACGTGGCCGCGCCCTGCTCGGGGGTCTTCCAGCCCGGCGGGACGGCGAGGACGTTGCCGTGGGCGTCCGTGGCGCCGACGAAGCCGAGCTGGGCCTCGTCGAGGTGGCGCTGCAGGTTGGTCATGATGCAGCCCGGGTGCAGGGCGTTGACGGTGATGCCGTCGGCCGCCCAGCGTTCGGCGAGGGCGACGGTGAAGAGGATCATCGCGGTCTTCGAGCGGGCGTAGGCGGTCCACGCTTCATACGGCGTGCGCTCGAAGTGCGGGTCGGCGAAGTCCACCGCGGACATGAGGTGGGCCGAGGACGCGACGTTGACCACGCGGGCGCCGCCGGCCTGGGCGAGGGCGGCGTGCAGGCCGAGGGTGAGCTCGGCCGGGCCGAGGTGGTTCACGGCGAACTGCCGTTCCCACCCGTCGGCGGTGCGGGTGAGCTCGGGCAGGGCCATGGTCCCGGCGTTGTTGACGAGCAGGTGCAGCGGTCCGTCCCACGCGGCGGTGAAGGCCGCGATGCCCGCGCGGTCGGCCAGGTCGAGCTGCACGGCGGGCAGGTCCTCGACGGCCTGGGGGTCACGGACCGCGACGGTCACGTCGGCGCCGGCCGCGGCCAGGGTGCGGGCGGTGACGAGGCCGATGCCCGACGCGCCTCCGGTGACGATGGCGCGGCGGCCGGTGAGGTCGACGCCGTCGAGCACCTCGGCGGCAGTGGACGAAGCGGTGAACGGCAGTGCGGTGTCAGTCATTGTTTCCGGCTCTCTTCGCTCTTCTCGGCACCCGGGTGCCGAGGTCTCAACGGGGGAAATCGGTGCTGCGGGCCACGTCCTCGCCCGCGGCCAGCTCGGCGAGGCGCGTGGACAGCGCGGCGCGGATCGCTTCGAAGGCGTCGCTGCCGAGGGCGAGGCGGCGCGGGGCCGGGGTGACGTCGGCGGAGTCGATCACGGCCGTCGCGACGCGGGCCGGGTCACCCGGGGCGTCGCCGGTGAGGTTGCCGGCGCCTTCGAGGTACCGGCGGACCTGGCCGACGGGCGTGCTCGCGTAGACGTCGAGCGGTTCGGCGACGGTCGTCGCCGCGCCGAACCCGGTGCGGACGGTGCCGGGTTCCACCATCGTGATGCCGACGCCGAATGGCGCGACTTCGCCGATCACGGACTCCAGGAAGCCCTCCACACCCCACTTCGACGCGTGGTACAGGCTGCCGCCGGGGCCGGCGAGGTGGGCGCCCATCGTGGACGTCTGGACGAACCGGCCGCCGCCCTGCGCGCGCAGGTGTGGCCGCACGGCGCGGAACAGCTGGATCGGCGCGATGGTGTTGAGCGCGAGTTGCCCCTCGATCACCTCGTCCGGCAGCTCTTCGGCCGCCCCGAACGCCGCGGCGCCGGCGTTGGAGAAGACCACGTCGATGCGCCCGAACTCCGCGAACACCTGCTCGACCACCGACCGCAGCCGCGCCGTGTCGGTCACGTCCAGCTGCGCGGTCCACAGCAGGTGCTCGGGTCCCAGATCGGCCAGTGTGTCCGGCCGGCGGGCGGTGGCGGCCACGCGGTGTCCCCGCGCCAGCAGCTGCTCGGTGACCGCCCGGCCGATGCCGGTCGACGCGCCGGTGACGAACCAGGTACCCATGTCGTACCCCTCGATAGTTCCAACTGGCTGGTTTACTCCGCGCACGAGACTAAACCAACTGGATGGTTTAAAACCTAGCCACGGCCGCCGCGGATTGTCAACCAGCCAGTTGGTTTATTACGCTGAACCCATGACGTACGACTCGGACGCGACCCGCGCCCGCCTGCTGGAAGCGGCCCACGACGAGTTCGTCGAGCGCGGCCTCGCCGGTGCCCGGGTCGATCGCATCGCGGCCGCGGCTTCGGCCAACAAGCAGGCCATCTACGCGTACTACGGCTCCAAGAACGCCCTTTTCGACGCCGTTCTCGACGCGCGGCTCGGCGTGCTCGCCGACCTGGTCCCCTTCACGCCCGACGACCTGCCCGCCTACATCGGCGCCCTGTTCGACTACCTCGTCGCCGAGCCGACGGTGATGCGCCTCATGCAGTGGAAGGCGCTGGAGCGCCCCGAAGCCTCGGCCGCGGAGGTGCGCGCCCACGTCGACAAGGCCGCGGAGATCTCCACCGCGCACGGCATCGACGCGGAGCAGGGCATCGACGTCCTCATGCTCACCCTCGCGCTGGCGCAGTCGTGGAACCTCACCCCGCCGGAGATCCGCTCCCCCGGCGGCCGCGACTCGGCCGCTCGTCTCAAGCGCCACCGTGCGGCGGTGTCGCGCGCGACGGCCGCCGTCGTGACCGAACTCCTGGGCGCCGACGGTGCAGACTGAGCCCTGATCACCCACGAGCGGAGGGAGCCGCATGAGCCGGTACGCGCGTTTCGAGCACCTGAGGGTCGACGGGCCGGACGAGGACGGCGTGGTCGAGCTGGTGCTCGACGGGCCGAACCTCAACGCCGTGAGCGAGGCCGCGCACGGCGATCTGGCCGAGATCTGGCGCGAGTTCGACCGCGATCCGGCGGTGAACGCGGTGCTGCTGCGTGGCGAGGGCAAGGGGTTCTCCGCCGGCGGCTCGTTCGACCTGGTCGAGAAGCTGACCACCGATTTCGAGGCTCGCTCGCGCACCATGCGGGAGGCGCGCGACCTCGTCTACAATATCATCGACTGCTCGAAGCCGATCGTCTCGGCGATCCACGGCCCGGCCGTCGGCGCGGGGCTGGTCGCGGGGGTGCTCGCGGACGTGTCGGTGGTCACGAAGACCGCGAAGATCGTCGACGGGCACACGCGGCTCGGCGTCGCCGCCGGGGACCACGCGGCGATCTGCTGGCCGCTGCTGTGCGGGATGGCGAAAGCCAAGTACTACCTGATGACCTGCCGCCCGATGACCGGCGAGGAGGCCGAGCGGATCGGCCTCGTTTCGCTGTGCGTGGAGGAAGACGCGCAGCTGCTGCCGACCGCGCGCGACCTCGCCCGGGAGCTGGCGCTGGGCGCGCCGAACGCGGTCCGGTGGACGAAGCAGAGCCTCAACGCGTGGTACCGGCAGATCGCCGGCGCGATCTTCGACTCCTCGTTGGCGCTGGAGTTCTACGGGTTCGCCGGGCCGGAAGCGCGCGAAGGCCTGGCGTCGCACCGGGAACGCCGCAAGCCCGATTTCACCGGCCGGGGCGGTGCGGATGCCTGAGGCACTGCTCGACGGGCTGCGGGTGGTCGAGATCTCCAGCTACGTCGCCACTCCCCTGTGCGGCCTGACCCTGGCCCAGCTGGGCGCCGACGTCGTGCGCGTCGAGCCGCTGGGCGGCGCGCCCGACCGCACGCGCTGGCCGCTGGCCGGCTCGGGCACGAGCCTGTACTGGACCGGGCTCAACAAGGGGAAACGCGCGATCGCGGTCGACCTCGCGGCCGAAGTGGACCGACACCGGGTGGCCGACCTGATCGTCCACGGTGGACCGTGCGTGGTCGTCACCAACACCGCCCGGCACCCCGAGCTCACGCACGCCGCGCTGTCCGCCCGGCGTCCCGACGTGATCCACGCGCTGTTGGAAGGCCACTCGGACGGTGGCGCCGCCGTGGACTACACCGTCCAGGCGGCCACGGGGTTCCCGCTGGTCACCGGCCCGGCCGACGTGCCCGGGCCGGTCAACCACGTCCTGCCCGCGTGGGACCTCGCCGCCGGTCTGTACCTCGCGACCGGCCTGCTCGCCGCCGAGCGCCGCCGCCTGCGGACCGGCCGGGGCGCGTCGTTGCGCGTCGCGCTGGAGGACGTCGCCCTCGCCACCGCGGGCAACCTCGGCTACCTCGCCGAGGCCCAGGTCACCGACCACGAACGCACCAAGTCCGGCAACGACATCCACGGCACCTACGGTCGCGACTTCACCACGGCCGACGGCGTGGCGGTCGTGGTCGTCATCCTGACCGAACGCCACTGGACGAAGCTGCTGGCCGCCACGGGTCTCACCGCCGCCTTCGCGGCTCTGGGCGATTCCCTCGCCATCGACTTTTCCGGTGAAGCCGCCCGCTTCGAGCACCGCGACCTCATCTCGGCGCTGCTGGCCCGCTGGTTCGCCACCACGCCGTACGCCGACGCGGCCAAGGCCCTCGACGCCCACCGAATCCTGTGGCAGCGCTACCGCACCTTCGCCGAGGTCGGCCGTGACCCGGGGCTGGCGGACCAGGAGCTCTTCGCACCCCTCGACCAACCCGGCGTCGGCCCGCACCTGGCGCCGAAGTCGCCGCTCGTCGTCGACGGCACGCGCCTCGACCCGAGTCCGGCGCCGTCCGTCGGGGAGCACAACGCGGAGGTCTTCGGCCCGCCGAAGCGCGAGGCGGATCGGTGAGCACGTACGACGCGATCGTCATCGGCGGTAGGCACAACGGGCTCGTCGCGGCGCTGTACCTCGCGAAGGCCGGGTGGTCCGTGGCCGTCGTGGAGCGCAACGACCGCGTGGGCGGGGCGATCGCGAGCGGGGAGGTGACGCTGCCGGGGTTCGAGCACGACCTGTACTCGACGAACCAGAACCTGTTCCTCGGTTCCGCCGCCTACGCCGACTTCGGCGCCGACCTCACGCGGCTCGGCCTGAAGTTCCGGGTCACGCGCCGGCCCTACGCCAACGTCTTCCCCGACGGGCGGAGCCTGCGCGTCCACGACGACCACGCGACAACGCTCGAAGGCCTCGCCGCCCATTCGCCGGCGGACGCCGAGGGGTTCGAGCGCCTGTACTCGGTGTACCAGCGGTTCGCGCCGCACCTGTTCGCGCTCGGCGCTGCCGTCGAAAGCGGCTGTCCGAGAGGCCGCGCGGCTGGTCCGCGAGCAGGGGGTGGGCGGTGCGCTCGACCTGGCCCGGACACTGCTGATGAGCACCCGCGAGCTCGGCGAAACCTGGTTCGACCCGCGAAGCCCAGGCGATGGCCGCGTGCTGGGGCCTGCACCTCGACTTCGCCCCCGACGTCAGCGGGGGTGCGATGTTCCCGCTGCTGGAGCTGTTCGCCGACCTGGACAACGGCATGTCCGTCGTCGAAGGCGGCGCGCGGCGGCGCCCGGACGCGCTCGAACTTCCGCTACGGCCCCGCCACGCTCATGCTCCACCTCGCCCTCGACGGCCTTCTCCCCTGGGCCACCGGCGAAGACCTCGCCGGGTTCGGTTACGTCCACGCCGCTGACGGCTCACGCCCGGTCCTTGTTCACCACGCGCAGCACCAGCCACTGGTCGAACCACGCGCCCACGGTCGTCACCACGAGCATGACCAGGCCGAGGATCAGGTGGGTGTAGCTGTGCAGCGGGGCGACGCTGTCGGTCAGCCGCGTGAGGCCGAGCTGCACGAGCAGCCGCGCCACGAACAGCGTCGCCACCAGGCCCAGCGCCTGCTTGCGGCGCCACACCGCGCGCAGCAGCTGCCGTCGCCGCGCGAGCATCGTGGACCACAGGACCACGTGGACCGCGAGCACGACGAGCGGCAGCAGCGCCACCCACGGGTACCGGTCCTGGAACTGCACGGTGAGGTCCCCGCTCGCCGCGAGCAGCCCCACGAGCACGAAGTACCACGCGGGCAGCCCGGTGATCCTGCCCTCCGGAAGCCGCAGCGCCTCGGGGATGAAGTCCGTCTTCAGCATCGGGATCTCCTTCGTGTGCCGATGCGTCGAGACTCCCGGAACCGGCGCCGGCGAAGATCGACCGCGCGGACGAACCTCGGCCGCCGTCTCATACCTGCGGAGGAGACGCGCGCGGTTCACCGCCGGAGCCGGTAGCCCACCGCCTCGCGGTCCCACGTGCCGTCACTCACGCCTCGGGAGCGCAGGACGGCCTTGCGCACCTTGCCGTTCTCGGTCAGCGGCAACGCGGCCACGAGGTCGACGTACCGCGGGATCGCGAAGTACGACAGCCGCGGTTCGCACCACTGGACGAGCTCCAGCGGCGTCACCTCGGCCCGGGTGACGACCGCGGCCATCACCTCGTCCTCGGCCAGCTCCGACGGCACGGCGAACACCGCGACCGCCGCGACGGCGGGGTGCTCGCCCAAGACCTGCTCGACCTCCAGCGACGAGATGTTCTCGCCCCGGCGGCGGATGCTGTCCTTCACCCGGTCGACGAACCGCAGCCATCCGGCCCCGTCGCGCACCACGCGATCGCCGGTGTGGAACCACAGGTCGTGCCAGGACGCGGCCGTCGCGGCGGGGTTGCCGAAGTAGCCGGTCGCGAACGCGTACGGCAGGCGCGAGCGGCACAGCAGCTCCCCCGCTTCGCCGTCGGGGACGTCGAGCCCGGCCGCGTCGACCACGCGCGCCTCGTAGTCGGGCAGCACCACGCCCATCCAGCCCGGCCGCTGGGTCGAGGCGTGGGCGCCGACCATCATGTTGGTCTCGGTCGACGCGTAGCCCTCGATCAGCCGCACGCCGAACCGCGCGTGGAACTGCGCGTGGGACACGGGCGGGGTCGCCGGTGCCAGTGCGATCCGGACCCGGTGCCGGCTGTCCACTTCGGACTCGGGCGCGGCCAGGAGCATCTGCACCATGGCGCCGAGGACGTAGGTCACCGTCGCTCCGCACGCGGCCGCCTCGGCCCAGTAGCGCGACACGGAGAACTTCGCGCCGAACACGATGCGGGCGCCGGTCAGCAGAGCCTGGAAGAACGCGGTGAGCGCGTTGATGTGGAACAGCGGCAGGCACGTGTAGAGCACGTCGTCCGCGGCGAGCTCCAGGCATTCGCCGACCCCGACGCCGAACCAGAAGAACTGGGCGTGCGGGCAGCACACGCCCTTGGGCAGCCCCGTGGTGCCGGATGTGTACAGGATGGCCAGCGTGTCACCGGGTGCGGCGTCGACCGGCGGCACGGCGTCGGCGAGCACGGGGTGGTCCGGACCGTCGAGCACCCAGACCTGCGCCAGCGTCTCGGGCACGTCGAGGTGCTCCAGCGCGGTGACGAGGTGCGGCTCGGCGACGAGCACCCGCGCGCCGGAGTCGGCCAGCGTGTGCCGCAGGCCCGCGCCCCGCAGCGCGGTGTTCAGCGGTACGGCGACGGCCCCGAGCCACGCGCAGCCGAGCACGATTTCCAGCAGCTCCAACCGGTTCCCGCACAGCAGCGCGACCCGGTCCCCGGCCACGACCCCGCGACGCTGGAGCATGCCCGCCGCCCGCGCCGCACGGTCCGCGGTGTCCCGGTAGGTCCACGTGACCTCGCCGCAGATGACCAGCGGCCGGTCCCCGTGCCGCTCGGCCTGCCGGGTCAGCAGCTTCGGCACGGTGCACGCGTCGGGCCACAGCGCCCGCAGCGGCTCCGACCGGTCCGGCAACCGGTGGGCCACCGGCACCCACGCCGTGCCGGGGCCCTCCGGTGCCGCGGTGACGCGGACGTCGGCGCCGGCTTCCTCGTCACCCTCGAGCCGGCCGACGACCACGGCCCCGGCGCTGGTGCGCAACGTCGCCACGCGGACGCCGTTCGCTTCGGTCACCTGCTCGACGCGTGCGGTCGGCGAGTCCGTCATCGTTTCCCCTCCAGGATCGCGGCGTTGGCGCAGGCGCCGTAGCGGTGCAGGACCATCCCGTAGCCGGTCACGAGCGCGTGCCGGGCGGCCGCCTGCCGCTCGCCCGCGCGCCCCAGCAGCTGCTGCACGGCCTCCACGAGCCCGTGCAGCCCGGCCGCGGCTCCGGCCTGGCCGGCCGAGAGCTGGCCGCCCGACGGGTTCAGCGGCCAGTGGTCGACGGCAAGGCGCTCGTGCAGCAACCGGCCCGGGTCGGGCGCGAGCCCGAGGTCCTGCAGCTGGGCCAGGGCCATCACCGGGTAGTCGTCGTAGACGCAGGCGAGGCCGACCTCGGCCGGCCCGAGCGCCGCGTCCGCCCACAGCCGGTCGGCGATCAGGTGGTGGCCGGTGTGCAGCCCGTCGCCCTGCTGCCCGTCGTGGTTGTGGCTCGCGCCGAACGCGCGCACCTCGGCCCGCGCGCCCCGCGCGGCGGCGGTGACGACCACGGCGTCGGCACCGGTCACCACCGGCACGCAGTCGTAGCGGCGCAGCGGTGCGGCGACGACGGGCGCCGCCAGGTACTCGTCGAGCCCGAGCGGGGCGCGGTAGACGGCCCCGGGGTTGCGGCCGGCCCACCACCGCTGCGAGATCGGCACCAGCGCGTAGTCCTCCTCCGTCAGCCCCGTGGCCAGCATGTGCCGCTGGGTGAGCATGGCGAACAGCGCGTTCGGCCCCGAAATACCCAGGGGCGTCAGGGTTTCCGCGGTGGCGCGGTTGTAGTTCGCGACGAGCTCGCGGAACGCCGCGCGGTCGAGGTGGTCGCCGGCGAGCAGGACCACGGTCCGGGCGTCACCGGCCTCGACCGCGCGCACCGCGTGCTGCAGCAGGTTGAGCGCGCTCGCGCCGCCGTGGGGGTCTTCCATGAGCCAGCGCAACCGCAGCCCGAGCCGCCAGGCCAGGTCGATCGCGTGGTCGGGCACGAGGGTGAAGCTGGCGACGCCGAGCCCGTCCACGTCGTCCGGCCGCAGACCGGCTTCGCGCAGGACCCCGTGGAACGCGGCGGTCAGCACGTGCTCGGTCGTCGTCCCCGCAGCCGCGTGCCGGGTGTAGGGGTGTTCGTACGCGGCGACGACGGCGGCGGTCATCGGGCGAGCTCGCTCGGCCGCGAGGGCTCGGGTGACCCGACGGCGTCGAGGTCGCGGCCCCGCGTTTCCGGCGCCCACGCGAGCGCGGCGACCGTCAGCAGCCCCAGCAAGCCGAGGTAGGCGGCGACCGGCCACCACGAACCGCTCCATGCGAGCAGCACCGTCGCGATGAGCGGGGACAGGCCGCCGGCGAGGACCGACGCGAGCTCGTGTCCGAGCGCGACCCCGCTGTAGCGCACGCCGCTGCCGAACAGCTCGCTGAAGAAGCTCGCCTGCGCGCCGATCATCGCGCCGTGGCACGCGGCGTTGGCCACCACGATGGCCAGCCACACCAGCCAGGTCTCCCGGGTGTGCAGCAACGCGAAGAACGGGGCGGCCCACACGATCATCGCGATCGCGCCGCCGAGGTACACCGGGCGCCGGCCCACCCGGTCGGTCAGGGCTCCCCACAACGGCATCGCGATCGCCTCGAGGAGCTCGCCGAGGATCACCCCGACCAGCGTCACCCACTGCGGAATGCCGATCTGGCTCGCGTACGTGAGCACGAAGACCAGGAAGATGTAGCTGCCGCCGTTCTCGGCGAGGCGGGCGCCGAAGGACACCACCACCGCGCGCGGGTGCTTGCGGATCGCGGCGAGCACGGGGAACCGCTCGGTCTCGTGGCGCCGCCGCACCTGGGCGAACGACTGCGTCTCCAGCACGTTCATCCGGATCACCAGCCCGACGACCATGAGCACGACCCCCACGAGGAACGGGATCCGCCAGCCCCAAGACTGGAACGCCTCCGCGCTCGTGGTCCCGCTCAGCAGCGCGAACACCGCGGCGCTGAGCACGAACCCGATGCTGACGCCGCTCTGGCCCAGCGCGGTCTGCATGCCGCGCCGCTTCGGGTCGGCGTTCTCGCTGATCAGCAGCACCCCGCCGCCCCACTCCCCGCCCACCGCGATGCCCTGGACGATCCGCAGCACGGTCAGCAGGATCGGTGCCCACAGCCCGATCTGCTGGTACGTCGGCAGCACGCCGACCAGCGCCGTCGTGAGGCCCATCAGCGTCAGCGTCGTCACAAGCATCGCGCGCCGCCCGATGCGGTCGCCGAAGTGGCCGAAGACGATGCCGCCGATGGGCCGCGCCGCGAAGCCGAGCGCGTAGGTGCCGAACGCGGCGATGGTGCCGGCGATCGGGTCCACGGCCGGGAAGAACAGCTTGTTGAACACGATCGCGGCGGCGGTGCCGTAGAGGAAGAAGTCGTACCACTCCAGGGCGTTGCCGACCAGGCCCGCCAGCACGACGCGGCGCATCGACTGCCGCGGTGGGTGAAGAGAGTCCGCCATTGGTCCTCCTCGGGTGCCGGGACGGCGCGCGTCCCGATGGGGAGCGGCCATGGTGCGCCGGCGCCGCGGCGCGCAGAAGGTCAACGGTCCAGTCAGCGGAACGCTTGTGCGTGGGCGCCGCGGAGCCGGCGCGTCAGGGCGGTGCAGGCGAGCTGCAGTGCGGCCGAGAACCGGCCGATGTCCAGCCGGTCACCCGGCGCCACGATGCTCAGGGCCGCGACCACCGTCGCATCGGACCAGACCGGGGCCGCGATGGCGCCGTAGCCCGGGGCCGGCTCGATGTGCGAAACCGCGTAGCCGCGGCGGCGGATCTCGGCGAGCTCGGCGCGCAACCGGGGCTCGTCGAGCGGTGGCTGCGTTTCGGGACCGGTCGTGGCGCACAGCTCGTCGACGCGCTCGGGCGGTCCGAACGCGAGAATCGCCTTGCCCGAAGCCGCGGAGTGCGGGGGAACGCGGCCGTCGAGCTGCGTGACGACCCGGCCGCGGCCCCGGCTGCCGACGTACTTCTCGGTGAACAGCATCCCGCTCCTTCCGGGCACGACCAGCAGCACGGTCTCCTGCGTGACGTGCGCCAGATCGTCGAGGAACGGCGCGGCGACCACGCGCAGCGAGCGGTGCGCGGGTGCGCGCTGGCCGAGCTCGTAGAGCCAGGTGCCGAGGCGGTAGCGGTGCCCGTCGCGTTCCAGCAGCTCGCATTCGACGAGCTCCTGCACGAGGCGGTGGACCGTCGCCTTCGGCAGGCCGCTGCGGCGGGCGAGCTCGCTGATCCCGAGCACGGACGAGCTCGCGTCGAACGACCGCAGGATCGCCCGTGCGCGGCGCAGCACCGCCTTCGCGGGCGGCGTGCCGAGAGGTTCACTGCCGGCCGCCATGCCGTCTCCCGCCTGCCGCCGTGACCGCTGATGCTAGGTCGGTTTCGCGGCCACCGCACCCGTCGTCGCGGGCCGACGCTCAGGAGCGGCGGCCCCTCAACCACGAGGTCAGCGTGGACTTCGCCGTCTCCGCCCGCGACGGGGTCGTGAGGCTCTGGGCGACGAGGTGGCCCGAGCCGCCGCCGAGCCCGGCGCCCGGGTGCGTCGACGCGCCGATGTGCCACAGGCCCGGCACCGGCGTGCGGTGGCGGGCCGCGCTGGGCAGGGGGCGCCACAGAAAGCTCTGGTCGACTTCGGCGGCGCCGCCGTACGGATCGCCGGCCACGGCGTTGACGTTCGCGGCTTCGAGGTCGGGCGGGGTGATCACGTCGACGGCCAGCACTTTCTCCCGCAGCCCGGGCGCGTGCCGCGCGATCCGGTCCAGCACGCGGTCGGCGTAGGCGGTGGCGAGCCGAGGCGTCCAGCCGCCGGTGACGTCGAGCTCCCCCGCCGCGTCGCCGACCGGGGCGAACGGCGTTTCCTGCAGCTGCAACCACAACGCGGCCGCGCCCTCGGGCACGCGTGACGGGTCGAGCAGGTACTGCTGGCCGACCACGATCGTCGGGCGGTCCGGCAGCAGGCCGGCTTCCGCCTGGGCGCAGGCGATGCCGGTACTGGCCGAGCCGTCGGAGACGTGGACGAGCGGGATCTCGCGCAGCCGCTCGTCGAGCCAGTCCAGCGGCGCGGAGAGGGCGACGTGGATCTGCAGCTCCGCGCGGCCGTAGCGAAAGCGCCGGGCCTCGTCGGTGACCTGCTCGGACACGGACCCGGCCGGCAGCAGCTCGCCGTACAGCGCCGTCGGCGTCACCGACACGACCACGGCCCGCGTGGCCCGCAGGGTCTCGCCGCCGGCCACGACACCGACCGCGCGCCCGCCCTCGACGAGGATGCGTTCGACCGGCGCGCCCGTGCGGATCTCCACCCCCCGGGCTTCGAGCAGTGACCGGAACGCCTCGACGAACCGGCCGGCTCCGCCCTCGACCACGGGCAGGCCGAACCCGTGCATGGTCGCGGCCAGCACCGGCACGAGGAACCCGCCCGAAGCCTGGTCGGGCGCCAAGCCCGCGTGCAGCAGCCACGGGATCCACAGGTGGTCGACCTCGGAGCCGGTGAACTCCCGCGCGCACCACGAACGGCCGCTGCTCACGAAGTCACGAACCCAGCGTTCGGTGCCCGTGCGGCCGAGGCCGCGCGCGAGCCCGCCGGCGTGCTTGACCACCAGAGGCGAGCGCAGTTCCGAGCCCATCAATCCGCCGACCGGGCCGGCGTGGTCCAGGAAATCCTGCAACGCCTTCAGGTACCGGGTGCGATCCTCGGCGTGCGCGAACTCAGCCGCCGTCTGCTCCGGGTCGCGGTGCGCGACCACCGCGTGGCCGTCGTCGCCGATGCTCGCGACGAGCGGACCGCCGGCGTTGCGGTAGCGGAGCCCGTGCCGGTGCAGCTCCTCCCCCAGTGCCGCGTAGGCCCCGCCCGAGACGAACAACGGGTGCCAGGACGAGAACGTGTCGTGCACGTAGCCCGGGAGCGTGCGTTCTTCACTCGTGATGAACCCGCCGAGCCGGTCGTTGCGCTCCACGAGCGTCACCGACCAGCCGGCGCCGGCCAGCTCGGCGGCCGCGACCAGGCCATTGACACCGCTGCCGACCACGATCGCGTCCGGCATCCGCTTTCCCTTCAGGCCGTCCTCATCACGACAGGTGGGCCCGCACCGAGTCCTGCTGCGAATCGGTCCAGCCCTTGCTCGCAGCGTAGGCGATCATCTTCCCGAACGCTTCCGTCCACTGTGGATCGTCACTCGGCCCTTCACCGCGCAGCCACGCCACCGACAGCCACGCGTAGCCCTCGGCCGCGGTGCCCGCCCCGGCCCCGCGCAACGCGGCGTCGACGTCAGTTTCGGTGACCCCCTCGGCTCGCTCGACCGACAGCGACGTCAGTTCCCCGGATTCGACCACCGTCGGTCGAAGCTCCGCACCGATGACGACCTTCACGCCTTCTCCTCCCGTGCCACCTGCTCCTACAGTGCCCGAGAAGCCCAAGGACGGGCCAGCATCCTCGCCGAGATCACAACTGAGCCTTCGCGTGCAGCCCGGCCACGAGCTCGTCGGCAGCGCGCTCGTCTTCCGCGGTGGCCACGACAGTCGACGACGCCTTGGTGTACGAACGCGTCAGCTCGAGGATCTCGATCGTCTAGTCGTCGAGGATCTGCCGGTGGCCCAGGGCTTCCACGGCCCGGTGTTCGGGATCGTCGTACCAGGCGCGCATGTGCTCCTCGGTCTCGAAGTACGCGATGGCCAGCTCCCGCCCGTCCGGCACGTCGAGCTTGCGCAGTGCGACGAATCCCGGCATCGACCGTCACAAGTACGCAATGTCGACAGTGCGCGATCCGGCCATTCCCCTCGCGTCCCGGATGGCCGCGGACCCGCGGCGGAGTGAGACTTCCGCACACCACATCGCCACCGCACCCCGAGGAGGGGCCATGGTCAAACCCGTCGCCGACGGCAAGGGGTTCAAGCTGGGGCTGTTCTCGGCCAACTGCTCGTCCGGGCTGGCCGTGACGAAGATCCCCGAGCGCTGGTCGGGCAGCTGGGAGGACAACCTGCGCCTGGCCGAGCTCGCCGACGCGGTCGGGATCGACTTCCTGCTGCCGATCGCGCGCTGGATCGGCTACGGCGGCGAGACCAACTTCCACGAGGGCGTGCTCGACCCGACCACGCTCGCGGCGGCGCTGCTCGCCCGCACCCGGCGGATCACGGTGTTCACCACCGTGCACACGGCGTTCAACCACCCCGTCGTGGTGGCCAAGCAGCTCGCCACCGCCGACCTCGTCGGCTCGGGCCGCGCGGGCATCAACATCGTCGCCGGCTGGAACGAGCCCGAGTACCGCGCGCTGGGCGCGGATCTGCCGGCCGAGCACGACGCCCGCTACGCCCTGGCACAGGAGTGGTGGGACGTCGTCCGCCGGATCTGGACCGAGGACGGCCGGTTCGACCACGAAGGCCGGTTTTTCAAGCTCGAGGGCGTCGAGGGGATGCCGAAGCCGCCCGACGGGCCGCTGCCGGTGCTCAACGCCGGCTCGTCGACGCAGGGCCGCGGCTTCGCGGCGCGCAACGCGGACGTCGCGTTCACCATCGTCGGCGGGCCGGAGGACGGCGCCGGGATCGTGCGGTCCGTCCGCGCGGAAGCGGAGCGCGACCACGGCCGCCAGGTCGGTGTGTTCACCCTAGGCCACGTCGTCTGCCGACCGACCCGCGCCGAAGCCGAGGAGTACTTGCGCTACTACGCCGACGAGCAGGCCGACTGGGCCGCCGTCGACAACCTCATGCGGCTGCAGGGCCTGCACGCGCAGTCCTTCACGCCGGAGATGCTGGCGACGTTCCGCGCGCGGTTCGCCGCCGGCCACGGCAGCTGCCCGCTGATCGGCACGCCCGACGAGGTCGCCGACCGGATCGCCGCGTTCCACGAGGCCGGGTTCGCCGGGATGACGCTGTCGTTCGTGGACTACGTGGGCGAGCTCGGCTACTTTGCCCAGGAAGTGCTGCCGCGCCTCGAGGCCCGCGGAATCCGGGCCCCCGCCGGCTGACGGGACACCAGAGGGGAGCCGCCGGTGACCACGGGATTACCGCCGAGCTCGGAAGACGGCACGCTGCTCGCGCCGTCCCTGCACTCCACCCGGCTCACCGACCTGCGCGACCGCGTGCAGGACGTGACGGTCGTGCACGAGATCGAGCCCCGCCGCGGCCGCCCCGACGGCACCGTCGCCGTGGCGGGGCTCGGCGCGCTGAACCTGGTCGTGGTCCGCTACGGCGCCCAGGTCACCGTGGACGCCTTCCCCACCCGCAACCGGTTCGCGCTCACCGTGCCGCTCGGCCCGATGTGGGTCTCGGCGCCCGAGGTCACCGGCAAAGTGCTCACATCCGGTTTCGCCCTGGCCGGCGACGCCCACACGGTCATGCGCCCCGACCCGCACGCCGGCGCCCTGGTGCTGTCCACGCGGATGTCGCGGGTCGAGGAGCACCTCGGCACCCTGCTGGGCCGCGCGCCGAGCACCGCGCTGCGGTTCCTGCCGCCGAACGCCCCGGCGGCGGGTCCGGCCGCGTTGCTCGACTCCGCGTGGCGCACCGCCTGCCTCGCCCTCGCCGACGCCCGTGCACCGCTCGGGCCGAGCGTGCTGCGGGCGCTGGAGGACCAGCTGCTCACCGCGATCTTGCTCGGCCTGCCGCACACGTCGTCGCCCGAGCTGCTCGACGGTCCCGCCGACGAGCCGGCCGACGTGGTCGAGCGGGCGCGCACGTGGCTGGAGGAGCACCACGCCGAACCGGTGACCGTCACCGACCTCGCCCGCGCGGCCGGCCTCGGGCCGCGCCAGCTGCAAGCGCACTTCCGCCGCCGGCTCGGCACCACGCCGACCGCGCTGCTGCGCGACATCCGGCTCGGAAGCGCGCACCGGGCCCTGCTCGGCGCCGACCGGACGGTGGCCGAGATCGCGCACTCCTGCGGGTTCACGCACCTGAGCCGGTTCGCGCAGGAGTACCGTGCGCGATTCGGCGAGCTCCCCTCGGAGACAGCCCACCGGCGACGGCCGGTCTGACCACAGTGGACCGTCGGCCTAGTCACTGTGCGCGGGCCGCAGGCGTTTCACGAGGTCCGCGACGAGCTCGTACGAATGCCGCCGGTCCCCGTGGTCATACACGGGCGTGGTGATCATCAGCTCGTGCGGGCCCATCCGGTCGAGCAGGCCCTGCAGCCGCTCCTGCACGGCCGGCGGCGAGCCCACTACCAGGTGGCCGCGCCGCACCTCGAGCTCCGCGCGGTCGGCCTCACTGTACGGGTGGGCGGCGGCCGTTTCGGGGTCCGGCAACAGAATCCGGCGGCCGTGGTGCCGGCTGAGGATTTTCAGCCGCTCGGGCCCCGCGAGCCACTCCGCCCGTTCGTCGGTGTCCGCCGCGATCACGGCCACGCTCAGCAGGGTCGGGAACACGGTGCTCTCGCGGTAGGCGAGCAGCGCTTCGACCGCGCCGCGGGCGTTGAGGTGATGGGCGAACGCGTAGGGCAACCCGAGCCCGGCGGCCACCCGCGCGCCGGCCGCGCTCGACCCGAGCACCCAGACCTCCGGCGTGTTGCCGACCGCGGGCACCGCGCGAACGGACCCGTCGCCGGCGAAGTAGCCCAGCAGCTCTTTCACTTGCTCCGCAAAGGTTTTCGCTGCGCGCTCCCGTTCGCTGCGCACCGCGTCCGCGGCGGCGCGGGGCCCCGCCGAGCGCCCGACCGAGCCCGAGGTCGATGCGGCCCGGGTGGAACGCCGCCAGCGTCCCGAACTGCTCGGCCACCACGATCGGCGCGTGGTTCGGCAGCAGCACCCCGCCGGCCCCCACGCGGATCCGGCTCGTCGCCGCCGCGAGCCGCCCCACGACCACCGCCGGCGCCGAGCCGGCGACGCCGCGCATGCCGTGGTGCTCGGGCACCCAGTAGCGGTGGTATCCGAGCCCGTCGGCGAGCACCGCGAGATCCACGGTTCGGCGCAGGGCCTCGGCCGCCGCGGACCCCGCCACGATCGGGGAAGTGTCGAGCACCGAGACGCGCGCCGGTCCTGCCTACCACGGACGCGCTCGCACCGCCGCTGCTGCTCAGCTCCTGCCATGGATCGCGGGCGCGGGCATGCCCGCGCCCGCCTGGTCGCCCGACGTACTGCGGGGCCCTGCCGGTCCCGACCACGGCGCGAGGTTACGGCGCTCAGTTCGATCGTCACAGACACGCCATCACCGAGCGAAAGGACGCCGCGCACGAAAACGGCGGCGCACCCGCCCAGGGGTGCACCGCCGCAGTCGTGTTCTGGTGCTTCAGCCGACCTTCATCTCACCCAGCTCCGACCAGGTGTCCTGGTCGAGGGTGGCGTTGATGATGTCCGGGGTCTTCTGCAGGTACTGCGGGAAGTCGGCCTGCGCCTTCTTGAAGTGGTCCGCGTTGACGTGCGCCGCGGCCGCGTCGTCGGCGAAAGCCTCCACGAGGACGTACTCGTTCGGGTCGTCGAGGCTGCGGGACCAGTCGAACCACTTGTTGCCCGGTTCGGCTCGCGTGGCCTCGGTGAACTCTCGCGAGAGCTCCGGCCACCGGTCCGCGTACTCCGGCTTGATCTGCCACTTCACGGTGATGAAGATCATCTGTTCCTCCTTCGTGCCCTCAGCAGCGTAGCGCCGCCGCGGGCGCGTCCGCTGTGGACGGCCGCGCTCACGGGACCAGGATCGCCCGCCCGCGGATGCGGCCGCCGTCGAGGTCGTCGAGGGCCTGCTGGAAGTTGTCCAGCGAGTACTTCGTGGTGTGCAGCTTCACCTTGTCCTGCGCGGCCAGCACCATCAGCTCGCACAGGTCGGTGTAGGAGCCGACGAGGTTCCCGATGAAGTTGATCTCCGTGGAGATCACGTCGATCGTCGGGATGTTGATGTTCTCGCCGTAGCCCACCACGTGGTAGTCGCCCGCGCGGCGCAGCATCGCCACGCCGTCGCGCGTCGCACCGCCCTCGCCGACGAAGTCGACCACGACCTCTGCGCCGTGGCCGCCCGTCAGCTCCTGCACGGCCGCCACGTGGCCGCCGTCGGCGACCACGCCGTGGTCCGCGCCGATCGACTCGGCCAGCTTCACCGCGTCGGCGTTGCGGTCGACCACGATCAGCTCGGCCGCGGTCATCGCCTTGAGCACCTGGATGCCGATGTGCCCGAGCCCGCCCGCGCCGATCACCACGCACTTGTCACCCGGGTGAAGGCGACGCGACGCCTTGGCCGCCGCGTGGTACGCCGTCAGACCGGCGTCGGCCAGCGCCGCGACGTCCGCGGGTTCCAGCGAGTCGTCGAGCTTGACCACGCTGCGCGCCGACGTCTTGAGCACCTGCGCGTAGCCGCCGGCGGTGTCGATGCCGGGGAACTGGCTGTTCTCGCAGTGCACGTCGTCGCCGCGCCGGCACGCGGGGCACAGCCCGCACGTGATCAGCGGGTGCACGATCACCTTGTCGCCCTCGGCCACGTTCGTGACGGCGGAACCCACGGCCTGCACCCAGCCCGCGTTCTCGTGCCCGATCGTGTAAGGCAAGGTGACGCCGGACTTCTCCGCCCACTGCCCCTCGATGATGTGGAGGTCGGTACGGCACACGCCCGCCCCGCCGATGCGCACGAGCACGTCGTGCGGCCCGGTCACCTCGGGTTCGGGAACGTCGGTCATGCGCAGCTTCTCGTCGTACCCGACGACCTGGACAGCCTTCACGAAGCTCGTGCCTCCTCACCGGCGACAGCCGAAACGGACGGATCGTGCGGCCGGGTCGTCTGGTCGGTCTCCGACCCGGGGTAACGCGTGCGGAGCAGGCCGCGGCAGAAGTGCGCGTTGCCGTCGATCGAGATCCGGATCGACCGGGCGAACCGCAGCCGCAGCGGGACCTCTTCTCGCGGGTAGGGCTCGCCGTGCTCGTCGACGAGCACCGGTTCACCCGGCTCGACACTCAGGCCGAGCGCCGCCCGCCGCCGCAGCAGCGCGTCGGTCGTGCGGCCCGCGGGCAGGCCGCCGAGCGTCACGTCGTGCAGATCCTCTTCAGGCAGTGCCGGATTCGCGCGCAGCAGGCCCGTCAGCGCCCGCTCCATGGCGGCCGTGTGGGCCTTGCGCCGGAAGGTGAGCCGCAGCTCGTCGAGGTCCTTCTCGGCCTCGGAGCCGAACGTGCCGAGGTACCCGGCGTCGGCGGCGAGGCCGCGGTTGATCAGGTCGGAGTCGTGGTGGTCGTCGAGCTGCACGACCACGCGCCGCTCGCCGGCCACGGCGGTGAGCACGTCCTTCGCGTCCGAAGCCATGAGGTACGCGAAGTTGGGCGAGCAGAACGAGGTCGGCAGCCGCAGGTGCACGGTGAGCTCGCCGTCGACGGCGGCCACGGAACGCACGAACCCCAGATCGGTGATGGGTTCGTCGAGCTCCGGGTCGTAGACCGAGTCGAGCGCACTGCGCGCCAGCTGTTCGAGATCGGGCATCAGGCAACCGCCGCCGCTTCGGCCTTCGCGTCCGCGGGCGGGTTCTTCACCTGCAGCTCCGCGGGCACCGGGATGTCGTACATGGCCGCGGCGTTGAGGCCCAGGATCTTCTTCTTGATGTCCGTGGTGAGCGGCGCGTACTCGGTCATGTCCTCGGGGATCTGGAAGTCCACGAACTTCTCGACGAGCCACTTCGGCGTCCAGATCGCGTAGTCGCTGGAGAACTGGATGCGGTTCTCGTCGAGCCAGTAGAGCAGCTCGCCGATGATCTGCGCGAAGTAGCGCGGTCGCGTGTGGATGAACGGCATCGCGACGGCGAGGCCGGCGTGCACGTTGGGCTCCTGCGTGGCGATCCAGCAGAAGTCCTCCAGCCGGGGCAGGCCGCAGTGCTCGATCACGAAGTTGAGGTCGGTGAAGTCGGTGGCGACCTTGTCCACGTCCGCGACGTCGAACGCGTCGCGGTCCAGGGGCCGGATGGTCGGGCCCTTGTGGATGTGGATGTTCTTGATCCCCAGCTCCTGCGCGGCCTCCAGGTAGCGGTAGCTCCACTTGTCGTCGAGCTTCCAGCCGCGCGAGTCGCCGAACCACTCGGCCGTGTAAAGCTTGGCTCCCTTGAGGTTGAAGCGCTTGGCGTCCTCCCGCAGCTGCTTGAGGCCGTCCTCGCCGAAGCGCGGGTCCCAGCAGTGGTTGTAGGTGAGCTTGTCGGGGTGCTTCTGCGTCAGCGCGAACGCCTCGTCGGTCTGCCCGAAGTTGTTGTTGTAGAAGGCGGGCAGGGCCGCGGGCTGGAAGATGGCGTGGTCCACGTACCCGTCGGTGAACAGGTCCTTCATCAGCTTCTCGCCGCCGTAGTAGAGGTAGTCCTCGTACGGCCACACCTCGGACTCGGGGCTGAGGTTGCGGTGGTAGTCGTAGAAGCAGTCGATGAACTGTTTGCCGTGGATGTTGCGCTGGTTCTCCGGCCGCGCGTCCCAGAGCGCGACGTGCGCGTCGAGGATGAAGTACTTCTCGCCGTCCTTGCTGTACATGGGCTTTCCTCCGCATTCGTGACCACATCGGCACGTCAAGACCGGAACTTAGGGCGATCATTGCCGGTCGGGGTGGGCCTTGCTGTCTCGATTTGAGACACGAGAGTGCGGCGGCGGCTACCCTGGGTCTTCTAGCCTTACCCAAGCCGGACGCACAATCGGCCGAGACGCAGTGTGGCGTCTCCCGGGAGGTGGCATGACACGCGGTGACGGGCTCGAGCCCCGCGGCGACACCACGCCGAGGCTGCGGGCGTCGTGGCAGCGCAGCGCGCGCTACGGGGTGCCCGACGACGAGGTGAAACCCGTGTTCACGGCCACGGTCGACACGGGTTCCCTGCTGTTCGAATGCGGCGACGAGGTGCTGCGCGGCCTGCACGCGACGCTGGCCGACGAACCCATCAGCCTGATGCTCACCGACAGCGAAGGCCTGGTGCTCAGCCGGCTGTGCGGCGACCCGGGGATGACCCGGTCGCTGGATCGGGTGCACCTCGCACCGGGGTTCTCCTACGCCGAGAGCAACGCCGGCACCAACGGCCTCGCCCTGGCGCTGGCCGACCGCACGCCGTCGCTGGTCCGCGCGGGTGAGCACTACTGCACCAGCCTGCGCGGCTACACGTGCGCCGCCGTGCCCGTGCTCGACCCGATCACGGGCGCGCTGGCGGGCAGCGTGAACCTCACGACGTGGTCCGAGCAGTCGTCGGGCCTGCTGCTCGCGCTGGCCCAGACCGCCGCCGGGCACACCACCTCGCTCATGCTCGCGCGCGCCTCGGGCCGCCGCCCGCGCCCCGCTCCGCGCGGCGAGGTCTTCCGCGTGTACGCCGACCGCATCGACCCGCCGGAGCTCTCGGCCGCGTGGCAGCACGCGCTGCTGGAGGCGATGGACACGATGGGCCGCGGCCGCACGGTCGCCGTGGTCGGTGAGCCGGGCGCCGGCAAGACGGCGCTGGCCGCGCTGGCCCGCCGCGAGCTGCACCCGCGCGAGCGCGTGCTCAACGCGCGGCCGCCCGCGCCCGACGACGTGGACGCATGGCTCGCGATGTGGTCGCCGGAGGTCGGCAAGGCCGACACCTGCGTGATCGTCTCCGGCGTCGACGCCCTGCCCGCCTGGGCCGCCGGCGAGCTGGCCGCGCGCTTCACCGGTCACCCGACCGGTTTCGTCCTGACCGCTTCGGATTCCGCGGCGATCCCGAAGCCGCTGATGTCTTTTGTGGACACCGTCGTCGAACTCCCGCCCCTACGCCTGCGGCCCGACGACATCCTCCCGCTGGCCCACCACTTCGCCCACCGCGCTCGCGGCCGCGCCGTCTCGTTCACCCCGGCCGCCGCCCGGGCGCTGGCGACCCACGACTGGCCCGAGAACGCCAAGCAGCTCCGGCGCGTCGTCGCCGAGGCCGCCGCCCGCGCGGACACCGTCGACACGCACCACCTGCCGCCGGAGGTGTTCACGACCACGGGCCACCGGCTCAGCCGCCTGCAGGCGATGGAACGCGACGAGATCGTGCGCTGCCTCGCCCAGCCTGGCGCCACCGTCGTCCGCGCGGCCGCCGAGCTCGGCATGGGCCGCGCGACGATCTACCGGAAGATGGCGCAGTACGGAATCAAGAACCGGCAGCTACGTTCCTGAACGGCGCTTCCGTAGCATCAGGCCATGATGGCAAACCTCGGTCCCGGCCCGAGCCGGTGACCGGCTCGTTCTGGTGGGACCTGCTGATCGGGCTCGCCGGCGGGCTGCTGCTGCTGTGGCTCGCCCTCGTGGCCGTGCTCGCCGTGGCCCGCCCGCGCGGTGACCTGCTGCGGGAGGCGCTGCGCCTGCTCCCCGACGTCCTGCGGCTGATCCGCCGCCTGGCCACCGACCGCGACCTCCCCCGCGGCGTACGGGTACGGCTAGCTCTGCTGCTGGTGTACCTTGCGCTGCCGATCGACCTGATCCCGGACTTCATCCCGGTGCTCGGCTACGCGGACGACGCCATCGTCGTCACCCTGGTGCTGCGCAGTGTCGTGCGCCGCGCCGGGATCGACGCCGTGCGCGCCCGCTGGCCCGGCACCGAAGACGGGTTCGCCGGTCTGACGCGGTTGACCGGCCTCTGATCCGGACGAGTGCACCTGCCGCGCCGTATAGGGCGTTATACGCCGGGTGAAGTCGGCCCTCCGGGACTGTCGCCGCGGCGCCGGACACGGCAGGGTGGGGGCCGGGTGTCCGCTCGGGAGAAGGAGCGTGGGTCGAGATGCCGTGGTTCCCGGACTTCGTCAACGCCGCCGAGCTGGCACGCAAGCAGACCCGCGTCCAGGGGCACGAGGATCCCGTCGGGCAGTTCTTCGCGGCGCTGACCGGCGGCGACGCGCAAACGCTCGAGACGGTCTGGCCCGGCGAGATCGCGGTGTTCGACCCGCGGGCCGGGGAGATCCGCGGCCGCAAGGAGCTGCGGCACTTCGTCCACGTGAACCAGGTCTGGCTGGGCGAGCAGCACGCCCGCGCGGAGACGATCGCGACCACGCGCGTCGGCGGGCGCGCCGTGGTCGAGCTGCTGGCGTGGCTCGGCGGCGACGGGCACGAGGTGGCCTGGCCGGTGGCTGTGGTCGCCGAGTCGGCCAACGAGCGGTCCGTGGTCTTCCGCACCTACTGCAGCCAGTGGCCGGTCGACGGGCACCGGCACCTGCGCCCGCCGATCCTGGCGTCCGCCGACACCCCGCTCGGCGACGTCGTCGGCCACTACCTCGCGGCGCTGGCGGCCGGCGACGCCGACGCGATCGTCGGCACCTTCTCCCCCACCGGCTACCTGCGCGAGCCCATCGGCACGCACACCCAGCACACCGGCCCCGACGAGCTGCGCGAGTTCTTCACGAAGACGTTCGCCGCCGGCGGTGTCCACCTGGAACCGTGCGTGGTCACCGACGACAGCGTGCGCTGCGTCCTCGAGTACAACTGCGTGGCGTGGGGCCGGCACGACGTGGCGCCGCAGGCCGGGGTGTGCGTGTTCGACCGCGGTCCGGACGGGCTGCTCAGCGCGGTCCGCGTGTACGACGACATCGAGGCGCCGGCCGCGTGAGCGCGCCGGATCACGCCCTCCCGGGCCGGTGACCACAGCCCGCGTACGCACGCCGTAGTACGTCGAAGTACCGCAGCTCGACGGACGACGCCCGCCCGCCTCGCCCCGACGATGGACGCACAGCACGGGCCATCGACGGAGGAGGCGGCATGGCGACCGGACAGGGGTGGCGGCTCGGCGCGCGCACCCGGAAGTGGTACCTGGTCGGGCATCTCGTGTCCGCGGCGGCGTGGTTCGGTCTCGACCTCGCACTGGGGATCCTCGCGTGCACGGCACTGCTGACCGGCGACCCGGCCGTGACCGCGACCTCGTTGCGGGCACTGGAGTTCTTCGCGGTGTGGCCGATGTTCGCCGCGAGCGTGCTGACGCTCACCACCGGGGTCGTGCTCGGACTGGGCAGCAAGTACGGCCTGGTCCGGTACTGGTGGGTCGCCGCGAAACTGGCGGTGAACGTGCTCATGACGGTGCTCATCCTGGCTTCCCTGCGACCGGGGATCAACGCGGCCGCCGACTACGGCCGGGCGCTGATGGCCGGCGAAACTGCGGCGCGCCCGTCGGATCTGCTGTACCCGGTGTTCGTGGCGCCGAGCCTGCTGCTGTTCTCCTATTTGCTGACGGTGTTCAAACCGTGGGGTCTCCTCCGGCGCGGTTCGGCCGGGAAAACACTCGCCCACGACGGAGCGTGAACGGAAAGGGCGGCGGGGGCACGAAAGCGTGCAAGATCGTTTTCGAGCGAGGCGTGGTCCGGGTTTCCTGTTAGCGTCGATCACGAAGGGCCGGATGGCCGACCGGGATCGACAGGAGGAAATGACCATGTTTCGCCTTCGCCGGATTCTCGGCCACGTCGTGAGCGGATTCGCCACCGCCGGCTTGTGCGTGAGCGGTCTCGCGGTCGCCGAAGCCTGACCTTCGCCATTCGCCGCGATTCTTTTCGCGAAAAGGAATCGCATTTTGTCCGCACCCGCGGTGACCACGAAACCCGCCGCCGGTCGCCTGCAGTACCGTGACGGTCCGTGACTCCCGAGAAGCCACTGACCGCGCGCCAGGCCGCCGCCGAGCAGACCCGGCGCAAGCTGCTCGAAGCCGCGCTCGCGGAGTTCTCGCGGCGGCCGTACGCCGAGGTGACCGTCAGCGACATCGCGCGCGCCGCCGGCGTGGCCCACGGGCTGGTGTCGCACCACTTCCAGGGCAAGCAGGGCGCGTACGTCGCCGCCGTGGCCGAGGTCTACGAGCAGCTGCGCGAGGCGGAGGAGGCCGAGCAGCCGGCGGCGGTGCCCGAGCGGATCCGGGCGCGCTTTCGTGGGTTCGTCACCTTCCTCGCCGCACACCCCGACCTGGCGTTGAACCTGGTCCTCATCGGTGGCCGGGACGAGGCGTTCGCCGGCCTCCGCAGCCGGAACCTGCGGGTGCTCGCCGGGCTGCTCGGCCTCGATCCGGACCGCCCCGCCGTGGCCGCGGCACTGCGCTCGTTCGCCGACGGCGCCGAACGCCTGACAGCCGACTGGCTGCGGGACGACCGCCCGTTCGAGCTCCCCGCGCTGGTGGAGGCGTTCTGCGCCCTGCTCGCCGGCGCCCTGCGCGGCGCGCACGAGCTGGACCCCGCCCTCGACGTGACGAAGGCACTCGCCCGCCTATAGCGCGCAGATGGTTTCACTCTCAACCAGTTTCGGTGTACGCTGATCATTGATTGACAGTCAATGATCGATGGTCAGCAAGGAGACCTGGATGAGGCTCGGCGTAACGCTGCCGCAGAACTGGAAGTTCGACCCCCGCACCGACCTGGTCCGCGGCGCCCGCAAGGCCGAGGAGCTCGGCTACGACAGCGTGTGGGTGGCCGAACGGGTGCTCTACCCGCAGGACCAGACAGGAATCCACCGGCTCACCGAGTACGGCGACGGCGCCTGGCCCGACGTCTATCGCAAGGTGCTCGACCCGATCGTGGCGATGACGATGGCCGCGACCGTCACCTCGCGGGTCCGGATCGGCGCTTCGGTGCTCCTGCCGCCGCTGCACCTGCCCTACCGGCTGGCGAACTCGCTCGCCGCCATCGGTGCGATCAGCGGCGGGCGGGTGGTCGCGGGGCTCGGCACCGGGTGGTCCGTGGACGAGTTCGCCGCCACCGCGCCCCGGCCCATGGCCGAGCGCGGCGCCGCCCTGGAGGAGTTCCTCGACGTGGCCGACGCGGTCTGGGGCCCGGACCCGGCGTCGTTCGAGAACGAGCGCTACACGTTGTGGCCGGCCGAAACCGGCCCCAAACCGGCCGAGCGGATCCCCGTGTTCCTCGGCGGCTGGTCCCCCAAGCCGCTCGAGCGCATCGCCCGCCGCGCCGACGGCTGGCTCCCGGTCATGGTGCCGCCCGCTCAGGTCGCCTCGACGCTGACCGACCTGCGCAAGCGGGCCGAGGAGCACGGCCGCGATCCGCAGGCGATCCGCTGCATCGCGATCATCGCGCTCGGCGGCGAGTTCGTGCGCGTGGAGACCGCGGATCGTCCGCCGTACCAGGGCAGCATCGAGCAGATCCTCGGTGACGTCGCCGAACTGGGCGCCGCGGGCGTCGAGGAAGCGCTCACGCTGCCGAACATCTCGCGCGACATCGAGGAGTACAGCGACCTGCTCGCCGAGTTCCACGCGGCGTTCGGCGCGGCCGGGATCTGGCCACCGGGCTTTCGACGCCACCCCGGACGCCCCACCGGCCGGGACGTCCGGGCAAGGCGGCTGCTCTGTTCGTGTCGTTCCGTGGTCGAGCGTTCACTCACGGCACGACTTCGGTACTAGGGTCCGGTTCGATCTTGCGTCGAGGTGGAGGTGGGGCTCGGTGACGGTCAACAGGCGGGGATTCCTGACCGGCGTGGCGGGTGCGGTCGGGGCCGTGGGCCTCGGCACCGCGGACGCCGGACCGGCGGTGGCCGAGCCCCGCGCGGGTCAGCCGCTCGCCGCAGGTGTCCCCGGACGGCCGCCAGGTCGCCCTCGACCTGCTCGGCGTCCTGTGGCTCGTGCCGGCGCGGGGCGGGCAGGCCAGGCGCCTGACCGGCGACCTTTTCGACATCGCGATGCCGACGTGGTCGCCGGACAGCTCCACGCTGGTGTTCCAGTCCTACCGTGAAGGCAGCTTCGACCTCTGGACGATCCGGGCCGACGGCACCGGTCTGCGCCGCCTCACGAGCGGGCCGTTCGACCACCGGGAACCCGTTTTTTCGCCGGACGGCGAGAAAATCGCCTACTCGTCCGACGCGCCGGGCAGCTACGGCATCCACGTGCTGGACGTCGCGTCGGGGCGGGCCACGCTCGTCACCGAGACGCCCGACGAGGAGTACGAACCGGCGTGGTCGCCGGACGGGAGCAAGCTCGCCTTCGTCGCGGCCGGGACGAGGATCGACGTCGTCACGGTCGCCGGCGGCGCCCGCAGCACGTTCGCCACCGAGCCGGGCACGGTGCTGCACAGTCCGATGTGGACACCGGATGGCGGCGACCTCGTCTACGCGCGTTACTCCGGCGGCGTGCCACCGGTCGCGGTCGGCGTCGCCGAGCTGATGCGGGGCGGGAAACCGCTGTTCACCGGCGAAGACGTCTTCCCGTTCCGAGTCTCGTGGCTGAGCGCCGACGAGTACCTCTACACCGCCGACGGCGCGCTGCGGCGGCGCAGCCTCAGCGGCGGCACGGCGACGGACGTGCCGTTCACCGCTCCCGTCACGGTCGCGAAGGGCCCGGTGCACGCGCGGCCGCGTGACTTCACCTCGACGAAGCCGAATCCGGTGCTCGGCATCGGGAGCCCCGTGCTCTCGCCCGACGGCCGCAGGGTCGCTTTCCGGGCGCTCAACGACATCCAGGTGATGGAGCTCGGCCGGCCGCCGCGTCCGTTGACCGGCGACGGCTGGTGGAAGAGCGATCCCGCGTGGTCACCCGACGGCGCGAAGCTGGCGTACTCCACCGACCGCGCCGGCACGCTCGACCTCTGGATCCGCGACCTGAAGACCGGGCAGGACCGGCAGCTGACGAACCTGCCCGACCTCGCCGCCGTGTCGGGCACCTGGTCCCCCGACGGCGCCGAGATCGCGTTCCTCGACCAGACGGGTGCGCTGCACACCGTCGACGTCGCGACGGGCGCGGTCCGGCAGATCTTCACCGCGACGTTCGAGCCCGGGCGCCCGACGTGGTCGGCCGACGGCAAGGTGATCGCGCTGGCCGCGGTGAAGCCGTTCTCCTCACGCTACCGCGAGGGGCTGAGCAAGATCCTGCTGGTGAACGTCGCGACCGGCCAGGGCCGCTACGTCGACCCGATGCCGGACCGCTCGCTGCAGACCCGCGGTGACGACGGGCCGGTGTGGTCGCCGGACGGGCGGCGGATGGCGTTCGTGGTGGCCAGCGTCCTGTGGGTGGTGGACGTGCACGCGGACGGCACTTTCGCCGGGAAACCGCGGCAGATCACCGACGAGGTCACCGCCGCGCCGAGCTGGAGCGGCGACTCGCGCACACTGCTGTACCTCAACAACGGCCGGCTGCGGCTCGTCGCGGCTTCGGGCGGGAAGCCACGCACCGTGCCGACGAACCTGACCTGGACCAACGCCCGCAGCCGTGGCCGCGTGGTCGTGCGCGCCGGCCGGATGTGGGACGGCACCTCGCGCACGCTGCGGTCCGATGTGGACATCGTGGTCGACGGCGGGCGCGTCACCGCCGTGGAACCGGCGGGCAGCGGGCTCGACGGCACCGTCGTCGACGCACGTGACGGCGTGGTCGTGCCCGGGATGATCGACATGCACAACCACCGCCAGATGCAGGGTTACGGCTACGGGGACCGCCAGGGCCGGCTGTGGCTTTCGCTCGGGTTCACCACGACCCCTCCCCCGGCAGCCCGGCCTACCACATGGTGGAGGAACGCGAGTCGATCCAGTCCGGGGCGCGGCTCGGGCCGCGGTACTTCGCGACCGGCGAGGCTATCGACGGTTCGCGCATCTATTACAACTTCATGCGCCCGACGTTCGACGAGCGCCAGCTGGAGCTCGAACTCGAGCGCGCCGAGAAGCTCGACTACGAACTGATGAAGGCCTACGTCCGGCTCAGCCCCGAAATGCACCGGCGCGTGATCGACTGGGCCCACGCGCGGCGGCTGCCCGTGACCTCGCATTACCACCACCCGGCGCTCGCGTTCGGCGGCGACGGCATGGAACACATGGGCGCCACCAACCGCCTCGGCTACTCGCGCACGGTGTCGCTGCTCGGCTCCGGCTACGACGACGTGGTGGAGCCCTTCGTCCGCCGCGGCGCCGCGCGCACACCCACGCTGTTCGCCGCCAGCGCGCTGTTCCGGGACGACACCAGCCTCGTGACCGACCGCCGCGTGCGCACGCTCTACCCGGCGTGGGAATACACCTCGCTGCGGAAGTCCGTCACCGCCGCGAAATCCGCCGACCAGACCGCACTGCTCGACAACCTGCGGCGCCAGGTCGCCCAGGCCGCCGCCATCCTGCGCGGCGGCGGGCGCGTCATCACGGCACCGACTCCCCCATCGACCACACCGCCGTGAGCACACACATGAACCTGCGCGCGATGGTCAAGTACGGCTTCACCCCGTACGAAGCCCTGACCACGGCGACGAGCATCGCCGGCGAAGTGCTGGGCGAACCACTGGGCCGGATTGCCCGCGGCCACTACGCCGACCTCGTCGTCCTCGGCGCCGACCCGCTCACCGACATCACCGCCGCGGCCGACGTCCGGCAGACCCTCGTGGCCGGTCGTGTGCACCCGGTGGACGACCTGCTGGCGCCCTTCGCGTCGGCCTCGACCTCGGCCGCGACCAAGGCCGCGGTCAACCGCCGGCTCGCCCCGGCCCCCGGCCATCCCGCCAACGCCGCCTTCTGGTGGCACGACCCGCATTACGTCGCCGCGGCCGCACGTCGTGCTGCAGCGGGCACTAGAGCCTGTCTCCGAACCGACGACCAAGGTCCACCACACGAGCCCCGCCACCTCGGCGACCTCGAGTCCATAGCAAAAGGATCTTCGATGGGGAAGATCTATTACTCGACCCCGATGTGTTGATACGGTCACCGCCGCCACAAGCACGCGATGTACCACGGGTCTTTCGTCCGAAGGGTCGGCGTATGTGCCAGTTGTGCGGTTCCGAAGCATGGGAGAGCTCGGCGGTCTCGAGGCGGACGTTGTTCGCCGCGGCGGCCGGGCTGGCCGTGACGCCGATGATGCTCGGGGCGCCGGCGGAAGCCGCGGCCCGCCCGGACGCCGGGGCCGACCTGATCCTCCACAATGGACACGTCGTCACGGCGGCCCTGCACGGGCGCACCACGCAGGCGATCGCGATCCGCGGGGGACGCGTCGAAGCGGTCGGGACGTCGGACCGGATCCTGCGCCTGCGTGGGCGGCACACGCGGACCGTGGACCTGAAGGGCCGCACGGTGGTGCCCGGGCTGATCGACAGCCACCTGCACCAGTTCACCTCGGCGTTGGACCGGCCGAATGTGTCGTTGCTGGAGGCGCGCAGCATCGCCGACGTCGTCGCGGCCATCGGTACCCGGGTCGCGGCGAGCGCGGCCGGCGCGTGGGTGCAGGCGCGGTCGGGCTGGCACGAGAGCCTGCTCGCCGAAGGCCGGCTGCCCGCGCGGGCCGAGCTCGACCCGGTGTCGCCCGAGAACCCGGTGTTCATCCCGCGCGGCGGCCACGTCGCCACCGTCAACAGCCGCGCGCTGGAGCTGGTCGGCATCACGCGCGACACGCCGGACCCGACGGGCGGCGTCATCGTCCGTGACGCCGGCGGCGAGCCCACGGGCGTGCTGCTGGAACGCGCGCGCTCGCTCGTGACGCCGGTGCTGCCGGCCCCGCCGTCGGCCGACCAGCAGCGGCAGCAGCTGCGCGACCAGATGGCCGAGCACAACGCGCTGGGTATCACCGGCGTCACCGAGCCGGGGCTGGACCCGTCGCAGATCGAGATCTACACGCGTTTGTGGCACGACGGCGAGATGACCACGCGGGCGCACCTGCTGTGGCGGATCGCGGCACTCGCGGATGTCGACGCGGCCGTGGCGGCGTTCAAGCCGCGCACCGGCGACGACATGCTCCGCTTCGACGGCCTGAAGTACCTTTCCGACGGCGGCGTCGAAGGCGGCTTCCTGCGCGACCCGTACCAAGTCGTGCCCGGCGAGCAGACCAGCCCGGACTACCACGGCGTGCAGCTCCTGCCGCCCGGCGGCAAGGACGAGCTGACCGAGATGTACCGCCGCGCCGCGCGCCACGGGTTCCAGGTGCAGACCCACGTCGTCGGCGACGCGGCGATGGACTTCATCGTCGACGTCCTCGCCACCGTGCACCGCGACACCTCGCTCGCGCACTTGCGCTGGGTGCTGATGCACCTGTTCCTCCCCAGCGGCCCGAACCTCGCGCACATGCGGAAGATGGGCCTGCTCGCGAGCGTCCAGGACCACCCCGTGCTGCTCGGCGCCAACCAAGTCAAGTGGTGGGGCGCCGAACGCGGCTCCCGCGCCGTGCCGATCCGCGACATCCTCGACGCGGGCCTGCTCGCCGGCGGCGGCACCGACGCCCCGGTGGTCCCGCCCAGCCCTCTGTGGTCGCTCGGCTGGATGGTCACGCGCGAGACCCTCAAGGGCGATGTCCTCGGCCCCGAACAGGCCATCACCGCCCGCGAGGCCCTGCACCTCTACACCCTCGGCAGCGCGCAGACGCAGTTCGCCGAGCACACCCTCGGCACGCTCGACCCCGGCAAACTCGCCGACCTCGTCGTCCTCGACGACAACCCCTTGACCGCCGACCCGCGCTCCATCAAGGACCTCGCCGTCACCATGACCGTCGTCGGCGGGCGAGTGGTGCACGAGGCCTGAGGATCAGTGCGGCGGTGTCGTTCCCTGCCGGGACATCGCCGTCCTTGCCGTCGCGAGCACCTTCCGCAGCGGATCGGCGAAGGTGCCCGGCACCTCGACCGGCGCGGCGGGCGGCGGCGTCACCGGGGTCGCGTCCGGTGGGCAGTCCACGGCACTCTCGGAAACGAGTCCGCGGTAGTCGAATCGGCCTGGTAGCAGGCGGTCGCCGGCTCGGTCCTCGTCCATCCCGCCTCGACGCCGTCGTGGTGGATGCGGAAGACCAGGTGCATGTCCGGCGTCACCGGGTCGCGTCGTCGGCCGTTCGGTGATCTCCGAGAGGGCCAACCCCGGCCCCGCACCCGGCCGGCACGAGCGCGGCGAGCGGAATCCCCCGGATCCGGTTCACCGTCGCAAGACAGCGCGAACCGGGCGAACGGCCGGCGCGATCGCGCCACCCACCGGGACGCCCGGTGGGTGGCGCGCGGAACTCAGCGCCAGCCGAGCTCCGGGGCCACGTGCGTCAGGATGCTCTCCAGCACGTGGGCGTTGTACTCCACCCCGAGCTGGTTCGGGATCGTCAGCAGCAAGGTGTCCGCGGCCTCGATGGCCTCGTCTTCCTTGAGCTGGCGCACGAGCTCGTCGGGCTCCGCCGCGTAGGAGCGGCCGAAGATCGCGCGGGTGTTCTCGTCGATCATGCCGACCTGGTCCTGAGAGTTGCGGTCGCGGCCGAAGTAGGCGCGGTCGAGGTCGTTGGTGAGGGCGAAGATGCTGCGGCTGACCGACACGCGCGGTTCGCGCTCGTGGCCGGCCTCCTTCCACGCCTCGCGGTAGGCCTCGATCTGCTTGCGCTGCTGGACGTGCAGGGGTTCGCCCGTCTCGTCGTCCTTGAGGGTGGAGCTCTGCAGGTTCATGCCGAGCTTCGCGGCCCACACGCCGGTCGCGTTGGAGCCGGAGCCCCACCAGATGCGTTCGCGCAGGCCGGGCGAGTGCGGTTCGACGCGCAGCAGGCCGGGCGGGTTGGCGAACATCGGGCGCGGGTTCGGCTGCGCGAAACCGTCGCCCTCGATGACCTTGAGGAAGACCTCGGCGTGCTGGCGGGCCATGTCCGCGTCGGTCTCGCCGTCGGCGGGCGCGAAGCCGAAGTAGCGCCAGCCGTCGATCACCTGCTCGGGGGATCCCCGGCTGATGCCGAGCTGGAGCCTGCCGCTGGAGATGAGGTCGGCCGCACCGGCGTCCTCCGCCATGTAGAGCGGGTTCTCGTAGCGCATGTCGATCACGCCGGTGCCGATCTCGATCTTCGAGGTGCGGGCGCCGATGGCCGAGAGCAGCGGAAACGGGCTGCCGGCCTGCCGCGCGAAGTGGTGCACGCGGAAGTAGGCGCCATCTACGCCGAGCTCCTCGGCCGCCACCGCCAGGTCGATGGACTGGTGCAGGAAGTCCTTCGCCGACCGGGTCTCGGAGTGCGCAGTGTCCGACCAGTGGCCGAACGAGAGGAAACCAATGTTCTTCACGCCCGTGAAAGCGTACGCGGGCCTCGATTGATTCCCGCACGCGGTGCGGCTCACGTCCTCGCCGCGGGTCGCCCCGGCCGGTAAACTGATCGCGGAACGCACGCTGGGGGTGTCGTCGTAGATCCGCTCTCCTCCGCACTGGTGGCCACGCTGGGTGCCACCTTCTCCGCGCTGTACCAGTGGGCGGTCGAGCGCGGCGCCGACAAGCTCACGGCTCAACGCCGGGCGCGCGCTCTGGGCGATCCCCACCGGCAGCTGGTCGCGGCCGAGGAGGACCTGGCCGAGCTGCGGCGGGTCGAGTTCCCCGCCGTGCCCGACGGCGACTGGCAGGCCGCGCTCGACGCGGTGGCGGTCGCCCTCGACGCCGCCGACGTGGGCGGGCTCGTGCGCACGAACCCCGCCGTGCTCGTCGACGAAGACCGCCTGCGGGCCCGCGTCCGCACCGCCGGTGGCCACGCGCTCGACGCCGCCGCCCTGGGCGCCGACGCCGCCGCGGCGTTCCACCGCCTGCTCGACGAGTGCTGCCGGCGCGTCGCCCGCCGCGCTCGGGCTGTCGACGAGGTGATGCGCGCCGTGCAGGCCGGGATGACCGGCGACGTGCTGAAGATCCGCCGCGCCGTCGCCGACCTGCAGGGCCAGGAGGACCGGCGCACGCGCGACCGCGCCGAGGCCTTCGAGCAGCACAACCTGTCCTACCTCGCGACCGACTACGCCACGTTCGAGCTGTTCCAGGTCGGCCACGGCCGTGCCCCCCGTGCGCCACTCGTTCTCGCAGTACTACGCGGCCCCGTCGGTCACCCGCCAGGGCGGGACGGCGGCGGGCTCGGCGCTGACCGGCGCAGGCACCAACACCGCCCACGCGCTGGCCGCCGAGCGCCGGGTCCTGCTGGTCGGCGGCGCGGGCGCGGGGAAGACGACGCTGCTGCAGTGGCTGGCCTACACGGCGGCCACCGCCGAGTTCAGCCGCGACGGCGAAAGTGAAGGCCCCTGGCGCGGCGTCGTGCCGTTTTTCGTGCCGCTGCGCGAGTTCGCCGACCGCGGCCTGCCCCAGCCGGAAGACTTCGTGCGCGTGACGGCGCCGGCGCTGGCCGGCGAGAAACCCGCCCGGTGGGTCAGCGAGCTGCTGCGCTCCGGCCGCGCGATGGTGCTCGTCGACGGCGTGGACGAGGTTCTGCAGCCGCGGCGCGAGGCGGTGCTGCTGCCTGCCCTGCGCCACCTCGAGATCAAGTCCAACGACGTCGTGCACGATCTCGAAGGGCTCGTCGCCTGCCGCGCGCTGCGTTCGGTGTGGATCACCGGTTTCAGCAGCGCGTTGACCGACCTCTCGGCGCTGTCGCGCATGCACCTCACCGATCTGCGGCTGCACGCCGGCACCCTCGACGCGATCAAGGCCCTGGCCTCGGTCGAGGGCACCTACCTGCCGCGGTTGTCGGTGCGCCACCGCAAGCTCGTCGACGGCCTGGACGTGCTGCCCGAGGGCCTGCGCGTCGGCGAGCTCGTGGTCGACATGGGTGCGGACCAGCGCGACCTGCGCGGCATCACCCGCCTCGCCGACGTGCACACCGTCGCCGCGGCCGGCATCCCGTCGGTCGCGGAGGTCGACGAGCTGGCCGCGCTGCCGGCGTTGCGCGCTCTCGTCCTCACCGCCGCGACCCCGGCGCGTGACCTCGTGCGCCTTCGCCGGCTCGGCGGGCTGCGCATCGAGCTGTCCGGCCTCGCCCCGGCCGACGAGCGGGCGGCGCGCGAGGCGCTGCCGGAAGCCGACCTCGTGCTGCATCTCGACCGGGCGGCGAGCATCACCGAACGCTGACACTCGCCCGGTGTCACCATCGAACGGTGGAAGAGCCCTCGTCCTGGTCCACAGAGGACGTCGCCGCGCCCGACGCGTTCGGGTACTGGTCGGACGTCATCTGCGACACCCTCGTGCAGGTCGCGGCCCGCGCGACCGGCGAGGCGCCGTTCGCGGGCCGGCTCGAGCACGCCGCCCTCGACGGCGTCGGGCTGTCGACGATCGCGTCCGGCCCGCAGGAAGTGGCGAGGACGAAGCGGCTGATCGCGCGCGACCCGGAGGAGTACCTGCTGGTCAACGTGCAACCAAGCGGGCGCTCCCTGGCGCAGCAGGACGGCCGGACGGCCGCTCTGGAATCGGGGACGATGACGGTGCTGGACAGCTCGCGGCCCTACCGGCTGCAGTTCGCGGGAGCGTTCTCCCAGGTCATCCTGCGAGTGCCGCGGACGCTGCTGCCCGCCCGGGTCGCGGCCGGCGGCACGGCCGTCGCGCTGGACGGGCGCGGCCCCGGCCGGCTCGTGGCCGAATTCCTCGCCGGCCTGGCCCGCCAGCAGCGGGAAGACCCGGAAGTGGCCGCCGCACTGCTGCCGCACGCCGTCGGCCTGCTGGAAACGGCCCTCGGCTGGGCCGCCCGCGGCACCACCCCGACGTCGGCCGCGCTGTCGCGGGAACGGATCCGCCGGTTCGTCCGGCAGCACCTGGCCGGCCCGGCGCTGGACGCCGGCGCCGCGGGGTGCGGGCTGTCGCGCCGGTCGGTCTACCGCGCGCTGGCCGAAGGCGGCGAGTCGCTCACCGCGTTGACCCGGCGCCTGCGCGTGGCCCGTGCGCGGCGGCTGCTGCGCGACCGGCCGGACCTGCCGGTGGCCGCGATCGCCGCGCAATCCGGCTTCGGTGGCGCCGCCCAGCTGCACCGGGCGTTCGCGCCGTCGAGGGCACGACACCGGGGACCTACCGGGCCAACCGGCCCTGAGGGTCAGCCCATCAGCTCGCGCACGATCTCGAGGAACCGGGGCGGCGGCGGGGGCTGCGGGCTCTCGACAAACGCGCCGGCCGCCACGTCGTAGCGCGGACCGGACGCCGGGTCGTACACGTGGTAGCCGTCTTCCCGCAGTCGAGCCACGTTGCGCTGCACCGCGGCCTTGGCCCACATCTCCGCCGTCATCACCGGGAAGAACGCGACGGGGTGCGTGGCGGCCAGCACGGTCGTGGCCAGCATGTTCGGCGCGGCGCCGACGGCGACCGTGGACAGCGTGTGCGCGCTGGCCGGGAGGATCACCGTGAGGTCGTGCCCGGCGGCGAGGGTGGCGTGGTTGTCGGCCGGCCACGTCGCCGGGTCGGCACCGGTCACCACGCGGTCGGCGAACAGGCCGGCGGTGTGCGCGGGCAGGAAGGTCGCGGCGGTGTGCGTCATGAGCACGGTGATCGGGCCGCGCAAGACCGTCCGCAGCGCGGCGAGGTACATCGGCAGCGTCGCGACCGCGGCCGAACCGGTCGCCCCGATGAGCAGGCGGCCTTCGAAGGTGTTGTCCATGCGACCACGATGGACCATCGGAGCGGCTCGGGCGTGACCGAGTGTGCCCGGACGAGTGACGGCTTGGGCCGGTCAGCCCTGGCGCGCCACCGATCCCGGCAGCGGCTTGCGCGCGGTCTCCCGCATGAAGAACACGCAAATTCCGCCGATCACGCCGGCGATCATCAGGTAGTACGCGGGCCAGTTGAGGTCTCCGGTACCCGAGACGAGCGCGCTCATCACCGTCGCCGTGGTGCCGCCGAACAGCGACACCGAAAGGTTGAACGCGATCGACAACCCGCCGGCGCGGACGTTCGTGGGGAACAGCGCCGGCAGCGTCGAGGGCAGGATCGCCGAGAACAGCACCAGCACGAGCCCCATCACCAGCAGGCCGAAGAACGTCGAGGTGTTGCCACCCGCGCGGACCAGCAGCACGGCGGGCAGCGACAACACCACGAGCCCGAGGCAGCCCGCCAGGATCACCGGCCGCCGGCCCACCTTGTCCGACAGCCGGCCGACGAACGTGATCACCACCATCAGCAGCACGAGCACCACGATCTGCAGGATCTCCGACGCCGTCTTGCCGACGCCGGTGTGCTGCTCCGGCAGCGTTTCCGTGAGGTAGGTCGGCATGTAGCTGGTGAGCATGTAGTTCGCGACGTTCCACGTCAGCACGAGCCCGGCGCACAGCAGCATCGCGGGCCAGTACTTCGTGAACACCGCGCGCAGCTCGCCGCCCAGCGACTGGACGCGCTCGTTCTGCTTCTCGTTCTCCTGCAGCTGCGCGAACGCGGGCGACTCCTCCAGCCGCCGCCGCAAGTAGAGCCCGACCGCGCCGAGCGGAAGTGCGAGCAGGAACGGGATGCGCCAGCCCCACGTCAGCAGCGCCTGGTCGGACAGCACCGCGCTGAGCACGGTGGCGATCGTGGCGCCGAACGCGTACCCGGTCAGCGTGCCGAACTCCAGCCAGCTGCCGAAGAACCCGCGCCGGCGGTCCGGCGCATACTCGGCGATGAACGTCATGGCGTTGCCGTACTCGCCGCCGGTCGAGATGCCCTGCACCAGCCGCGCGAGCAGCACCAGCAGCGGCGCGGCGAGGCCGATGGCGCCGTAGCTCGGGATCACGCCGAGGGCGAACGTGCCCAGCGCCATGAGGATCACCGTGAGCGACAGGACCTTTTTCCGCCCGATCCGATCACCCAGCGGCCCGAAGATCAGCCCGCCGAACGGCCGGATCAGGAACGAGACCGCGAACACGCCGAACGTCGCGATCTGCCCGGCCGAGGCCGGCAGGTCCGTGAAGAACACCTTCTGGATGGTCGTCGCCAGGTACCCGTAGACGCCGAAGTCGTACCACTCGGTGATGTTGCCGATCGCGGCCGCGCCGACCGCCCGGTTGATCACCGCGGGCTCGACGACCTGAACGTCGCCGGCCTTCCCCTCCACCATGAATCCACCTTCCGGCCGCGCGCCGTTCAGCGGCCGCGTACGAGTGTCTCCCGGATCGGCGAGGTCTGCCGGTTCACAGCGCGTTGCCCAGGTGAGACGCGGGTTTCCCACGGTTTCGCCCGACCGGCACGAAGCAACGAATGGCTCGACCACGGCCCGGAAACCGGACGGATCGGACGTGTCGAGCTCGTGTCCGGTGTGGAGCGTCACCAGGTCCGAGCGGGCGCTGCCCACATCGAGGGTCGTCTCGACGGGACCCGCGGTCTTCGTCCGCGCTCATCAGCCGCTAACGAGCCGCGCCGGACGGAGCCACTCCACGTGCAGGATCCAGCGCCCCTCGGACTCGCGCAGCCGGCCCGACGCGATCACCGGACGCAGGATGGCGGCCCGGGTCAGCGCGGTGGGGTCCGAGGGGAACTCGAGCGCGACGCAGTCCCCCGAGCCGTCCAGGGCGACGGCCAGGTCGAGCCGCCCGTCCTGCGCCGCGCGGACCTCGAGCACTCCTGTGACCACCACCCGCAGGCCGGCCCGGGAGCCGATCGTGCCGGTCACCCTTTCACTCCTCCCCGGCTACTTCCTTGTCCGCCAGGGTGCCCGGGCACCGAGCCCGGTCGCATCGGGGGGAGCCCGGGCGCGGGACCCCGGTCGTGCCCGGCCCGGTGGGCCGACGCGGGGGTTCCCCGACGCGAAGCGCGGGCCCGGGGAGAAACGCTGCGTCGCAGGGAGCTCGGAGCAGCCGGGCACGGGAGGTGCACCTGATGGCGTTCACCCGCAACTTCCACGGCAAGCGCCGCGCCGAAGCCGACCCGGCGCGCGTGCCGCCGGGGCAGTACGTGACGCCGGGGTTCCCGGTGCTGTCCGCCGGGCCGACGCCGAAGGTGGTCGCCGGCGACTGGACGTTCACGGTGCGGGGCGCGGCGACGAGCCCGGTCACCTGGACGTGGGAGGCGATGCGCGCGCTGCCGGCCGAGTCGATCACCGTGGACATCCACTGCGTCACCAAGTGGTCGAAGCTGGACACCTCATGGACCGGTGTCTCTCTCGACATTCTCCTGGACAGCGTGGAAACCCGAGCCGGCTACGCGGTCGCGTTCAGCGAAGGCGGGTACACCACGAACCTGCCGATGGCCGACCTCACCGGCGGCAAGGCCTGGCTGGTCCACGAGTTCGGCGGGGCGCCGCTGGAGCCCGAGCACGGCGGCCCGGTGCGGTTGCTCGTGCCCCACCTCTACTTCTGGAAGAGCGCAAAGTGGGTGCGGGGCCTCGAGCTGCGCGAGCAGAACGAACCCGGCTTCTGGGAGCGCTACGGCTACCACGACTACGGAGACCCATGGCGGGAACAGCGCTACGCGGGCGACTGACCTGGCAGCAGGCGACGGTGACCGGCCTCGTCGCGGAGACCTCGAACACGCGCAGCATCGTCTTCGACCTGCCGGATTGGCCGGGCCACCGCGCGGGCCAGCACGTCGACGTCCGCCTGACCGCCGAGGACGGCTACCAGGCCGAGCGCAGCTACTCGATCGCCTCGGCGCCCGAGGATCCCCACGTGGTGCTCACGGTCGAACGACTCGACGACGGCGAGGTCTCGCCCTACCTCGTCGACGAGCTGCGGATCGGCGACGAGGTGGAGCTGCGCGGCCCCGTCGGCGGGCACTTCGTGTGGGAGTCCACGTGCGACAGTCCGGTGCTGCTCGTCGCGGGCGGCTCCGGCGTGGTGCCGTTCCGGTCGATGCTGCGCCACCACGCCGCCGCGGGCAGCACGGTGCCGATGCGGCTGCTGTATTCGGCGCGGTCCCGGGAAACCCTGATCTACGCCGACGAGTTCACCCGGCTCGGGGGACGCGGCGGCATCGACATCCGCGTCACACTCACTCGTGAAAACCCGGGCACCTGGCCGGGCGAGCGCGGGCGGATCGACCGGGACTTCCTCACACGGACCGGCCTCCCGCCCGCCGAGGAGCCGCTGGTCTACGTGTGCGGGCCGACCGCGTTCGTCGAGACCGTGGCGAACACGCTCGTCGACCTCGGCCACGGGCCCGGGCGGATCCGGACCGAACGCTTCGGCGGAACGGGGACACCATGACGACCTTCGACGGCAACGCCATCGCCGGCACGCTCAACGCGGTGTTCGGCGGCGAGATGACCACGGCCAGCGGAACCTGCGCGTCCTGCGGCGCCACGGAACTCCTGGCGCAGCTGCGGGTCTACCGCGACGCGCCGGGTGTGGTGGCCCGCTGCGAGCACTGCGACGCGATCCTGATGGTCATCGTGGAGAAACGCGGCATCGCCTGCGTGGACGTGTCGGGCTTCGCGGCGCTGGAGGAGCCCACTCAGCTCTGAAGCCCGCGCCGGGACGTCACGTTGAGCTTGTCGTAGATCCGGCCCAGGTGCCATTCCACCGTGCGGGGGCTGAGGAACAGCCGCGCGCCGATCTCCGCATTGGACAGTCCCTCGCGCACCATCCGCACGATCTGGGCCTCCTGAGCGGTGAGCTCCGTTCCGGTCTCGACGGAACGCTTGCGCGCGGTCCCGCCGGTCGCGCGCAGCTCGCGCCCCGCGCGTTCGGTGAACGCCTCCATGCCCATCTCGGTGAACATGTCGTGGGCGGTGCGCAGTTGTTCGCGCGCGTCCGCCCGGCGGCGCCGGCGGCGCAGCCATTCCCCGTAGAGCAGGCGCGCCCGCGCGCACTCACCCCGGATGCGGGTGCGCGAAAGGCGTTCCACGGCCTCGCGGTAAGCGCTCTCGGCGTCTTCGCCGCTGGCCAGCAACGCGCGTGAGCGGGCTTCGACGCCCAGCGCCCAGTCGGTGCCGCTGGCGCGCGTGGTCTCCACGAGCTTGGCGAACGCGTCCTCGGCCGCCGCGGTTTCGCCGAGGCGGGTGGCGGCTTCGATCAGCTCCACCAGCGCGAGCCACGGCTCCACGCCCATCACCGGCGGCCGCTGCCGCGCGGCTTCGCTCGACGTCAGCGCTTCCGCGTAATAGCCGAGGCTGTTGCACAGCACCGCCCGGGCCGAGCCGACGATCAGCAGCCCGAACCCTTCCCCGCGCCGCACTGCTTCGGCTTCGGTGCGGGCGATCACGTCGCGCGCCTCGTCCTCACGGCCGCGCCACGCGGCCAGCAGCAGCGTCCCGTACGTCGCCGCCGGAATCCCGGTCGCCCGCGACACCTCGGCGAGCTCGTCGCGCAGATGCGCCGCGGTGACCAGGTCGCCCGCGTAGACGTGGGCGCCGATGTGCGACGCGAGCGCGAGCGGCAACGTGTTGAGTGCGCCCTTGTCGCGCGCGAGCTGCAGGTGCCGCGCGGTGTCGAGGGTCTGCTCGTCCCACATGTTCCCGGCCATGATGTGGGCGAGCCACAGCCAGTGCAGTTCTTTCAGCGACAACTCAGGGTTGCGGAAGGCGCTCAGCGCCCGCCGCAGCACCGGCAGCGAGGGCGCGAAGCCGTCGGTGAAGCGGATCGCCAGGCCGTCCAGCAGCAGGTCGGCCGGACCGGGGGGTTGCGGCGACCGCGGTGCGGCGCGCGCGGCTTCGGCCACCTCGCGGAGGTCGGCGTCGGTCACGCCCGCGAACATCCCGGCCAGCAGGGCGTCGAGATAGGTCTCGCGGGCCAGCCGCACGTCCAGCCCCTCGAGTTGCCGGGCCGCGGCGAACAGCAGCGGCGGTGCTTCGCGGCCGCGGTTGACGGTCATCGAGATCCGGCCGCGCAGCAGGTCGGCCTGGGCTTTCTCGAGCCGGTCGAGCGGGCCAGCCTCGGCGATCGACAGCAGGCGCAGTGCTTCCTCCGGCGTCCCGGCGACGTGCGTGATGTGGGCCGCCTCCAGGGTGCGCTTGGCTCGGGTCCGGGGGTCCGCCGTCAATTCGGCCGCGCGTTCCAGCATCGCCGCGGCCGCCGCCATGCCGCCACGGGACTGTGCGCGGCACGCCGAGCGGCCGAGCTCCTCGGCCGCTTCTTCCGCGGGCGCTTCGGCGGCCTGCGCCGCGTGCCAGGCGCGGCGGTCCTGGTCGGTCTCGGGGTCGGTGACCTGCGCGAGCGCCCAGTGCGCCCGCCGCCGCTCGCTCGGGGCCGCGGCCTGGTAGATCGCCGAGCGCACGAGCGGGTGGTGGAAGCGCACGTGGGTGCCGATCTCGATCAACCCGGCCGCCAGGGCGGGTTCCGCGGCTTCGGAGCCGATGTCGAGTAGCCCGGCCGCGCGCCACAGCGTCACCGGGTCGCCCTGCGGTTCGAGGGCGGCGATCAGCAGCAAGCGGATGGCGTCGGCGTCGAGCCGGGCCAGCCGCGCCTGGTAGCGCTGCTCGATGCGGCGCGGGATCGTGGTCGCCCCGGCCAGGGAGAACCCCTCGGCCAGCTCCTTCGGGCTCAGCCCGCGCGAGAGCTCAACCAGCGCCAGCGGGTTGCCGCGGGTCTCGGCGACGATCCGGTCGCGCACGCGGTCGTCGGCCGGCAGGCGCAGCACGGAGTCGAGCAGGTCGCGGGCCGCCGCGTCGGGCAAGCCCTCGACCACGAGCTGCGCGACGCCCGTCAGCTCCGCGGTCGCGGCCGGTTCCCGCACGGCGAACACCAGCGCGACCGACTCGGCAACCAGCCGGCGGGCGACGAAGGCGAGAGCCTGCGCGGAAGCGCTGTCCAGCCACTGGGCGTCATCGATCACGCACAGCAACGGCCGGTCCCGCGCCGCTTCGGCCAGCAGACCCAGCACGGCCAGGCCGACCAGGAACCGGTCGGGCGCGGGGCCGGGGCTCAGGCCGAACGCGGTGCGCAGCGCCACCCGCTGCGGGTCCGGCAGGGCTTCGGCGCCGTCGAGCATCGGCGCGCACAGCTGGTGCAGGCCGGCGAACGCGAGCTCCATTTCGGACTGGACGCCCCCGGCGCGGGCGACGCGGATCCCTGCGGCCTGGCGGGCCAGGTGGTCCAGCAGCACGGTCTTGCCGACGCCTGCCTCGCCGCGCAGCACGAGCACCTGGCTCTTGCCGGCGCGGACGGAGTCCAGCAGCCGCTCGAGAGTCTCGCGTTCCGCGCGCCGGTCCAGCACTCACCCACCTGCCCGTGTGCTCGCTCTTCCCTTCCGGTCACGGCGACCAGCGGGCGTCCGCAGGATATCCCGATCAACGACCAGCGCCGGGTACACAGCGTTCACCGGTGCCGCCGATTCGCCCGAGTTCGCCCGGGTCCGGGGGTCGGGCCCGGGGCGGCCCGGGTTCGAAGCGGCCGGGGACCCGCGAGCGTCGACGCCGTGCCCGACCCGAACCCGGCCAATGCCGTAACCGACGTCACTCTGCACGGCCGTGCCGCCGAAGTCCACCTGCTCGACCAGCTCGTGCGGGACGGCCGCGGCGCGCTCGTGCTGCGGGGCGCCCCGGGCGTCGGGAAGACGGCGTTGCTGCGGCACGTCGTCGCGCGAGCGCGCGGGTATCGGGTGGTCCACGTGCGCTCGTCCGAGACGCGGCCGTACGCGGCTCTGCGGCAGCTGTGCACCGAGCTCGGCGGGGTGTTCGAGCAGCTGTTGCCCCACCAGGCGCGGGCGCTGCGCGCGGTCACAGAGGACTCCGATCCGTTCCTGGTCGGGGTGGCCACGACGGTCCTCGTGTCGGCGGCGGCGCCGGTGCTGTGTGTGGTCGACGACGTCCAGGGGCTGGACGAGCCGTCGGTGCGCGCTCTGTCATTCGTGGCGCGGCGGTTGCCGGAGCGACGGGTCGTGCTGCTGTTCGCGGAGCGCGCCGGGGCCGGTGTGCTGGCGGACTTGCCTGAGCTGGTGGTGCCCGAGTTGTGCCGGGCCGGCGCTCGCGCGTTGGTCGAGTCGCTGGTCGCGGAGCCGGTGGACGAGGACGTGGTCGACCGGTTCGTCGCGGAGACGCGGGGGAATCCGCGGGCGATCCGGTCGGCCGTGCACGCTCTTGCGCCGGCGGGTGGGTTCGGGCTGGCCGACGGGAACCCGGACGCCGATTCCCGGGAGCGGGTGCTGCGCCTCGGCTCGGCGAGCCGCACGCTGCTGCTGGCCGCCGCCGCGGACCCGACCGGTGATGTCGCGCTGCTGTGGCGGGCCGCCACGCGGCTGGGAATTCCGACCGTCGCGCCGGACGGGTTGCTCACGGTCGGCGAGTGGGTCACGTTCACCGACCCGGCGGTGCGCGGCTGGGTTTATCACGGGGCCACGCCTTCGGAGCGGCGCACGGTCCACCGGGCGCTGGCCGACGCGTCGACCTCGGCCGACCGGCGGGCCTGGCACCACGCCCGCTCGGTGGCGGGCCCGGATCCGGCAGCAGCCGGCGGCCTGGTCGCGCAGGTGTCCTCGGCTCGGCAGCGAGGCGGACCCAGTGCGGCGGCAGCGTTCCTGCGGGTGGCCGCCGCGCTCACCGCCGACCCGGCGCTGCGCGCCGAACGTGTGTTGGCCGCGGCGGCCGCCGAACTCGACGCCGGGCAGCCCGGCCGCGCCTTGCGGCTGCTGGACGCGATGACCGGCCCGCTCGAACCGGCACAGCGGGTTGAGGCCGCTCGCCTGCGAGCCTGGCTCACGTTCACCTCGACCCGCACGCCCGCCGCCGCGGAAGCACTGCTGCGCGCGACCCACCAGGCCGCGGCATTCGGCCCGCCCGGCCAAGCGGGCCTCGACGCACTCGGTGCCGCCGTCCTCACCGGCGTCGATTTCGCCCCGGGATCAGCGAGTCCCTGTGACGGGCTCGCGGCCGGGCTGATGCTGCGCGGCGCCGACGGTTTCGGCGCCGCGGTCGGGCCGCTGACGGCGGCTCTCGAAACGGCTCGGCCGTCGTGGCTCGCGGGGCTCGTCGCCGCTGAACTGTGGGACGACCAGGCGTGGCACCGGGCGGTGAGCGGCGCGGCTGATCCTGGTGCCCTGCCGGATGTCTTGACCGGACGGGCACTGTTTTCGATCCATACCGGCAATCTCACCGGCGCGGCCGCGCTGGACGACGAGGCTCGCACGATGAGCGCGAAGCTGGGCCAGGCACCGTTGTCGCACGCCACCCCGCTGGTCGCGGCCTGGCGTGGTCAGGAGTTCATCGGCCCCGCCGGTCACGGACTCGCCCGCACCTGCGTCGAGCTGGCCACCGCGGTGGCGGGCAACGCCGTCGGCGACCACTCACGGGCGCTCGCCGCGGCCCAGCGTGTCGTCGAGCGCGACGAAGTGGCGACGGCGGGCTGGGCGCTGGTCGAGCTGGTCGAAGCCGCCGCGGGCGCGGGCCGGCTCGGCGTCGCGGACAACGCGCTCCAGATGCTCGTCGACCGCACCGACCGATGCGGGACGGACTGGGCACTGGGTGCCCAAGCCCGTTCGCGTGCGCTGCTGGCCGAGGGCCCCGAAGCCGGACTCCTGTTCCGCGAAGCGATCGAACGCCTGGCACGGACGAAGATCCGGACGCTCCTGGCCCGCACCCGGCTCGGTCACGGGGAATGGCTGCGCCGGCAAGGGCGCGACGACGAGGCTGCTGGCCCCTTGCGCGCCGCGTACGGTGAGTTCCTTCGCATGGGAGCCACAGCCTTCGCGGACCGCGCGCAGCTCGCGATCGGCGAACCCGAGACCCCTGCAACCACCACCCCGGCGCTGACCCCGCAGGAAAACCGGATCGCCGCGCTCGCTCGCGACGGCCTCACCAACTCGGAGATCGGCGCCGCGCTGTCGATCAGCCCCCGCACGGTCGAATACCACCTGCGCAAGGTCTTCGCGAAGCTGCGCATCACATCACGAGCCGAGCTGCACGTGGCCTTCGCCGAGCACCGGCCCGGAACCGAGGACGCGCCACGATGAACACACCACTCCCCCTCGTCGCACGCGACCCCGAACACGCCCAGCTACGAGAACTGCTCGCCGCCGGCGGCACGATCGTGGTCCGCGGCGCGGCAGGACTCGGGAAAACAGCCCTGCTCACCCACCTCGCCAACGCCGCCGACGAGCATCGGGTGCTGACCGTACGCGGGATCGCGGCCGAAGCGGACCTGCCGTATTCGGCGCTGCACCTGCTGTGTTCGGCCCTGCCCACCGAGCTGGCGAAGCTGCACGCGCACCGGCGCGAGGTGCTGGAAAGTGCCGTCGGGCTCCGCATCGGCCCCACGCCCGAACGGCTCCCCGTCTGTGTCGCCGTGGTGGAACTGCTGGCACTGGCGGCCGAACAGCGGCCGGTGCTGTGTGTGGTCGACGACGCGCAGTGGCTGGACGAATCCTCGGCCGCCGTGCTCGCGGCCGTCGCCCGGCGACTCGGGCCGGCGCCCGTCACGCTCGTGTTCGCCGAACACGGCGAGCGGTTCGCCGACCTGCCGGGTCTCCGCCTCGAACCGCTGGGCCACGCCGAGTCCCGCGAACTCCTCGTGTCCGCACTGGACACGCCACTCGACGACGCCGTGCTCGACCGCGTCGTGGCGGAGTCCCGCGGGAACCCGCGGCTGCTGCTCGACGCCGTCCGACCGACGGGCGGCCTCGCCGGCGGCTACGGCGTGGTTCCCTTGTCCTGCCCCGAAACCGCCCGCACGGCGGCGACGTTGACACCCGATGGCCGGCTCCTGCTGATCCTCGCCGCCGCCGAGCCGCTCGGCGAGCCGGTCCGCCTGTGGCAGGCGGCCGCTCGGCTCGCGATCGGGCCGGACGCGGCCGAACCACTCGAAACGGCCGGCCTCGTCTCGTTCGGCGCGTGGGTCACCTTCCGCGAACCCCGTCTGCGCCAGTGTGTTTACGGCCTCGCGTCCGGCGCGGAACGTCGCCTGGTTCACGGTGCCCTGGCCCTGGCGACCGATCCGGGGCTCGAACCCGACCGGCGCGCGTGGCACCTCGCGCACGCGACGGTGGAGCCGGCCGAGGCTCTCGCCGAGTCGCTGGCCCGACTCGCCGACGAAGCCGGCCGCCGGGGCGGGCTGCCGGCCGCGGCCGCCTTCCTGGAGCACGCCGCGCTGCGCACCGCCGAGCCGCGGCTGCGCGCCGAGCGGGCCGTCGCGGCGGCCGACGCGCACCACGCGGCCGGCGCGGTCGACTCGGCGGTCCGCCTGCTCGCCGTCGCGGAGCTGGGCTCCCCCGGCGTCGCCGCCCGGGCTCGGGCCAACCGGGTGCGCGCCCGCATGGCGTTCGACTCCGGCCGCGGCGGGCCGGCAGTCGGGCGGCTGCTGACGTCGGCCCAGGATCTGGAACTGTGCGAACCCCGCCTCGCGCGGCCCGCTTACCTCGAAGCCCTGGGCGCGGCGATATTCACCGGCCACGTCGACGTCGTTCACGCCGTGCTCGCGCGCCTGGCCACCCACCGGCCGACGGGCTCCGACCGGCTGCTCGAAGGTGTCGCGCAACGCTGCACCGCGGGCTACGCGGCCGCGGTCGAGCCGCTCAAGCTCGCGTTGAAAACCCTCGACAACGACCACGAGGACGACGCCCGCTCGCGGCTGCTGGCGTGCCTCGTGGCGCCGGACCTGTGGGACGACGACACCTGGCACGACCTCACCCGGGAGGAGCTCGCCAGCGCCCGCGAAACCGGCGCGCGCACGATCCTGCCGTACGTCCTCACCCACCGCGCCCTCGCCGAAGTCCACTTCGGACACTTCACCCGGGCGGAAACGCTGGTGGCAGAGGCGGAATCACTCACCCGGCTCACCGGCACCCCGTCGTTCCCGCACGCCGCCTGTGTGCTGGCCGCGTGGCGTGGGCACGAGCTGCCGGCGTTCGCCGAGTCCTGCCTCGAAAACGGCGGCATGGTGTCGGCCACGGCCCGCTACGCCACCGCCGTGCTCCGCAATGGCCTGACCGCGTACGCCGAAGCCGCCGAAGCGACCCGCGACGTCCTCGACCGCGACGGCATCGAGCTCCAAGGCTGGTCGCTGGTCGAGCTCGTCGAAGGCGCCGTCCGTACCGGCGACCTGGCCACCGCCACGGCGGCGGCCGACCGCCTCTCCGAACGCACCTGTCTCAGCGGCACCGAATGGGCCCTCGGCGTCGACGCCCGTTCGCGTGCGCTGCTGCGCGACGGCCAGGCGGCGGAAGACCTCTACACGGAGGCCATCGACCGCTTGGGCCGCTCGCGCATCACCCCGCACCTCGCGCGCGCCCGCCTGATCTACGGCGAGTGGCTCCGCCGCCGCGGCCGGCGCGTCGACGCCCGCGGCCCCCTGCGCGCCGCCCACGAGGCCTTTGTCGCCATGCGCGCCGAAGCCTTCGCGGCGCGCGCGATGCGCGAACTCCTCGCCACCGGCGAACGCGCGCGCCGCCGGGTGCCGGAAACCAGCTCCCAGCTCACGCCGCAGGAGCACCGCATCGCCTCGCTCGCCCGTGACGGCCGCTCCAACCCCGAGATCGCCACCGCCCTGTCCATCAGCCCGCGCACGGTCGAGTACCACCTGCACAAGGTGTTCACCAAGCTGTCGATCACCACACGCACCGAGCTGCACCTGGTCCTGGCCGCCGGCGCGGACGACTGAGCTCAGCCCTTGCGCAGGCCGGGGGCGGGCGCACCCAGCAAGCCGAGACGAGCACGGTCCCAAGCGGCGTGCAGCGCGGCCTGGACGGCCTGGGAGGTGTGGCCCAGCAGCCGCACGGCGGCCCCGCACGCGGCCGGCAGCTCGGAGACCCCGGCGAGCACGTCCGGCACCCCGGCCAGCACCTCGCGCAGCGTGGCCACGAGCTCGGCCGGCGGCATCCGGTCGGACACCACGTACAGGCTCGCCACCACCTGGTACCCGCCCAGCGTCGCGGGTGAGCCGGGGTCGCCGGCACCGCCCGGGCGCAGGCGCAGCGTGTCGGCGAACAGCAAAGCGCCGCCGGAAGTGCGGGCTTCCAGCTCGGCCCAGTACAGGTCGTAGACGTGCGCCTCGCCCCGGGCCACGCGGCCCGGGAGCAGGATCTCGCCGAGGATCACCGTCGCGTCGAGCGCGATGGTCACGGCCGTGCGCTGGAAGAGGCGCGAGCCGCGGAACGGGACGACGGGGTCGGGCAGGTACTCCAGCACCGCGCCGGCACCGACGGTCAGGTTCACCAACTGCGTCGCGTAGTTGTCGCGCGCGCCGAAGACCTTGGTGGCCGCCTGCGTCGTGAGGTGGACGGCCGAGCCGGGCGCGCAGTCGACGTCGATGCGGTAGCGGTCGCCCTGCACGAAGCCGTCGCCTTGCTGCTGCAGGAACACGAACGCCATGTCCGGCCGGTGCGGGTCGAGGTGGATCGGGCGGTAGATGTGCAGCGGCGCGCGCTGGTACTGCCGGACGACCCGGGTGGTGCCGGCGCGCGGGGCGAGCGCGAGTTCGAGCACGCCCAGCTTGCCGGGCGCCCCGACACCCAGGCTGTCACGAACGGACCCCTCGAAGCCGAGCAGCTCCTCGGGCAAATGCGCCGGCGTGCACCAGGCCGGGTCGTCGCGACGGGTCATCCCACTTCGGCGGCGGGCGCGAACCGGCCGATCACCTCGCGGACGCGACCGGTGACCTCGTCGAGTCCTTCGCCGGTGAAGCAGTTGGTGAACACGAACGGGCGACCCTCGCGCACTGCGCCGGCGTCGCGGTCCATCACCGACAGATCGGACCGGACGAGGTCCGCCAGGTCGACCTTGTTGATCACCAGCAGGTCGGAGTGGGTCACGCCCGGGCCGCGCTTGCGCGGGATCTTGTCGCCCTGCGCCACGTCGATCACGAAGACGAAGTAGTCGGCCAGCGCCGCGCTGAACGTCAGCGTCAGGTTGTCGCCGCCCGACTCGACGAGGACCACGTCCGCGTCGGGGTAGCGGTCGGTGAGCTCGGTGACGGCGTCGAGGTTCATGGTCGGGTCGTCGCGCACCGCGGTGTGCGGGCACGAACCCGTCTCCACGCCGACGACCCGCTCCGGCGCGAGCACCCCCGCCAGGGTACGCCGCACGTGCAGGGCGTCTTCGCTGGTGAAGATGTCGTTGGTGACGACCAGCGGGCGATGGCCCGCCGCGATCAGCATCGGCACGAGCGCCTCGATGAGCGCCGTCTTGCCCGACCCGACCGGGCCGCCGATGCCGATGCGGGCGACGCCGGGGGTGCGCACGGCGGAGAACTCCGCGTGGTCGTGGGAATGCGGATGGGCGTGGGAATGCGAGTGGGGCTCCATGATTTCCTTCCTCAGCTGGCGAACAGCCGCAGTTGCGTTTCCTCGTGCCGCATCGCCGCCACGTCCGGCAGCGGCGTGCAGCTCGTGATGGCGTCGGGGTCCTTGTCCACGGCGCACATCGCCGCTTCGGCCGTGACCGCCCGCACGTCGTGCAACACGGCCTGCGCGGTGCTGTGGTCGGTGACGGCCAGCCGCACGCCGGCCGCGACCCAGGCCGCGGAGAACGCGAACAGCTCCCCCGCCACCGCCTCCAGCCGCGGCACGCCCACCGACGCGCTGAGGATTCCCAGCACCACCGCGTGATTGCCGGGCGACCGTCCGCTCGCGACGCAGTCGGCGTAGTGCAGCAACGCCTTCGTCGGGAACACCGACTTGGCGATCCGCAGCAGCGCCCGCCCCGTGCGCGCCGACGTCTCCCGCGCCTCCCGCGGCAGCTTCACCGCGGTCAGCCGTTCGTCGGCTTCGGTCACGCACTCGAGGTCGAGCGAGTCCCCCGACGCGGTGGCGCGGTGCGCGCACGCCAGGGCCACCCCGTCCGACGGCGCCACCCCGAGCAGCACCTGGTCCCGCAGCAGGGCCGAGAGCGCCCGCGGGTCGCTCGGCGTCGCCAGGAAACCCGACTGCACGAGGGTTTCCAGGCCGTAGGACAGCGTGTAGCGGCCGCTCGGGAACGCCGAATCGCTCAGCTGCAGCACGGACAGGAAGCCCGTGAGCCAATCGGCGCCCCCGAGGAACGGCGGCATCAGCGGATCCCGGTCATCGGACGGGCCCGGCCATCAGACGATGTAGTACAGCTGCGCCATGGCGACCTCGTCGACCGCGGGCACCACGGCCGGCTCACCGTCCACAGTGACCTGGTACGTCTCGGGGTCCACCGCGATGTCGGGGGTCAGCTCGTTGCGCACCATCTGCGCCTTGCCCACCGTCCGGCAGCCGCGCACGGCCTCGGTCCACCGGTCGATCCCGAGCCGCTCGAACAGCTTGCCCTCCTGCGCCGCCTGCGAGAGGAACGTGATCGACGTCCGCCCCACCGCCTTGCCGAGCCCGGCGAACATCGGCTGCAGCAGCACCGGTTCCGGCGTCGGGATGGACGCGTTGGCGTCACCCATCACCGACCACGCGACGAACCCGCCCTTGAGCACGTACTTGGGTTTCACGCCGAAGGTGTTGGTCGGCCACAGCACGATGTCGGCGAGCTTGCCCGGCTCCAGCGAGCCCACGACGTGGCCGATGCCGTGCGTGCGAGCCGGGTTGATCGTGAGCTTCGCCAGGTACCGCAGGATCCGCTGGTTGTCGTCGCCCGCGGCTTCCCCGGGCAGGCTGCCCGTGAGCTTCTTCATCTTGTCCGCGGTGCGCCAGCACGTCGTGACGGTGTCCCCGATGCGCCCCATGGCCTGCGCGTCCGAGGAGTACATGCTCAGCACACCGCGGTCGTGCAGCACGTCCTCGGCCGCTTCGGTCTCGGCGCGGATCCGCGACTGCGCGAACGCGACGTCCTCGGGGTTGTCGGGGTTGAGGTGGTGCGTCACGATCGTCATGTAGAACAGGTTGTCCGTCGTGTCCGTGGTGTACGGCCGCGTCGGGTTGGTCGAGGACGGCAGCACGTTGGGCAGCGACGCGATCGCCATCATGTCCGGCGCGTGCCCGCCGCCGGCGCCCTCGGTGTGGTAGCTGTGGATCGTCCGGCCGTCGATAGCGTCGAGCGTGTCGGCCAGGTAGCCACTTTCGTTGAGGGTGTCGGCGTGCAGCGCCACCTGCACGTCGTACTCGTCGGCGACCGACAGCGCGCAGTCGAGCGCCGCCGGGGTGGCACCCCAGTCCTCGTGGACCTTCAGCCCGCAGGCGCCGGCCTCCACTTGCTCGCGCAGGCCTTCCGGGCGGCTGCTGTTGCCCTTGCCCATCAAGCCGATGTTGACCGGCAGCGCGGCCGTCGCCTCGAACATCCGGGCCAGGTTCCAGGGCCCGGGTGTGCAGGTCGTGCCCTTGGACCCGTCGGCGGGCCCGGTCCCGCCGCCCAGCAGCGTCGTGACACCACTGGCGAGCGCGTGCGGGATCTGGGCCGGCGTCAGGAAGTGCACGTGGGTGTCGATGGCCCCGGCGGTGGCGACGAGGCCCTCGCCGGAAATCACCTCCGTGCCCGGCCCGATGACGAGCCCGGGCGACACCCCGTCCTGCACGTACGGGTTGCCGGCCTGGCCGATGCCGGCGATCAGCCCGTCCTTGACCCCGATGTCCGCCTTGAGGATGCCGAGCGCGGCGTCCATCACGATCACCGAGGTGATCACGAGATCCAGGGCGCCGTCGGAGTTGCGCACGCCGGGCGCCTGCGCCATGCCGTCGCGAATGGACTTCCCGCCGCCGTAGATCGCTTCCTCGCCCGGGAGGATGAGGCTGCGTTCCACGCGGGCGAGCAGGTCGGTGTCGGCCAGCCGGAAGCGGTCACCCGCCGTCGGGCCGTAGAGCGACGCGTAGTGCCGCCGCGAAATCGTGGTCACGCCTGCTCCCCCGCTCCGGTAAAGCCGCGCTCGGCGGCCCGTGCCTGCGCCCGGGCCGCCGCTCCGCGAACCGCGAAACCGCCGTCGAGCAGCCCGCTGAACCCGACCACCCGCCCGGCGCCGCCGAACTCCACGAGCTCGACGTCGCGTTCGTCGCCGGGCTCGAAGCGGATCGACTGCCCCGAAGGCACGTTGAGCCGCATGCCCAGCGTCGCCGGGCGGTCGAAGTCCAGCACCCGGTTCACCTCAAAGAAGTGGAAGTGCGAACCGACCTGGATCGGCCGGTCACCGGTGTTGCGCACCGGCAGGCGCGCGGTGCGCCGGCCGGCGTTGAGCTCGATCGGCTCGTCGGCCGGCAGCCACTCGCCTGGGATCATCCTGTGCTCCTAAGGAATCGGGTCGGCCACGGCCACGAGCTGTGTGCCCGTGCGGAACGTGGCCTCGACCTGCACCACGTTCACCATCTCCGGCACACCGGGCAGCACGTCCTCGCGCGTGAGCACCTGTTTGCCCAGCTCGGTCACCTCGGCCACCGACCGGCCGTCCCGGGCCGCCTCCAGCAGCGCCTCGGTGATCAGCGCGATCGACTCCGGGAAGTTCAGCTTCAGGCCGCGGTCCTTGCGCCGCCGAGCCAGCTCGGCCACCTGGTAGATCACCAGCTTCTCGATTTCCCGGGGGCTGAGCATCAACGACGACAGCGTCACCTCGATGCGCGCCTGGCCGGCCTCGTCCGCCGCCACGGCTCAGAACCCGGCCAGGCCCTGCGGGCTGTTGTACGGGATCTCGGCGGCGGTGACCTCGGCGAGCGAACCGTCGGGCTGCACCGCGTAGCCCACGAGCTTCGAGGCGTTGGCGTAGATCTGGTACAGGTGGGTGCCGTCCGGGGTGAGCCAGTTGTCGCTCGGGCCACTGCTGACGGTGCCGTTGAGCGCGCGGAAGGTGCCGTCGCCGGGGACCTTCGGGCACGCGTTGTCGTGCACCAGCGAGACGACGTCGCCGTCGATGCGGAAGCTGGAGATGTTGCTGTAGCCGAAGTTCGTGGCGAACACCCACTTGTCGTCGGGCGAGACAGCGAGCCAGCACAGCTCCGAGGGCAGGCCGGCGCTGGTGTCGATCTTCACGACGGGACCGGTGCCGATCTGGCCGCGGTCGTCGAGCTTGGCCAGCGCGATGCCGTCGGCCACGGCGTAGCCGATCACGAAGTGCTCCGGGCGATGGTGCAGGAACGCGGGGTAGAACGGCGACCCGCCGCCGCCGTCCTGGAACATGCCCTCGCCCAGTGAACCGTCGTGCTGCAGCGGGAAGACGATGATGCCGTCGGGGTCGGGCGCGTTGGACGCGACGGACTTCTTCGACCCGTCGGGCTGGTCGGCCCACAGGATCGGCGAACCGTCCGGGTTGGCCGCCGCCGGCTGGTCGAACGTGGTGCCGACGACGAGGAAGCGCTCGTCCGGCGAGAGCACGACCATCGTGGACACGCGCAGCGGCTTGTCCGGCGTGTTCACGGTGTAGCCCTCGGGCCGCGAGGTGAGCTTGCCCTCGGGGTCCACGGTCATCAGGCGTACGTGGTCCGGGCCGAAGGAGTGCAGCACGTACAGCGTGCTGGTGGCCGGCGAGAAGGCCAGCGACTTCGCGGTGCCGCTGCGGCCGGCCACGAGGTTGCCGGTGCGCTTCACGTCGAGCAGCGTCAGCTTGCCGTCGCCGCCGACGGAAAAGCTGGACACGGAGTTGTCGCCGCCGTTGGTGGCGAAGAGGAACTGCTTGTCCGCCGTGAGGATCACGCTGCCGGCCGCCTCGAAGGCGTTCGGCGCGCTCTCCTGGCCGCTGATCGGCTTGTACACCCCGGACCCGCCGCCCCCGGTAGGCACGCGCTCCACCTCGGTGAGGGCGCCGTCGGCCCCTCGGGAGTAGTGGATGATCGCGTTCTTGACCTCGTTGGTCTGGAGGTAGAGGTGGCCGGCGGCCAGTGTTGGTGGCATGTGGGTTCTCCGTTTCCGGTCGTCGCGTCAGAGCCTGCCCGGGCGGCGCCCGCGTCGCGTCCGGGTGCACCCGGGCCCGGCCCCCCAGTGCGTTGCGTTGGGGAAAAAGAAAAGCCCCACACCATCCTTTGTGGACGGTGTGGGGCTTTTCGGGCGCGAGGGGGCTACTTCTCGTCGCTGCGGACCACGGTCGCGATCACGTCGTTGAACGCCTCCGCCGACGACGGGTGCGTGTAGATCGCCTCACCCAGCTGCGAGGCCGTGATGCCGTGACGCATCGCCTGCGCCACGGTGTTGATCAGCTCCTGCGCGTCGACGCTCAGCAGCGAGGCACCGAGGATCTCGTCGGTGTCGAGGTCGATCACGAACTTCATCACGCCACGCGTCTCGTCCACGACGTAGGCGCGCGGCATCGCGATGATCTCCGCGACCGGCTGGCTCGAGACCTTGATCCGGTGGCCCGCCTCGCGCGCCTCCCGCTCGGTGAGGCCGACCATCGCCAGCGGCGGGGTCATGAACAGCGTCCGCGGCACGGCGACGCGGTCGGTCGTGGTGCGCTTGCCCTCGCCGCGCAGCTGGTCCAGCACGATGCGGCTGTCGTCGAGGGAGACGTAGGTGAACTGCGGCCCGCCGTTGACGTCGCCGAGGGCGAAGATGTGCGGCTGGCTCGTGCGCAGGTGATCGTCGACCTCCACCGCGCCCCGGGCGGTCACGCGGACGCCCGCCGCGGCCAGGCCGAGGCCCTCGGTCGCCGGCTTGCGGCCGGCGGCGGCCAGTACCGCGTCCACGGCCAGGGTGCACTCGTGGCCGTCGTGCATGTACTGCACGATCGCCTCGCCGTCACCGTCCTCGACGCCCGTGACGTTGGCGCCGGTGACGATCTCGATGCCCTCGTCGACCAGGATCTTCTCGGCCACGGCCTGCACGTCGTCGTCGAGGTGGTCGAGGATGCGCGCAGTCGACTCGAAGAGCGTGACCTCGGAGCCGAACTGGCGGTAGATGGCGGCGAATTCGATGCCGAGGTAGCCGCCGCCGACGATCGCCAGCCGCTTCGGCAGCTCCGGCCGGTGGATGAGGTCGGTGCTGGTGACCAGGTACTTGCTCGTCCGCAGGCCCGGGAGGTCGGGGATCACGGGCGTGGAGCCGGTGTTGATGAGGATGTGCTCGGCCCGGACGGTGACGGGGCCGTCGGCGGTGTCGACGAGGACGGTGTCCGGGCCGGTGAACACCGCGTGCCCGGTTAGGACGGACGCGGTTTCGAGGCCGTCCATCCCGTCGAAGTTGCCCTTGCGGAACAGCGACGTGATGGCGTGCACCTCGCCCACGGCCCGCTCGTACCACTCCTGCGGCGGGTCGGACGGGCGGCGGTTGCGGGAGCGGTGCACCAGTGCCTTGGTGGGCACGCAGCCGACGTTCGGGCAGGTGCCGCCGTACATCTCGGGCGATTGCTCGACGACGATGACCCGCTTCCCGAGCCGGGCCATGGTACCGGCGGTGATCTTGCCGCCTTTGCCGAAGCCGACCACGAGGAGGTCGGCTTGGAGAGAATTCTCGACGGTTTCCATGATTCAGGCCCTTTGCGCACGAGTGTGGACAACGCGGTACGGGCCGACCCTGCCCCGGAGGGCGGCGCCGTCGCATCGAGGAACACCCGCGCCGTCGACCCCAGTGACCGCGGGGTATTCACGGACCGCTGGGGTCGACGGCCCGGAATGGCCGGTTTCCGGCGGCCATTCCGGGCGTGGAATCAGCTCACGTCGATGCCCGCGGGGCTGCCGAGCGCGCTGAAGTCGCTCGGCGCGTGGTCGCCGTTCACCGTCTGGGGCAGACCGCCGAACTCACCGATCTTGGTGAGCTCGCCGTTCGCGCCGATCGACCAGGCGGCGAGCTTGCCCGAGCCCGGGAGCACGTTGTAGAGGTTCTTGCCGTCCGGGCTCACCCCCAGGTCGAGCGGCGTGCTGCCCTGGCTGTCGGCCGAGGCGTCCGTGGTGCCGGCCACCTCGTGCAGGAGGGTGAGGCTGCCGTCGGGGTTGACCTTCCAGCTGGAGATCGTGCCGGAGGTGTAGTTGGAGCCGAAGGCGTATTTGCCGTTGTTCACGACCCAGCACGTGTCGATCTGGTGGTCGGCCACGGCCGTGCTGATCGGGGTCAGGTGCCCGTCGCGCCCGAGGCGGTAGCTGCCCGCCGCGCCGGTCGGGTGCCCGTCCTCCACGCCGCCGCCGACGAACTCGGCCAGGTCGACGTTGCCCTTGCGGTCGAAGGAGAACCCGAACGGGCCGCGGTTGGCGAAGTCGGTGCGGACGAAGTTCTTGCCGGGTTTGCCGGCACCGTCCACGGTGAAGGTCAGCACGCGGCCGGGACCGGTGGGGTTGGCGCCGGGGATCACGTCGTTGGTGGGGCCGTCCTTGATGGACACCAGCAGGTGGTGCCCGTCCGGGCTCAAGGAGATCTGGGTCGGGTCCTTGAGCGCGTCGGGGGCGAAGCGGCCCTGGTCGGCCTGCAACTGCCGGGTGGAGCCGGGATCGGCGTCAGGCGGCCGTCGAACCCGAGCCGGAACCCGGTGATGCTGCCCTGACCGGAGGCGTTGAGCACGTAAACGACGTTTCCGTGCAGCGTGACGCTGTTCGGGAACCGTTGCGACGCGGATCCGTCACCGGTCGGGACGACGTCGACCACCTGCAGGCGATCGGGCAGGATCCGCAGCACGGAAAGCGTGTTGCTGCCCGCGTTGGTCACCAGCAGAAAACGGTGGTCCGCGGTGAGCCGCACCGAATTGCCGGATCCGAGACCGTCACCCGCGAACCGCTGACCCGGGCCCGAACCCTGACCACCGGTGGCGAACGTGCCCACCAGCGTCAGCTTTCCGTCGGCCGCCCGGTGGTAGTAGGCGACCTGGTTGCCCGGCTGGCTCGGATCACTGCTGTTGTTGTGGTTGGTCCCCACGAACACCGACCCCGGCCGGCTCCAGTCCGGCACCGGCGCCGCCGAAGCGGTACCCCCCGCGAACACCGCGGCGAACGGCACCAGCGCGGCGGCCGCCAAAGCCGTCCGCACCATTCCGCGCGACGATGACTTGCTCATGAATCGTTCCTCCCTTGCCCACGTCACGGGAATGTTCCGACGTGGCTGAGCACGACCTTAAAGGCGATTGTAAACGTGAGGAAGGAAACAAAAGGAATGGTAATATATTAACGATCTCCTACGAGTTTCCGGGGTTGTTTTGTGCGGATTACCGATTCTTACCCACGAGGGCCGGGCGGTAATCGACGGGTAAGAATTGTTCCTCCTGCCCGGGGCCGAAGCCCGACTGTGGTCCGGGTCACGGAATGCCGGACGATCTTCCGCGCTACAGAAGGGAGACACCTGTTCCGACCCGAGGGAGAGACATGACTGCTTCCACCGCGTCCGAGACGGCCGAGGCCCTGCCCGTGCCCGTGCTCGACGACTTCGACTTCGAGCTCACCGACGGCGTCTCGTGCCGCATCGACGACCCGGACTGCGAAGCCTGCCAGTGACGCACGGCCGGTGATCCGCGGGGCTCGCGGGTCACCGGCCCGGATCGCGTCGCATCGGTGACAATGGTCGCCGTCGTGTCCACCCCGAGTCGCGGAGTCGCCCGTGCCCGAACTGCCCGAGGTCGAGTCGGCCCGATCGGTCATCGACCGGGCCGCGCTCGGCCGGTTGATCGTCGAGGTCGACGACACCGATTCCTACGTGTGCCGGCCCCACGCGCCCGGGGAGATCCGCGACGCGCTGCTCGGGCGGCGGCTGGTGGCCGCGCACCGGCGCGGCAAGTCGCTGTGGTGCGACACGGCCGACGACGGGCCCGCGCTCGGCGTGCACCTCGGGATGTCGGGCAAGATCGTGATCGCCGACGCCGACGGCACCGAGATCGACGGCGGCGACTACTGGGAAGGCCGCCGCGTGCAGGGCGACTACCGCTGGTCGCGCTTCGCGCTCACCTTCGACGACGGCGGCCTGATGATGCTCGTCGACCCGCGCCGCCTCGGCCGCATCACGCTCGACCCGCACATCGAACTGCTCGGCCCCGACGCCGCCGCGGTCACGCCCGCCGAGTTCCGCACCGCCGTCACCAAGGGCACCGCGCCCATCAAGGCGCGCCTGCTCGACCAGCACGCGCTGGCCGGCATCGGCAACCTCCTCGCCGACGAGATCCTCTGGCGCGCCCGCGTGCACCCGGCCCACCGCGTCGACGAGCTCGACCGCCCGGCCGTCGACCGCCTCCTGCGCGCCACCCGCGGCTCCGTCACCGCTGCCCTCGACCACGGCGGCGTCCACACCCTCACGGTGATCCCCTACCGCAAACCCGGCGCGTTGTGCCCGCGCGACCACGCGCCCATGGCCCGCGGCAAAGTCGGCGGGCGCACGAGCTGGTGGTGCAGCGCGGAGCAGCAGCTCCCAGGCTGACGCCGCTTCCTCGCTGGCACCGGCGAGGCGTGCTGCGGGCGCAGCCGCTCGCGAGTGGCGAGATCGTGGGCCAGGCCGCCGGGGCGCATAGCCCGCCCCGCCGGGCCCTGTCCTCTCCCTCGCTGACACCGCGGTCCCGGCCCGGCGGGAAATCGGCAGAATGGACCCGTGGGTGTCCTTCTGGGGTTGTTGTCCGCGCTCAGCTACGGCGCTTCCGACTTCGTCGCGGGCGTGGGCGGGCGGCGCAGCGATCCGAACACCGTCACGGTCCTGGCGCAGCCCTGGAGCCTGCTCGCGGCCCTGCTCGCCGTGCTGGTGATGGGCCCGCGCGCGCCGCACGCCGCGGAGCTCGCGTGGGGCGCGGTGAGCGGACTGGGCACGGCGGTGGGCACGTTCGCGCTCTACCGGGGCCTCTCCACGGCGCGCATGAGCGTGGTCGCGCCCGTCTCTGCGGTGCTCGCGGCGGCGCTGCCCGCGCTCGTCGGGTTCGCGACGGGCGACCGGCTGGCGTGGCCGTCGTGGGTGGGGATCGCGCTGGTGCTGCCGGCCATCGCGCTCGTCTCACAGCACCAGGGCGACGACGCCGAACGCAAGCGGTCCGGCCTGGTCGAGGGCGTGACCGCCGGCGCCGGGTTCGGGGTCCTGTTCATCGGTCTCGACCGCGCGGGCACGGGCGCGGGCAGCTGGCCGCTGGTCGCCGGCCAGTCCGTCGGCGTGCTCCTGCTGCTGATCGCCGCGATCTGGCTGAAGCCCACGTCGTGGTCGCGCGCGTGGTGGCCGGCCACCGCCGCCGGAATCCTCGGCGGCGCGGCCAACCTGCTGTTCGTCGCCGCCACCGGGGCGGGCCAGCTCGCCGTGGTCGCAGTCATCACGTCGCTCTATCCCGCCATCACGATCGTCCTCGCGCGCGCCCTGCTGCACGAACGCTGGAGCCGCCCCCAGATCACCGGCCTCGTCATCGCGGCGGCCGGGGTCATGGCCATCACGCTCGGCCAGCCGTGATCCCGGGGTACTTCACCGACGTGTAGTGCGCGGTGCCGCCGAGGCCGTGAACCTCGCCGCCCCGATTTACGCGGCGACCTGCGAACCCCTACCCTCGGTGCCGGACTCGCCACGCAAACCCGAGGAGGAACCCGGATGTCGGAGCACGCGGAGACGTCGGCACTCGACAGCCCGCCGGGCGTCGACCCGAACCGCGCCAGCGTCGCACGCGTCTACGACTACCTGCTGGGCGGCAACACGCACTACGAGGTGGACCGCAAGGTCGCCCGCGAGCTCGCGGAGAAGATGCCGGAGGTGCGCGACCTCGCCGTCGAAAACCGGGCGTTCCTCATCCGCGCCTGCACTTTCCTCGCCCGCAACGCCGGGATCGACCAGTACCTCGACTGCGGCTCGGGCCTGCCGACGGCCGAGAACGTGCACCAGGTCGTGCAGCGCGTCAACCCCGACGCGAAGGTGGTGTACACCGACTTCGACCCGGTCGTCACCGCGCACGGGCGGGCGCTGCTGGAGGAGAACGAGCGAACCCGTTACGTCGAGGGCGACATCTACCGGCCCGCCAGCATCCTCGAAGACGAGGTGGTGCGCGGGCACCTGGACTGGACCAGGCCGATCGCGCTGCTGTTCGTCGCGACGCTGCACCACTGGAAGGGCGACCGCGCCCGCCCGGCCGAGGTCACGCAGGAGTTCATCGACCGCCTGCCGCCGGGTTCGTTCGTGGTGATCTCCCACATCCTCGACCCGCACGACGGCTCCGACGACGCCCAGGCCATGGAGCAGCTCATCGAGACCGTCCGCAGCGGCGCGCTCGGCGGGGCCACCATGCGCACGCGCGCGGAGATCCGGGAGCTGTTCCACGGTCTCGAGCTCGTGCCACCGGGCCCGGGCGCCGAGCCGGAGATCGTGCCGCTGGCGGCCTGGTGGCCGGCCGGTCCCCTGCTGTCGGGGATGAACGTGGCCCAGCGCCTCATCGTCGGCGGCATCGCGCGCAAGCCGTGATCCTCGCGACCGGCGCGAGCGGCAACGTCGGCTCGGCGCTGATCGCCCGGCTCGGTGCGGACGCCGTGGCCGCCTACCGCGACCCGGCCAAGACCGCTCGGGCACTCGAATCCGGACAACCGGCGGTGACGCTCGATCTCGCGAAGCCCGAGACGCTGCCGCCCGCGTTGGTCGGCATCGACACCGTTTTCCTGCTCGGCGCGATGAGCCCGACCCAGACCGGCCACGAGCTCGCGATGCTCGACGCCGCACGAACCGTCGGCGCACGCGTGGTCAAGCTGTCCGTGTGGCGGGCCGACGAAGAGCTCTCGCCCGTCGCCCCCCTGCACTGGCCCGTCGAAGAAGCGTTGCGCGCGTCCGGGCTTGCGTGGACGATCCTGCGGCCGAACTTCTACCAGCAGAACTTCCTGGCCCAGCGCTCGATCCGCGCGGCGGGCGAGTTCAGCTTCCCCGCGATCACCGCGCCGATCAGCTTCGTCGACGCGGCCGACCTCGCCCGGGTGGCCGCCGTCGTGCTCACCACCGCCGGGCACGACGGCCGCGTCTACGACCTCACCGGACCGGCCGCCCTGACCTACGCCGAGGCGGCGGACGTCTTCTCCGTCGTCCTCGGCCGGCCCGTGCGCTACCGCGGGCTGCCCGCCGAGCAGGCCCGCGCGGCGATGCTCGGCCGGGGCATTCCGCACTTCCACGCCAACGCCCTCGTCGACGTCGCCCGCGCCTACCGCGACGGGGGTGCCGACACGGTGACCACCACCGTCGCCGACCTCACAGGCCGGCCGGCGACGGAGCTCGCCGAGTTCGTCCGCCGCCACCGCGCCGTGTTCGGCTGAGCGTCAGGACGGCTGGCGGGTCGGGACGGAACGCCGCTGCGGCCGATCCCGAACCGACCACTGTGGACGGTCAGGGGCGAGCAACGTGCGGATGCTGATCTGCTCGGGCATGCCGGGGAACTCGCATGCCGCCCAGCTGCCGTGCTCGATCCCGCCGCGCGCCGGGCTGATCAGCTCGCCGTGGAGCTCGCGGGTCTGGTCGTCCCGCCAGAGCTTCACGTCGTTGCCTTCGCGCGCCTGGGTCATGCCCACGAGTGAGAACGTGTCCGGGGTGTGCAACGGTTTCGAGCCGGGTCACAACGTTGCCACCCGGCCCAGCGGAACCCGGCCGCACTGGCGGACGTCGAAAACACCGGGACCTGAGGAAAGGGGCAGCGGTGCGAAGAAGATCCTGGTTTGCGGCAACCGTCACACTCGCGGCGGCGATCACGTTGACGGCCTGCACGCAGACCACCACCGGCCGGGCACAGCCCAGCGCCGCGGGTGACGTCGGGCAACTCGGCGGCTCACCGGGCAGCCCCGCGCCGGGCACCGGCTCCCCGGTCCCCTCCACACAGCCGTCCTACCCCTCCACCGACGGCGTCACCGCGACCATCGCCACCATGACCGTCACCCTGCCCGCGGGCACGCAGTACGCCGTCGAGTCGCGCGACCCTGGCTACGAGGGCTGCCTGCAATCGGCCACGTTCGCCTGCGCCGGCAAGATCCTGGACCTGCGCCAGGCCGCCGACGACGGCATGATCAACCTCCCCAGCTCGACGCGCGCCTTCGGCTGGTACCCCGGCACGGACGTCCCCACGTGCATCGGCCCCTCCGCCGACCCCGGCGTCGCCTCCGAAGCCACCGGCGGCGCGGTCCTGGAACACGGCTTCGCCCCGGTCGGCCCGAAGAAGGCCGAATACGCGCGATTCCAGGAAACCTGCGAGGACCCGGCGCAGAACAACCAGGTCCGCATGTGGTGGCTGCCCACCAGCAAACTCCTCATCGTCGAACACGCCAGCACACCCGCCCAGGACGCGGCTTTCGACGGGATGGTGGCCTCGGCCAAGTTCAGCTGACGTCAGGCGCCTCCGCCGCGGCCCGGCCGGCGAGACGAACGCCCGCCAACGTCGTGTCCAGGAACGCCTGCGTAGCCGCCGTAATCGGCCCCGACCGGTGCACCAGCCACTGCGGCAGCCGTTCAGCCGGGGAGAAGCGCACCACTTCCGCGCCGGCGCGGCGGGCCAAGTCGGTCCAGCCGTCGGGCATCAGGCCGGCGCCGATGCCGCGCAGGACCATCGGGAGGACGACGCTGCGGTCGCCCACTTCGGCGGCGATGGAGACGTCCGGGACGGTCGCGGCGATGCGGTCGAACAGCGCGCGCACGGCCGTGGCCGGTTTGGTGACGACGAACCGCATGCCCCGCAGGTCGGACCACTCGACCGGGTCCGCGATGCCCGAGCCCGGCGGCGCGACCAGCAGAAACTCCTCGTCGCGCAGGTGGTGGGCCACCAGCCCCGGGCCGGCCGGACGCTCCGCGCTGCCGCAGACGCCGGCCTCGCAGCGGCCCTGCAGGACCATCGCCACGACCTCCGCCGCCGACAGGGCCGACGAGGTGCTCACCAGCACGCCCGGGTGACGTTCGCGCAGGTCGGCGATGATGCTGATCACCGGTTCCAGCGCGGAGGACGACGTGGCCGCCACGTCGACGCGCCCGGCGAGACCGTCGCCGACGGCGCGGGCCGCGGCGCGCAGCGCGTCAAGGTCGCGCAGAACCAGCCGCGCGCGGTCGGCCATGAACTCGCCGGCGCTGGAGAGCACGGCGGTGCGCCCGACGCGGTGGAACAACGCCACGCCGAGCTCGTGCTCCAGCTTGGCGATCGCACGCGACAGCGACGGCTGGGCCACCCGCAGCGCCCGCGCCGCGTGGGTGAAGCCGCCGTGCTCGACGATCGCGACGAAGTACTCGAGCTGCCGACGTTCCATAGCACCAGGCTATCGGAACGGTGTCATACATGTCTTTGACGTACGCCGACGGACGCGCGACGATGCAGGGATGTTCCAGACCCGTCCCACGTTGCAGGGCACCTTCGGAATGGTGTCGTCCACCCACTGGCTCGCCTCGGCCGCCGCGATGGCCGTGCTCGAAGACGACGGCAACGCCTACGACGCCGCCGTCGCGGCCGCGTTCGTGCTCCACGTCGTCGAACCACACCTCAACGGCCCCGGCGGCGAGGTGCCGATGATCGTCGCCCCCGCGGACGGCACGCCGAAGGTCCTCTGCGGACAGGGAGGCGCGCCGGCCGGCGCCACGATCGAGCACTACACCTCACTCGGCCTCGACCTCGTGCCCGGCACCGGCCCGCTCGCCGCCGCGGTGCCCGGCGCGGTCGACGCGTGGCTGCTGCTCCTGCACGACCACGGCACCAAGCCACTGCGCGAGGTCCTCAAGTACGCGATCTCCTACGCCGAGAACGGCCACCCGGCGGTGGACCGCGTCGGCGCCACCGTGGAGACCGTCCGGGAGCTGTTCGAGACGGAGTGGACCACCTCAGCCGAGCTGTACCTGCCCGGCGGACGCTCGCCGAAACCCGGCGAGCTCTTCAAGAACCCCGCCCTCGCGAACACCTGGCGCCGCCTCATCGCCGAGGCCGAAGCGGCCGGCGCGAGCCGCGAGACGCAGATCGAAGCCGCGCGCAGGGTCTGGCGCGAGGGCTTCATCGCCGAGGCCATCGCCGAGTTCGCGGCCAAGCCCACCGTGGACACTTCCGGCGAACGCCACGCCGGCACCCTGACCGGCGACGACCTGGCCGCCTTCCGCGCGACCTACGAGGACCCCGTCACGTTCACCTGGAACGGCTGGACCATCGCCAAAGCCGGCCTGTGGAGCCAGGGCCCGACGCTGCTGCAGCAGCTCGCGCTCCTGCCGGACGCGGACGGCCTGGACTACGCCACGCCGGACTACTACCACACCCTCATCGAGGGCACGAAGCTCGCGATGGCCGACCGGGAAGCCTGGTACGGCGACAGCGCCGACGTCGACCTCGCCACACTGCTTTCCCCCGCCTACAACGAAAGCCGCCGCAAGCTGATCGGCGAACGCGCCTCGCACGAACTGCGCCCGGGCAGCCCCGATGGCCGGGAACCGCGCCTGAGCAAGCACGCCCAGTACGTGGCGGGCGGCGGCGCGGTCGCCACGGCCGCCGGCGCGGGCGAGCCGACCGTCGCCAAGGACGGGGCGACGCGCGGCGACACCTGCCACCTCGACGTGGTCGACCGCTGGGGCAACATGATCGCCGCGACGCCGAGCGGTGGCTGGCTGCAGTCCAACCCGGTCATCCCGCGGCTCGGGTTCCCGCTCGGCACCCGGTTGCAGATGGCGTGGCTCGACCCCGGCCTGCCCAACTCGCTCGCCCCGGGCAAGCGCCCGCGCACCACGCTCACACCGTCGCTGGCCTCGCGCGACGGCGTGCCGGTGATGGCGTTCGGCACTCCCGGCGGCGATCAGCAGGACCAGTGGAGCGCCCATTTCTTCCTCGCCGTCGCGTTGCGCGAAAAAGTGCGCAGCGGCCTCGACCTGCAGGGCGCGATCGACGCACCCAACTGGCACACCGACAGTTTCCCCGGCTCGTTCTACCCACGCGCGATGGTGTCCGGCAGCGTCACCGTGGAATCGCGGATCGGCGACGACGTCATCGCCGAGCTGGAGCGCCGGGGCCACCTCGTGACCGTCGGAGAACCCTGGTCCGAAGGGAGGTTGTGCGCCGTCGCCCGCGACCCGGAGACCGGCGTTCTCTCGGCCGCGGCGAACCCCCGCGGAATGCAGGGATACGCCGCCGGGCGATAATCACCGCACATCCCGCCGAAAAGCGGACCCGATTCCCGGGCCCGCCTTTCGGCGTGCCCTTTTTCGGCGAATAACGATTTAACACGCATTAACCAGTCGGAAATGGAGTAAGGGAAAAACCGACGTACGTTGTTCGCCATGTCTCCTCGGTCCCTGCTCCCCCTCCTGGCCGGGCTGGCGGTGCTGACGCTCACCGCGTGCGTACCCGTGCAACACGCGAGCGCTCGCGGCGAGCACCGCGACGACTTCGGCACCCCCGTCGGCAACCGAACGATCCAGCGCGGCGGCGACCTCGTGATGGGCCTGTCCAACGAGCCCGACAAACTCGACCCCACCACGTCCAGCTCGCTCTACACGCGCTACGTGATGACCACGATCTGCGAAAAGCTCTACGACATCGACGACACCAGCAACGTCGTGCCGCAGCTGGCCACCGCATTGCCCGCGGTCTCCCCGGACGGCCTCACCGTCACCATCCCCGTGCGCACCGGCATCGTTTTCGCCGACGGCACCCCGTTCGACGCGCCGGCCGTCGCGACCAGCCTGCGCCGGCACTTCGAGCTCAAAACCTCCCAGCGCAAAAGCGAAATGGGCCCGATCAGCCGCATCGACGCACCCGACAAGAGCCACGTCGTGCTGCACTACAAGCAGCCCTTCGCGCCGATCACCGCGGCGCTGGCCGACCGCGCGGGCATGATCATGTCGCCTGCCGCGATCGCCGAAGAGGGCGACGACTTCGGTGACCACCCCGTGTGCGTCGGCCCGTTCAAGTTCGTGAAACGCGTGCCGCAGACCGAGATCGACGTCGAGCGCGACCCGCTGTACTACGACGCCAAGGACGTCCACCTCGACACGATCACCTACCGGATCATGACCGACGCCAACATCCGCGCCGCGAACCTGCGCTCCGGTGACATCCAGGTCGCCGACACGATCTCGCCCCAGGACGTGGACGCGCTCGCCCAGGACCCGGATCTCAAGGTGCTGCAAGCCCCCTCGCTGGGCTACCAGAGCGTCACCTTCAACACCGGGAACGTCGACGGCGTCGGAAAACCCACGAAACACATCGACAAGCCCCTCGCCAACGACCCCCGCATCCGCCTCGCGTTCTCCTTGGCCCTGGACCGCCAGACGCTCGTCGACACCGTGTTCAACAACTGGTTCGACCCGGCCTGCTCCCCCATCGCCCCGAAAACGCCGTATTCCAGCCCGGCCAGCGACGCCTGTCCACCGTTCGACCCGGTGAAGTCACGGCAGCTGCTGAAAGAGGCCGGCGTGCCCATCCCGTTCCCGATCTCCTTGCAGGTGACCAACACCCAGGACCAGCTGCGCTACGCCCAGGCCCTGCAGGCCAGCGTCGCCGAGGGCGGCTTCGCCGTGCAGATCGTGCCGGTCGAGTACTCCACCCTGCTGGACGTGCAGAAACGCGGCACGTTCGATGCGCTGATGCTCGGCTGGTCCGGCCGCATCGACCCCGACGCCAACACCGCGCGCTTCCTTTCAACCGGCTCGGGCGGCAACTATGGCGGCTTCAGCTCGTCCACATTGGACAACCTGCTCACCGCAGCCACGCGCACCATCGACCCGAAGCAACGCGCCGCGCTGTACGGCCAGGCCGTGCAGCTGATCCAGCAGCAGAACCCGATCGTCTACACCTATCGCCTGCGCAACCTCACCGTGCAGTCCACCCGCGTCACCGGCATCCAGACGTACGCCGACGCGGTGGTGCGGCTCGGCAAGGCCGCGTTCGTCGGCAGCAAGGAGGGCTGAGCCGTGGGACGTTACCTCCTCCACCGCCTGTGGCAGTCCGCTCTGACCCTGGTGCTCGCGTCGATCGTGGTGTTCATCGGCGTGCGCGCGCTACCTGGTGACCCCGCCACGGCGATGGCCGGCGAAGAAGCCGACCCCGCCGCCATCGCGGCCGTACGCGCGCAGCTGGGGCTCGACGACCCGTTGCCCGTGCAGTACTTCAAGTTCGTCGGCCACGCCCTCACCGGTGACTTCGGCAAGTCCGTGCGCACCGGCACTCCGGTGCGCGAGATGATCGGCGCGACCCTGCCGGTGACGATGCAGCTCGCGGTGTTCGCGATGCTCGTCGCGGTCCTGATCGGGGTGCTCGCCGGGGTCGTCGCGGCGGTGTTCCGCGGCCGCTGGCCCGAGTGGGGCGCCAACGGCTTCTCGCTGTTCGCGCTGTCGGTGCCGACGTTCTGGCTCGGCATCCTCGCCGTGCTCTACCTGTCCGTGCAGCTGCGGTGGTTCCCCGCGTCCGGCTACGTCTCGCCCTTCGACCAGCCACTGCGCGGGATCTATTACCTCACGCTGCCCGCGGTGATCCTCGGCCTCACCCACGCGGCCGTGGTGCAGCGGCAGACCCGGTCGTCGATGGTCGAGACGCTCACCGCCGACTTCGTGCGCACCGCGCGGGCGAAGGGCCTCGGGCGCGCTGCCGTCATCTTCCGCTACGGCCTTCGCAACAGCCTCATCGTGGTCACCACCATCGTCGGGCTCCAGCTCGGCGGGCTCATCGCGGGTGCCGTGGTCACCGAGCGCATCTTCAGCCTGCCGGGCATCGGCAAGCTGACACTGGACTCGGTGTTCACCCGCGACTACCCGGTGATCCAGGCCGTGGTCCTCGTGATCACGGCGGCCTACATCGTGATCAACCTGCTCGTCGACTTCCTCTACACGGTCATCGACCCACGCCTGCGAGTCTCCGGGAGGACCCGATGACGATCGCCGCCGAAACCCCCGCACCACTGGCCCGCGTCCACGGCCGCGTTATCCGGCGCCTCCTGCACAACCCGCTGGGCGTGATCGGTGGCGTGCTGCTGCTGATCGTCGTGATCGCCGGGGTGTTCGCGCCGCTGCTGGCGCCGTACGCGCCGACCGAGGTGCATTTCTCCACGCCGTTCCAGCAGCCGGGCACGGTCGGGTTCGCCCTCGGCACCGACGACCTCGGCCGCGACATCCTCTCCCGCGTCTTCTACGGCACGCGCGCGTCGCTGGAGGTCGGGGCGCTGTCGGCGCTGTTCGCCGTGGTCGTGGGCGTGCCGCTCGGCCTGCTGTCCGGGTACTGGCGGTGGCTCGACGCGCTGATCTCCCGGCTCGCCGACCTGTTGCTGGCGTTCCCGTTCCTCATCCTCGCCGTCGGGCTCGCCGCCATCAACGGCGGCGGCCTGACCAACGCCGCGATCGCGCTCGGTATCGCCCAGATCCCGACGATGACGCGCGTGGTGCGCGCGGACACGTTGCGGCTCAAGGAAACCGACTTCGTGCTCGCCGCGAACACAATGCACGCCGGACCGTGGCGGATCCTCGGGCAGCACGTGCTGCCCAACGCGGCTTCGGCGATCATCGTGCAGGCCACGGTCATCATGCCGGTCGCGGTGATCGGCGAGGCGGTGCTGTCGTTCCTGGGCCTCGGCATCCAGCCGCCCGCGCCGAGCCTCGGGATCATGCTGTCGGACGCGCAGCAGTACCTGTTCCGCACGCCCTGGCCCGGCATCTTCCCCGGAATCGCGCTCGCGTTGATCTGCCTGGGGTTCAACCTGTTCGGCGACGCCCTGCGCGACGCGCTGGACCCGAAAAGCACGCGGTGAAGGGGACCACGATGACCGAACCGCTCCTGGAAGTCAGCGACCTCGAGGTGTCCTTCGGCCGCACCCCGGCCGTGCGGGGCGTGAGCCTGCAAGTGGCGCCCGGCGAACGCGTCGCGGTCGTCGGGCAGTCCGGCTCGGGAAAGTCCACCACCGCCCACGCGGTCATCGGCCTGCTGCCCGGCGCCGGGCACGTCACCGGCGGCGCGATCCGGTGGCGCGGCGAAGACCTCACGCACGCCGGGGAGAAACGGCTGCGCCGCCTGCGCGGACGCGAGGTCGGCCTGGTGCCGCAGGACCCGATGTCCAACCTCAACCCCGTCGCTCGTGTCGGCCGGCAGGTCGCCGAAACCCTGGTGGCGCACCGGATGTGCACACGCCGGCAGGCCTGGACCCGGGCGGTGGAGCTGCTCGGCGAGGCCGGGATCCCCGAACCGGCGCGGCGGTCACGGCAGTACCCGCACGAGTTCTCGGGCGGGATGCGCCAGCGCGTGCTGATCGCGATCGGTCTGGCCTGCCGGCCCGACCTGCTCATCGCCGACGAGCCCACCTCCGCCCTCGACGTCACCGTGCAGCGGCAGATCCTCGACCACCTGGAGAAGCTCACCCACGAGCTGGGCACGGCGTTGCTGCTGGTCACGCACGATCTGGGGCTGGCGGCGGACCGGGCCGACCGGGTCGTGGTGATGTCCGAGGGCGAGATCGTCGAAACCGGCCCGGCGCGTCGCGTGCTGACCGAGCCGAAGGAGGGCTACACGCAGCGGCTGGTGGCCGCTGCTCCTTCGCTGCACGGCCCGATGCACGAGGCCACGGCGGCCGCCGACGTGGTGCTCGAGGTGTCGCACGTGGCGAAGGAATACCGCATCCGCGGCGGCGGCGGTGCGCTGCGGGCCGTGGACGACGTGTCGTTCACCGTCGGGCACGGCCGGACCACGGCGATCGTCGGCGAGTCCGGTTCGGGCAAGACGACCACCGCGCACCTCGTGCTGGGGCTCGTGTCCGCGACCTCCGGCACGATCCGCCTCGACGGCGCCGAGGTCGTCGGCCTGCGCGGCGCCCGTTTGCGGGCCGCGCGCCGCGCGATGCAGCCGGTGTTCCAGGACCCGTACGCGTCGCTCGATCCCATGTGGACGGTCGAGCGGCTGATCACCGAGCCGCTGCGCACGTTCGGCGTCGGCGACCGCGCGTCGCGACGCAGGCAGGTGGCGGAGCTGCTCGACCAGGTGGCACTGCCCGCCGCGCTCGCCCAGCGATATCCCAACGAGCTTTCGGGCGGCCAGCGCCAGCGCGTCGCCATCGCCCGGGCGCTGGCGGTGCGTCCCCGGCTGGTCGTGTGCGACGAACCGGTGTCGGCGCTGGACGTGCTGGTGCAGGACCAGATCCTCGGCCTGCTGCGGAACCTGCAGGAGGAGCTCGGGCTCAGCTACCTGTTCATCTCCCACGACCTCGCCGTGGTCCGCTCCCTGGCCCACGACGTGCTCGTGATGCAGGCGGGCCGCGTCGTCGAGCACGGGCCGGTCGGCGAGGTCCTGTCCTCACCGGCCGATCCGTACACCCGACAGCTGCTTGATGCCGTGCCCGGGGCCGGCACGTTCACCTCGTGACAGACGGGTCCTCCGGCCTGATTCGGCCGGAGGGCCCCGGTGGGTTCAGCCGCAGTGTTCGAGCGGCCGCGTTGTCCTTGGTGTCACCGAAATCCTGCACCGCGATCGTCGACGCGCTCCAGGCCGTGGCCCTTCGAGCGCTTGAACACCACGTCCACGTGACCGATGTCGGCGTAGTCGGCCCCCGTGTGCCGACCCTCGTCCAAGGCGTGCCGAAATTTCCGCATTCGCCGATGTGGGTACGTTCGCCCCGATAGGATCCCGCGCTGTGACCGCACCGCCAGAGTCCCTCGCCGATACCCTGCCGGCACCCGCGAGGGACGCCGAACCGGTCCGCGACGAGCTCGTCGAAGAGCTGCGCGAGCTGATCAGGCCCACGGCCGAGGCCATACTCGGCTTCTTCGCCGAATCCCCGGACGTGGCCGTGGCGCAGCGGGTGCGGGACGAGGGCGTGCGGACGGAGGTCGTGCAGCGGGTCACCGCGGACTCGGACACGCTGCTCAGCAAGACCAACGAGCACATCTCCGCACTGCGCCAGGCCCGCCAGGTCCTCGAAGCGCACGAAACCCCGCCCCAGCACGCGGCCGGACAGCCCGACCCGCGTGACAAGGTCGCGCACGTGCTGCTGGGTTCAGCCCTGTGGCTCGGTGTCCTGGTGCCGGCCGTCGTCTGGCAGCTGCTCCAGACTCCGCTGAGCCCGACCGCGCACTTCTGGGTGTCGGCGGCCGTGGTGATCGCGGGATTCACCTTGCTCCGGCCGGTGCACCTCGCCGTGGCACGGGCGGGCCGGCGGCTGAACGGCGAACCTGCGCTCGGCGGCGCGGGCTGGCCGTTCCTGACCGGCTTCGCCACGACCTACCTGGTGTTGATCCTGCGGTTGTGGCCGTCTTCACGCGAGAGCATGGGCCCGTTCTGGGCGGTGGTCGTCTGGGTCGCCCTCGGCCTCGTCACCGCGTTCCTGTTGTTCCTGGTCGCGGCGATCGCGTTCTCGAAGCTCAAGGACGAGCCGCCCGGCCGGCGGGTCCCGGGCCCGGTCCTGCGCCGGGAACTGCTCGTCACGGTGGCCGCGACCGCGATCCTCAGCCCGGTGTTCACCGGCGTGGGCGGGGAATGGACCGCGTGGCTCGTGGCCGACGTGGTGTGTTCGCTGATCGCAATCTTCGGCGGTCCGCTCCTGCTCGGCTCCGTGCCCGCGCGGCTCTCGCGGGACCCCGCCCGGTTCGGCAGTCCCGCGTGGACCCGCCGCCGCGACCAGCTGGAGCTGGCCCGCGACGCGGCGACCAAGGAGTGGACGAAGGCCGTTGCCGCGCAGGTCGAGCAGAGCGTGCGGCTGCATCTCGCCGCGGTGCTCGACCCCCCGTTCAGCACGGAGCTGCCCGAGCTCGATCGCGGGGCGCTCGGCCAGATGCGTCCCGGTGAGCAGGTCTTCCTGGACACCGATGGGGCCCGGCGGCTGCGGGCGTTGCTCTCAGGCATCCGCGGCGGCGCGGTCGGGATGGCCGGTCCGCGCGGCGTGGGCAAGTCGACGCTGCTGGAGGCGTACCAGGCCGGCCGGTTCCTGGACCCCAACCGCGTGCACATCGCGTTGCTGGAGAGCGTCCCGGTGCGCTACGACGCGCGCGAGTTCGTGCTGCACCTCTACGCGCGGATGTGCGAGGCGGTGATCAAGTTCTGCGAGTCCGAGGACGCCGAGGCTGCGGACCAGCCGAGCCGGTGGTCGGCTATGTGGCCCGTGCTGCGCCGGGCGTGGCCGTTCGCCGCTGTGGTGCTCGCGTGGGTCCTCGTCGGTTTCCTCGGATCGCTGACGTTGCGCAGTCCGCAGGCCGACCTGCGGACGTGGCTCACGGCGAACTGGTGGGCGCTCGTGACGCTGCTGGGCGTGGCCGGTGTCGCCACTCTCGCGCGGCGCCACCGGCGCATTCCGTCGCCGGCGCCGACCGAGGTTCGCGAGCAGCCTCCCCTCGAACCCGGTGACGTGCGGGCGCTGAAGGCGGTCGCCGAGGGCAACCTCGGCCGGATTCGGTACCAGCAGAAGCACACGTCGGGCTGGTCGGGCAAGGTCGGCCTGCCGGTCGGGGCCGAAGCCGGCGTGAGCGGCTCTCGCGAGACCACCCGGCAGCCGCTGACGTACCCGCAGATCGTGCACGAGTTCAGCGCCTTCCTCGGCCTGACCGTCGACTGCGTCCGCGGGCTGGCTCAGATGACCACGCCGTCCGTGGTCGTGATCCTCGACGAGCTGGACAAGATCGTCTCGGCGGATGCGGCCCAGGATTTCGTCAACGAGATCAAGGCGGTGCTGACCTTCGACGTGCCCGGGTTCCTGCTGCTGGTCTCGGTGTCGGAGGACGCGCTGGCGTCGTTCGAACGGCGCGGGCTGCCCGTGCGCGATGCCTTCGACAGCACGTTCGACAGCATCTTCCGGCTCGAGTACCTGCGCCTCGGCGACGCGCGGGAACTCCTGAACCGGCGCGTGCTGGGACTGCCGGAACCGTTCGTGTGCCTGGCGCACTGCCTCTCCGGTGGGCTGCCACGCGAACTGATCCGTGTGACGCGGCAGGTGCTCGGCTCGGCCGGGCCGCTGGCCGACGTGGCGCACCGGCTCGCCGGGGAGGAACTGCGCGACAAGCGGGCGGCGCTGCGCACGGTCGTCGGGCGCGACACCTTCGACGACGTCGCCGTGAGCGAGCTGGTCCGGCACGTCGACGCCCACGCGCTCGCCGACAGCGCGTCGCTGCTGACGGCCGCGGCGCAGCCGCCCATCACCGCCACGATGAGCGCTGAAACCGTTGCACTGCACCGGCTTCAGCTCGAAACACTCGGGCACCTGTACTACCTGGGCACCGTCCTGGAGGTGTTCGGCCCGGCGTTCAGCCCCGCGGATCTCGAACGCGGGCGCGGCGAGGGAGACGCGTCGTTCGACACCCTCACGTCGGTCCGGCAGCTCTTCCCGGTCAACGCCCGGCTCGCGTGGCTCACCATCAGCGCGTTCCGCCGGGCCTGGGACCTGCCGGTCGTCAACCCACCGGACGCCGCCCGGGGCGCCTAGGGCGTCAGCTCTTGGCGTGGTGACGCTGGTAGTGCCGCTGCACCCGCGCGCGGTTGCCGCACCCGGCCGAGCACCACTCGCGCCGGGAGTGGTCCTTCACGAAGAACAGCAGGCAGTTGGGCGCCAGGCAGGCGCGCAGCTTCTGCCGCTGCTCACCGCCGAGCAGGTCGATGCCTTGGTGCGCCAGGAAAGCCACCGCGCGTTCGGCCGGGGTGCCGCCCGAGCGCAGCACGCGGGCGGGTTCGCCGTCCTCGGGCCAGACGAGCTCGGCGCGGGTCTCGGCGAGGTCGTTGAGCGTGGCCAGCGCCTCGGCCCGCGCCACCTCGACCGCGACGGGGCGGGGGTCCTCGGTGGCCTCGGCGGCGAGCGCGCGCAATGCGTCACGCAGGCGTCGCAGCCGGTCGGCGACGGGCGCTGAGTCGCCGTCGAGCGCGACGCCCGCCTCGGTCTCGAGGCGAGGGGCGATCGCTGCCAGCCAGCTGACGACGTCGGCGTCGCCCGTCAGCGCGTCGGCCACGCCGTCGCGGCCGGCCTTCACGGTGTTCATCAGCTCCACCGGGAGTGGTTCGCCGAGCACGGCAGCGGTCGTCATGGCTCCACTCTACCACTTCCTAATGGAAGTCTGCGTCACAACCATTTGACAGCCGCGGCCCGCTCATGCCACCTTGGCCTAACGGATGAACGAGTTTCAAACATTAGGAAGGTTCCGAAATGCCGACGCTGCCCCAGATCGAGCCCGAGCACGCCACCGGCCAGGCCGCGGTCCTGCTCGCCGAGACGAAGAAGAACATGGGCGCGATCCCGAACATGGCGAAGACCATGGCGAGCAGCCCCGCGCTGCTGAAGGGCTTCCTCGGCCTGTCCGGCGCGCTCGCCGGCGGCGTGCTGCCCGCCGCGGTCCGCGAGCGCCTCGCGCTCGCCACCGCCGAGTACAACCAGTGCACCTACTGCTTGTCGGCGCACACGATGCTGGGCAAGAAGGTCGCCAAGCTCGACGCCGACGAGATCGAGCGCGCCCGCCACGCCGACTCGGCCGACGAGCACGTCGCCGCCCTGCTCACCCTGTCCGACACCATCGCCCGCGGCCGCGGCACGATGGACGAGACCGCACTGAAAACCGCCCGCGAAGCCGGCGTCACCAACGCCGAGATCGGCGAGGTCATCGGCAACCTCGCACTCAACATCCTCACGAACTACTTCAACATCGTCGCCGACACCGACATCGAGTTCCCCGTGGTGCGGCCCCACCAGCACTGAGTTCGCGAGCGGGGTTCGGGCCGGATCAGGCTCGAACCCCGCTCGGCGCACGGGTTTCAGTCAGCCGGACCGCCATCCCCGACAGCACGGTGGTCACCTCCGCCGCGACGTCCCGGTTCACGTGCAGCACGGGCGCCTGGATCGTCTTCGTGGGCGCCCGCGCGACCGTGCTCGTGCTGCGCGAGGCCTTCTACGGCACGACGCGTTTCGACGAGTTCGTCGATCGCACGGACCTCTCCCCCGGCGTCGCCGCCGCCCGGCTCAAGCAGCTCGTGGAGCTCGGTGCGCTGGAGAAGCAGCCCTATCGCGAACCCGGCTCACGTCCGCGCGACGAATACGTGCTCACCCCGATGGGCCGCGATCTGTTCCCGGTGGTGCTGGCGCTGATGCAGTGGGCCGACAAGCACCTGCAGCCCGGCGGCGGCCCGGTCCGGGTCGTCGAGCGCGGCTCCGGCAAGCCCGTCACCGTCGCGCCTCACACGGACTCCGGTGAGCCGCTCGACCTCGAAGACCTCGCCGTCGTGCGCAACGAGACCTGGGTTCGGCCCTGATGTCCGCCAGGGCGCGGACCCGCATGGCCAAGCACGGATTGGGAACCCGGCCGACGTCGCGGGGCGGGGGACACGCGACGTCGGCCGGGTAGCTGCAGGGACGGCGGTCCGTCCCGGTTTTCACTGCCCGCCGGAGATTCCCTGGCAGTCGGCGCACCGCGGCGCGCCTTCACCCGAGTGGCGCTCGGCCCGGTCGAGCAGCCAGCCGGCCGGCAGTCCGAGCCGCGCCGCCTGGCCGCGCAGGTCGAAGTCGTCCCAGCCCAGCAGCCGATCGCTCGACCACCAGCGCCGCGGGCCCACGTACTCGGTCACGCCGCACTCATCCCGCGCGAGACGGCCGGCGCCGAGACGTCGTCGTCGGTCTGCGGGTTCGGCAGCCGGCACAGCGGCCCGCCGCCGGGGTGCGAGACGACGCGGCTGTCGGCGAGGAACCACAGGCGCTCGGCTGGGCGGCCGCACACGGAGCACGGGCAGCCGAAGAGCTGCAGACCCCAGCGGGAGAACTGCTCAGGCATGGCTCGTCCTCTCCGCGTTCGTGCGGCGGCGGGCGACGGGCACGGCCGCGGCCCTGCTGCGTGGCAGCCGGCCCGAGCGCGTCCGCTGCCGAGGTCCGGCCGGGACGCGGCGGAGGGCGGCCGCGCGTCCCCGGTCGGGCAAGCCGTGCTGGCGCATCACGCTTCCACCTTCCGATCCGGAGCAGACCTCGAGGGGCGGGCGACATCTTCACGTCCCGATGCCGGCTACCGCCATGGCTTTCGAGTCCCCACAGGATCGCCGGGACCGGCTCCGGTCCGCATTCCTGCCACCTGGAGTCCCCCGCCCCCGCTACCCGGACTTTCGCCCGCGGGCCGGGGCTGGCTGTGCGCGCGGGCGGCGCCTATTGTCGGGGTGGGTGTTGCGGCGTGTCCGAGGAAACGATGGTGCAGCGCCGCCGGACCGGAGAGCGCATGCGGCGGCGCTCCAGCGGCGCGCTCGCCGCCGTGGTCGCGGTCGCCGTCGTCACCGCCATCGCGCTGGTGCTCGAACCGCACGTGGACTCGGTGTCCCTGCTGATGTTGTACCTGGTCGTGGTGCTGCCGGTCGCCGTGGTCTGGGGAACCGTGCTGGCGGTGGGCACCTCGCTGCTGAGTGTCGGCGTCTACGCGGTCCTGTTCGCCCCGCCCCCTGCTCCGCTGCACTTCATCGACGCCCAGAACGCGGTCGCGCTGGGCGTTTTCCTCATCACCGCGGTGGTGGTGGGGACCCTCGCGTCGCGACTGCAGCGCACGGCCCTGATCTCCGAACGCCTGACCGAGGAGCAGTCGGCCCTCCGCCGCGTCGCGACGCTCGTCGCCCGATCGGTCTCGCCGCCGGAGGTCTTCGAGGCCGTGACGCGTGAGGTCGGCCTGCTCTGCGACGCCGACCTGGCCCGCATGGAACGGTACGAAGTGGACGGCACGGTGACCGGCCTCGCCGCCTGGAGCCGGGTGCCCGTGCACCTCACCATCGGGACGCGGATCGAGCTCGACGGGCTGAGTGTCGCCCGCGAGGTGCGCCGCAGCGGCGAGGCCGTACGGCTGGCGAGCTTCGCCGGCGAGACGGGGGCGATCGCGCGGGAGGCGCGCGGCCTGGGCATCCGCTCGTCCGTCGGCTGCCCGATCGTGGTGTCCGGCCGGCTGTGGGGTGTGATCGCCGCGTCGACGAAGAGCGACGAACGTTTCCCCGACAAGACCGAGGCGCAGATCGCGAGCTTCACCGAGCTCGTCGCGACCGCGATCGAAAACGCCGAGGCCCGGTCCGAGCTGCGGGCCTCCCGCGCGCGCATCGTCGCCACCGCCGACCGGACCCGGCGGCGCATCGAGCGCGACCTGCATGACGGCGCCCAGCAGCAGCTCGTCTCCCTCGCACTGCAGGTGCGCGCGGTGCAGGCGCTCATCCCCGACGAGGCCGGCGAGGCGAACAGGGAGCTCGACCGCATCGCCACCGGGCTGTCGGAAGCACTGGACGAGCTGCGCGAAATGGCCCGCGGCATCCACCCGGCGCTACTGGCCGAGCTCGGCCTGGTGCCCGCCCTCAAGGCCCTCGCGCGACGCTCGCCGCAGCCCATCGATCTCGACGTCCGCGCCGACGGGCGGCTGCCGGAATCGATCGAGGTCGGCGCGTACTACGTCGTCGCCGAGGCGCTCACGAACGCGACCAAGCACGCGCGGGCCAGCACGATCACCGTCGTCGTGGAAACCCGCGCCGACCTGCTGCGCATCGCCGTGAACGACGACGGCGCGGGCGGCGCCGACTTCGCGCGGGGCACCGGGCTGGCCGGGCTGAAGGACCGCGTCGAGGCACTGGGCGGCCGGATCTTCCTCCACAGCCCGCCCGGCGACGGCACGACGTTGAACGCGGAGTTCCCGCTCGGGTGGCAGGGCGGCTGACCGCCGCCGTACCGGCCAGCCGGTAGGTGAGCTACCCGCTGGCCGGGGCCGGGAATTCCCGCTCGCCGTGACGACGGCGACCCCCTCCGGGCACCACACTGGGTGACGAGACGGGGGCAACGAAGGTTCCTCGGGAAGAAGTCCGGTCATGACAGTCCACCACCACGCGAGCAACAGGTACTGCACCCGGTGCGGGCGCTGGCACAGCCACTGCGACGCCTGCGGCTGGTTCTGGTACGGCGCCTGCACTTTCGCGGAAGCGCTGCGGCGCATCAGGCTGCACCAGCTCGACGAGGTGTACGCGGACGGGGTGACCGGCCGTGGCCGTACCGGTTAGCGGGGATGCGCGTACTGCGCGGTTCTGGGAGGGTGAATTCGTGCGGTGCCTGATCGTCGACGACAGTCCGGGTTTCCTGGCCGCGGCTCGTCGATTGCTGGAGCGTGAGGGAGTCACGGTCGCGGGGGTAGCCCGGGGCGGGGCGGAGGCGTTGCGCTCCGTCGACGAACTGCGACCCGATGTCGTGCTGGTCGACATCGACCTGGGCGGCGAGAGCGGCCTCGACCTGGTCGGGCGCCTGGCGCTCACGGAGGCCGGCGGGTCCTCGGACATCATCGTGATCTCCACCCACGAGGAAGAGGACTACCGCGACGTGATCGCCGAAGGTCCCGCGGTGGGGTTCCTGCCCAAGGCCATCCTGTCCGCGCGGGCGATCCACGGCCTGCTCGGCACGACCGGCTAGCGGTTGTCGAGGTAGGCCAGCACCGCGAGCACGCGGCGGTGGTCGTCCGTGGTCTCCGGCAGGTCCAGCTTGGCCAGCACGCTGCGCACGTGCTTCTCCACGGTCCCCTCGGTGACCCACAGCCGGCGCGCGATCCCGGCGTTGGAGCGGCCCTCGGCCATCAGGCCCAGCACCTCGCGTTCCCGGGCGCTCAGCGCGGCCAGCGGGTCGTTGCGGTGGCGGGCCTCGACGAGCTCCTGCACCAGCGCCGGCTCGACGACCGAGCCGCCCTTGGCGATCCGCCGGAGCGTGTCGAGGAACTCCCCTACGTCGGCGACCCGGCTCTTGAGCAGATACCCGATCCCGCGGCCGCCGGCCAGCAGCTCCATCGCGTGGTCGACGTCGGCGTGGGCCGAGAGCACCAGGATGCCGATCTCGGGGAGCTCCTCACGGATGGTGCGCGCGGCCTCGAGCCCCTCGACGGTGTGGGTCGGGGGCATCCGGACGTCGACCAGGACCAGGTCGGGCCGGTGCTCCCGGACGAGGTCGAGCAGCGCGGTCGCGTCTCCGGCCTGCCCGGCCACAGCGAACCCCGAGCGGTCGAGCAGGCTGGCCAGGCCTTCGCGCAGCAGTACGTCGTCCTCGGCCAGGACCACTCGTGGCACCGTCATCGCCACCACCGCTTTCGCCGCGGTGCTGCCCGGATGCCGCGGAAGTCAAGTGGACAATCGTGCCATAGCGCCCCAGCCGTCACCAACTCGCTCGGCGTGTCACGGACCGACGAGCACCACGTGCAGGGTCCGCGGCCCGTGCACGCCTTCGACGCGGTTCAGCTCGATGTCGCTCGTGGCGCTGGGCCCGCTGATCCACGTCTGCGGCCGGTCCGGGTCGAGCAGCGCGACCGCCTCGGGCACCCCGGGCACGATCTGGTCCTCCCGGACGACGCATACGTGCACGTCCGGGACCAGGCTCAACGCGCGGCGGCCCTGGCCCGGGCCGTGGTCGAGCACGAGCGTGCCGGTGCGCGCGATCCCGACGGCCGCGGTGGTGACCACGGCGTCGCAGGAGTCGAGGTCGTCAGCGTCGGCTACCCCGCCGAGGTCGACGGGAAAACTCTCCGGAACCAGAACGTTTTCGGCCGATCCCAGCGCGGCACGGACGGTGCGGGCCAGGTCGGCCGGCGTGCACCGGCTGAGGGTGGCGCGGTAGTCGACCACGCGTTCGGCGAACAGGGAGACCACGTCCGCGGGCGGTGGTGCGCCGCGGTAGCCGCGCGGCACGGGCGCCTCGGCGCGGTCGGCGTCGCGCAGGGCACCGCGGACGGCCGCGAGGATCTCGTCCCGCGCGCTCATCGGCGGCCCGTCCGGCGCCACCACGCGCGGAAGGACTCCGCCGGCGGCGCGGGCAGGTCGCGGGCACCGGTCCACAGCGACGCGGGCCAGGGCAGGCGCCGCACCGCCCGTCGGCCACCGGGCAGGACTGCGCGGCCGAAGCGGTTCAACGCCTTGCCCGCCGCACCCATACCGCGTTCGGCGAAGGTGAGCCGCCGGGCGTCGGAGAGGACCCACGCCGCGGATTTCATCGCCACGGCTTCGGGTTTCGGTGCGCCGCCGCGGTGCGCGTCCACAACCTGCGACCGCAGGTGGACCAGCACTTCGGGGATGTCGATGCGAACGGGGCACGCTTCGAAGCAGGCACCGCACAGGCTGGAGGCATACGGCAGCGAGTCGGTCTGCTCGTCCACGCCGACGCCCTTGAGCAGCGGGTTCAGGATCGCGCCGATCGGGCCCGGATAGACGGAACCGTAGGCGTGGCCGCCGGTGCGCTCGTAGACCGGGCACACGTTGAGACACGCCGAGCAGCGGATGCACCGCAGCGCCTGCCGCCCGACCGAGTCGGCGAGTGCGCGCGTACGGCCGTTGTCCAGCAGCACCACGTGCATCTCCTGCGGCCCGTCGCCGGGAGTGATCCCCGACCACGTGGAGGTGTAGGGGTTCATCCGCTCGCCGGTGCTGGAGCGCGGCAGCAACTGCAGGAACACGTCCAGATCGAACCAGGTCGGCACGACCTTTTCGATGCCCACCACCGAAACCAGCACCTCGGGCAGCGTCAGGCACATGCGGCCGTTGCCCTCGGACTCGACCACGACGAGGGTGCCGGTGTCGGCGACCGCGAAGTTCGCGCCGGACACCGCCATCTTGGCGCGCAGGAACTTCTCGCGCAGGTGCAGCCGCGCGGCGCCCGCGAGCTCGGCCGGTTCGTCCGTGAGGTCGTCGGGCGCGGGCCGGCCCGCGGCGGCCATCCGGCGGCGGAAGACCTCGCGGATCTCGGCGCGGTTGCGGTGGATCGCGGGCACGAGGATGTGGCTGGGCAGGTCGTCGCCGAGCTGCACGATCAGCTCCGCGAGATCCGTCTCCCACGCGGTGATGCCCTGTTCGGCCAGCGCCTCGTTGAGCCCGATCTCCTGCGTGGCCATCGACTTGACCTTGACCACCTCGTCCACGTGGTGGTTCTTCGCGATGCCGGCGACGATCTCACAGGCCTGCGCCGCGTCGCGGGCCCAGTGCACGGTCGCGCCGCGCTCCTGCAATGCCGCTTCCAGCGTCAGCAGGTGCTCGTCGAGGTGCCGGAGCGTGTTGTCCTTGATCGCCGCGCCCGCCAGCCGCAGCTCCTCCCATTCGTCCACCTCCGCGACCACGGCCGCGCGCTTGGCGCGGATCGTGCCGGTGGCGTGGGCGAGGTTGCGGCGCAGCTGGCTGTCGGCCAGCGCCGCCCGCGCGGCCGCCGGAAACGCCGGCATGCCGACGAACGTGGCGCTCACGCGTCCTCCTCGGTCGAGGCCAGCACGTCGGCCAGGTGCAGCACGCGGACGCCGGAACGCTCGCGCGACAGCAGGCCGCCGATGTGCAGCAGGCACGAATTGTCGCCCGCCACCAGGACTTCCGCGCCGGTGTCGCGGACGTGGCGGGCCTTGTCCGCGCCCATCGCGGTGGACGTGTCGGCGTTTTTCACCGCGAACGTGCCGCCGAACCCGCAGCACTCCTCGGCGGCGGGCAGTTCGACGAGGTCCAGCCCGCGCACCGCCCGCAGCAGCTGAAGCGGTTTGTCGCCGACACCGAGCATGCGCAGCGAGTGGCACGTCGGGTGATACGTCACGCGGTGCGGGAAGTAGGCGTCCACGTCGGTCACGCCGAGCACGTCGACCAGGAACTCGCTGAGCTCGTAGACCTTCGGCCCGGTCTCCGCCAGCCGCGGTTCACCGGCACGGCGCGCGACGAGCGAGTGCTGGTGACGCGCCGAACCCGCACAGGACCCGGACGGCGTGACGATGTAGTCGTAGCCGGCGAACGCGTCGGTGAAGGCCCGCACCACGGGCACGGCCTCGTCCAGGTAACCGGTGTTGACCATCGGCTGCCCGCAGCAGGTCTGCGCCTCCGGGAAGTCCGCGTCGACGCCGAGGCGCCGCAGCAGCCGGAACACCGCCTTGCCGGTGTCGGGAAACATCGTGTCGTTGATGCACGTCACGAGCACGGCGACCTTCACGCCACCACCCCCGCCCCGCTCAGCCGCGCTTCGGCGGCAGCCCAGTTCCCGCCGCCCGGCACGTAACGCCGCAGCGGCTGGGTTTCGCGGATCAGCCTACGCATGGCCGCGAGGTCCGGCAGGTCGGCACCGAGGGCCCGCGCCTGCACGAGGACGTTGCCCAGTGCCGCCGCCTCCACTGGCCCGGCCAGCACCGGCACGCCGCACGCGTCGGCCGTGAGCCGGCACAGCAAGTCGTTGCGGGCACCACCGCCGACGAGGTGCACCGCGTCGACCGGCCGGCCCGTGACCTGCGCGGCCTGCCGGACCGCGCGGCGGTACGCGAGCGCGAGACTGTCCACGATGCACCGCACGAGCGCGCCCCGGCTTTCCGGTGGCCGCTGCCCGGTTCTGCGGCACGCGGCGGCGATGCGCGCGGGCATGTCGCCGGGCGGCAGGAACTCGGGGGCGTCGAGGTCCACGACGGCCGCCAGCGGGGGCGCGGCGGCCGCCTCCGCGAGCACCGTCGCCAGCTCCGCGGGCTCGCCGCGGGTGGCCCAGGTCCGGAGGGTCTCGGTGAGCACCCACAGCCCCATCACGTTGCGCAGGAAGCGGATCTTGCCGTCGACGCCGGTCTCGTTGGTGAAGTTGGCCGCCAGCGCCGCGGCGCCGAGCCGCGGTTCGTCGAGCTCCAGCCCGACCAGCGACCACGTGCCGGAGGAGATGTAGGCGAAGTTCGTACCGGGCTCGGCGGGCACCGCCGCGACCGCCGACGCGGTGTCGTGCGAACCGACGGCGATCACCGGCAGCTGCGGCTTTCCGAGCTCTTCGGCCAGCTGCGGCAGCAACGTCCCGATCCGCTCCCCCGGCTCCCGCAGCGGGGGCAGCAGCCGCGCCGGGATGCCGGCCCGCTCGGCGAGGTCACCCGCCCAGGTCCGCTCGCGCACGTCGTAGAGCTGGGTGGTCGACGCGTTGGTGCGCTCCGCGCCGACGCTCCCGGTGAGCCAGTAGCCGAGCAGGTCCGGGATCAGCAGCATCTTCTCGGCCGCCGCCAGCCGGTCGCCTTCGGACACCAGCTGATACAGCGTGTTGAACGGCAGCTCCTGCAAGCCGGTGACGGCGAACAGCTCGCGCGCGGGGATTGTCCGGTGCACGAACTCCGCCACGCCGGCGGTGCGGGAGTCGCGGTAGTGCACGGGGTTGCCGAGCAGCCGGCCGTCGGCGTCGAGGAGCCCGTAGTCGACGGCCCACGAGTCGATTCCGACCCCCGCCACCGCGCCGGCGTCGCCGAGCCCGGCCAGCATTTCGCGGTACAGCCCGAGCACGTCCCAGTGCAACGTGGAGCCGGTGGCGCCGGCGACCCGGACGCCGCCGTTCGGAAAGCGGCGCACCTCTTCCAGGTCGAGCCGCCCGGGCCCGACCGTCCCGGCCATCACGCGGCCGCTCGTGGCGCCGAGGTCGACGGCGGCCAAGCGCATCACCCGGACACCCATCAGCCGGAAACCACGGTCAGCTCGAGTCCCAGCAGGTCTGCCACCGCCTTCAGCTCAGCGACGCGGTGGCCGGTCCCCAGCGCCCAGTGGTGGTTCACCCCGGTAGCCGACCACGCGTCGGTCCACTCGCCGGGGTCGCAGCCGAAGTCCACCCGCGACGTCGTGTTCCCGATCTGCAGCAGCGGCCCCGGCACGACCTCACCTTCCGACGCGACGAGCACGAACGTGCCGTCGCGCAGCTGGCCGAGGCCGCACAGCGTCACCGGGCCGTGCTGCACGTCGAACTCGACGGACACGCCCCAACCGCGTTTGCCGTGGTACACGCCGAGCCCACGCAGCAGCGGCTTGCGCGCGCTGATCGCCAGGTGCGCCGGACCGTCGTGGCCCATCTCCACCACGTTGTCGCGGAAGTTCAGCGCCTGCAGCTCGGTGAACGAACCGCCGGCACCGAGCCGATCCAGCAGCAGCATCGCGAGCGACGCCCGCAGCTCGTACTCGCCGACCGTGGGCACGCCGCGGGCCGTGAGCAGCGACGCGCCGAGGATGAACCCGGCCCCGACGCGCTCGTGGGTCTCGCCGTCGAGCCCGCGGTGGTAGTACGCGAGCGAGTCCAGCTCGAAGTCCCCGACCAGGCGGTCCAGCGCCACCGAAACCTTGGCGCCCCAGGCGAAGTCCTCGTCGACGACCGAATCGTCCACAGTGAACACTTCGCGCGCGAGCGCCATCCGCGCCGCCGTCTCGGCGTCGGTGACCTGCTCCACGCGCACGCGCAGGTCGTCGACCTCCAGGATCTCGACGTGCCCGCCCAGCTGCGCCGAGACCAGCGTCGGGTCGGTGGCCACGTCCATCATGCCCGGGTAGAGGTGCCCGAGCAGGCCGTGGCGCCCGTGCCGGAACGCCGCGCGCACGCCGGCCGCCTTGATCCAGCGCGCGATCTTCACCCAGGCCCGGCCGTCTTCCAGATACCCGGACACCGACCGGAACTCGACGCCGACGCGGCGGAACGCGTTGGCCATCTCCGGCAGCGGGCAGGCGCCGCAGTAGGCCAGCCACGCGCCCGTGTCGAAGGACGCGTGGTCCATCGCCTCGGCGGGCTGCAGGTTCAGCAGCAGCACCGGCGAACCCGAGCGCTGCGCGATCGGCACCAGCATGCTCGACGTCAGGTAGGTGGTCAGGAAGCCGATGATCAGGTCGCAGTCGGCCACCCTCAGTCTCTCGGCGGCAGCCGCGCCTTCGGCCGCATCGGAGACGAACCCGGCGTCGACGACTTCGCAGTCCATTCCCGACAGACGCTCGGCGACCCGGCGCGCCGAGGCCTGCAGCTGGGGCAGCAGGTCGGGGAATTGCGGCCAGTACGCGCCGAGCCCGCCGGCGACGAGGCCGACGCGGGTGCGGCGCGGGGTGATGCGGTCGAGGAGGGACGGCACTGACGGGACGGGCCGCCCGAGCGTGTCGGTCATGAGGTCCTCTCCCTAGCGGAGGAAGGCCGCGGCGACCCCGGCGTCGACCGGGATGTGCAGGCCCGTGGTGTGGGTGAGGTCGCCGCCGGTCAGCGCGAACACCGCGGCGGCGACGTGCGCGGGCAGCACCTCGCGCTTGAGGATCGTGCGCTGGGCGTAGAACTCGCCGAGCTTCTCCTCCGGCACCCCGTAGACGGCCGCGCGCTGCGCGCCCCAGCCGCCGGCGAAGATGCCGGAGCCGCGGACGACGCCGTCGGGGTTGATGCCGTTCACGCGGATGCCGTGCTCGCCGAGCTCGGCCGCGAGCAGCCGGACCTGGTGGGCCTGGTCGGCTTTCGCCGCGCCGTAGGCGACGTTGTTGGGGCCGGCGAACACCGCGTTCTTTGACGAGATGTACACGACGTCGCCGCCCAGGCCCTGGGCGATCATGGCCTTCGCCGCGGCCTGCGAGACGAGGAACGAGCCCTTGGCCATCACGTCGTGCTGCAGGTCCCAGTCGCGTTCGGTGGTTTCCAGCAGCGGCTTCGAGATCGACAGCCCGGCGTTGTTCACGACGAGGTCGATGCCGCCGAACGCCAGTGTCGTCGCCTCGATTGCCGCCGCGACCGCTGCCGGGTCGGTGACATTCGCCGTGACCGCGATGGCCTTGTCGGGGCCGCCGATGCCGTTGGCGACCTCCTCGGCTGCCTCGGTGTTGAGATCGGCGATGGCCACGCACGCGCCCTCGGCTGCCAGCCGTTCGGCGATGGCCCGCCCGATGCCCGAGCCCGCGCCGGTGACCAGCGCGATCCGCCCGGCCAGCGGTTTCGGCTTGGGCAGGCGCTTGAGCTTGGCCTCTTCCAGAGCCCAGTACTCGATGCGGAACTTCTCGCTCTCCGCGATCGGCGCGTACGTCGACACAGCTTCCGCGCCGCGCATCACGTTGATGGCGTTGACGTAGAACTCCCCCGCCACGCGGGCGGTCTGCTTGTCCTTGCCGAAGGAGAACATGCCGACGCCGGGCACCAGCACGATCGCCGGATCGGCACCCCGCATCGCCGGGCTGTCGGGCGTCGCGTACCGCTCGTAGTAAGCGCGATAAGACTCACGGTACTCGGCGTGCAGCTCCTTCAGCCGTGCGACGACGTCTTCCAGCGGCGCGGTCGCGGGCAGGTCGACGACGAGCGGACGGACCTTGGTGCGCAGGAAGTGGTCCGGGCACGACGTGCCCAGCGCTGCCAACGGCTGCAACTTCTCCCGCGACAGGAACTCCAGCACCACGTCGGCGTCGGTGTAGTGGCCGACGTGGCGCTGATCCGTGGACGCGAGCCCACGGATCAGCGGCGCCAGCGCCGCGGCCCGCGCGCGGCGCTCATCCTCCGGCAACCCCTCGAAACCGGGGACGATTTCCCCGAACGGCTCGGCCCTCCCCCGCTCGGCCAGGAACTTCTCCGCCGTACGGATGATCTCCAGCGAATTGCGCTGACACTCCTCGGAAGTCGCGCCCCACGCGGTGATCCCGTGCCCGCCGAGAATCACGCCGATCGCCTGCGGGCTGGCCGCCTTCACCGCCGCGATGTCCAGGCCGAGCTGGAATCCGGGCCGGCGCCAGTCCACCCATGCGACGCGGTCGCCGAAACACTCCTTGGTCAGCGCGGCACCGTCGGCCGCCGTGGCCAGGGCGATGCCCGAGTCCGGGTGCAGGTGATCCACGTGCGCCGCCTCGACGAGGCCGTGCATCGCGGTGTCGATCGACGGCGCCGCCCCGCCGCGCCCGTGCAGGCAGTAGTCGAACGCGGCGACCATCTCGTCCTCGCGCTCGACACCCGGGTAGACGTCGACGAGCGCACGCAGCCGGTCCAGCCGCAGCACCGCGAGCCCGGCTTCGGTCAACGTGCCGAGGTCACCGCCGGAGCCCTTGACCCACAGCAGTTCCACCGGCTTGGCCGTGACCGGGTCGAGCACCTCGCCCTTCGCGGAGGTGTTGCCGCCGGCGTAGTTCGTGTTCCGCGGATCGGCGCCCAGCGCGTTGCTGCGGGCGATGAGCTCCTCGGGCACGGTCATGCTCATGCTCCCCATCCGGCCTGCTGCCCGTCGGCGCGCTCGGCCTCGATCTTCTGCTGGTAGCCACTGCGGTGGTAGGCGGCGACCGGGTCCGGATCCAGCCCCGCGTCCTCACGCAGCTGCGCCAGGATCGGCCGCACGTCGGTGTTGTAGGCGTCCATCAGCACGGCGTTGGCGCCGAGCACGTCGCCGGACTGCTGGGCCGCGCGCAGGGCGTCGCGGTCGACCAGCAACGCCTTGGCCGTAGCCTCCTGCACGTTCATCACCGAGCGGATGATCGCGGGGATCTTCGCCTCGATGTTGTGGCACTGGTCGAGCATGAAGTTGATGCCGTAGGCCGGGTCCAGCGCGTCGCCGCGCACGATCTCGTACAGGATCCGGAACAGCTGGAACGGGTCGGCGGCGCCGGCCATCAGGTCGTCGTCGGCGTAGAAGCGCGAGTTGAAGTCGAACGCGCCGAGCTTCCCGGCCCGCAGCAGGAACGCGACGATGAACTCGATGTTCGTGCCCGGCGCGTGGTGCCCGGTGTCGATGCACACGGTCGCCTTCTCGCCCAGCTCGATGCAGTGTGCGTACGAGGTGCCCCAGTCGGGGACATCGGTGGCGTAGAAGGCGGGCTCGAACAGCTTGTACTCCAGCAGCATCCGCTGGTCGTCGCCGAGCCGGTCATACGTCTCCCGCAACGCGGCGGCGAGGCGGTCCTGGCGGTCGCGCAGGTCGTCCTGGCCCGGGTAGTTGAGGCCGTCGGAGAACCACAGCTTCAGGTCGCGCGAGCCCGTGGCGTCCATGATGGAGATCGCCTCGAGCAGGTGGTCGGTCGCCTTGCGCCGGATGCCGGGGTCCGGGTTGGTGACCGAGCCGAGCTTGTAGTCGTTGTCCTGGAACACGTTGGTGTTGATGGCGCCGATCCCCACGCCGAGGTCCTCGGCGTAGGCACGCAGCGCCTTGAAGTCCTCGACGCGGTCCCACGGGATGTGCAGCGCGACACTGGGAGCCACGCCGGTAAAGCGGTGCACCGTCGCGGCGTCGGCGATCTTCTCCTCGGCGGTGCGGGGAACCCCGGCCTGGGTGAAGACCTTGAACCGGGTGCCGGAGTTGGCGAACGCCCACGAGGGCGTCTCGATCCGCTGCGCCCGCAGTGCGGATTTCACGGCTGCCAGGTCGGGCAAGTCGATCACGTCTTTTCCTTCTCACGCGCTCGCGCGCTCGTCGTCCAGATGAAAAACCTCGGTGAGCAGGGCGAACCCCTCGTCGGGCCCGCGGCCGTCGAGGCCGGTGAAGAACTGCGCCATCTCGGCCTGCCACCGGGCGTTCACCTCGGTCTCGGCCATCGCGGCCTGTGCCGCGGCGAGGTCGTCGGCCTCGACGTAGCCGATCAGCAGGCCGTCCTCACGCAGGAAAAGCGAGTAGTTGCGCCAGCCGGTGTCGCGCAGGGCCGCCTGCATCTCCGGCCACACCGCGCGGTGCCGCTCGGCGTACTCGGCCATCCGCTCGGGCCGAACGTGGAGCTGGAAGCAGTATCGCGCCACGGTCTCCGTCCTCGGTGGACTCGGTGGACTCAGCGGACCCGGCCGGGCCGGTGCGGCCCGGCCGGAGCTCCGCTTTAGAAGTTGAACTTGTCGATGTTGTCGGCGTTGAAGACCGTCGGCGGGCCGAGCACGATCTCGCCGTCCGCGCCGACCGTGTACTCACCGAGCTTGCCGGCCTTGAACTTCTGGCCCTGCGCACCGGTGATCTGCCCCGAGCTCAGCGCCACACCCGCGTAGGCGGCGAGGTAACCGATGTCGGCCGGGTTCCACAGCGCGAACTCCTTGACCGTGCCGTCCTTGACGAACGCGCGCATCTGATTCGGCGTGCCGAGTCCGGTGATGGCGACCTTGCCCTTGTAGCTCGACGAGCTCACGTAACGGGCCGCCGCCGCGATACCGACAGTCGTCGGCGACACGATCACCTTCAGGTTCGGGAACGACTGCAGCAAGCCCTGCGCCTCCTGGAACGACTTCTGGTCGTCGTCGTTGCCGTAGGCGATCTTGTCCAGCTTCAGCTTCGAGTACTCAGGCTTGGTCAGTTGCTGCTTCATCACGTCGATCCACGCGTTCTGGTTCGTGGCGTTGGGCGTCGCCGACAGGATCGCGATCTCGCCCTCGCCGCCGGCCAGCTCGTTCGCCATCTTCGCGAGCTGCTCGCCGATGCCCTGGGTGCTGGCCTGGTTGATGAACACGTCGCGGCAGCTCTTCGCCGCGTCGGAGTCGAACGCGACGACCTTGATGCCGGCGCTGCGGGCCTGGTTGAGCGACGGGCACACCGCGTTCGGGTCGTTCGCGGCGATCCCGATCACGTCCTGCTGCTGCTGGATCAGCGTGTTGATGTAGCTGACCTGCGAGGACGCGCTGGCGTCGTTGGGACCGACGAGCTTGTACTCACCCTTGAGCTCGTCCAGTGCCGTCTTGCCGCCGCCGACCTCGATGTCGCTGTAGGGGTTGTTCAGCTGCTTGGGCAGGAACGCCATCTTGACGCCCTGCTTGCTGGCCGCGTTCGGGTCCGCGGACGCCGTGGACGCGGCCGGGCCGGAACCCGTGCTGTCGTTCTTCGTGGTGCCTCCGCACGCGGTGAGGCTCAGGACCAGGCCTGCCGCGCTCGCCAGCGACACGACGCCGGTCAGGATTCGTCGGGACATCTTCGTCACCTTTCTGGGTTACTGCTCGGCGCCGGCGAGAGCTCCGGCTTTCGGGGACGGGGATCGCCGCCTGCGCCGCTGCAGCGCGGCGCGGGTGGAGGACAGGATGTTGGGCAGCAGCACGGAGATGATCAGCAGCACGCCGGTCACGATGTTGAGCGCCTCGTTCGACACGTCCTGCAGCCGCAACGCGTTCTGCAGCGCCGAAAGCAGCACCACACCACCGAGCACCCCGGGCAGCGTGCCCTTGCCGCCGAAGATCGAGACGCCCCCGAGCAGCACGGCGGCCACCACGGCGAGCTCGAGGCCGAACCCGTTGTCGGCGCGGGCGCTGGAGTAGCGCAGCGTCCACAGCACCCCGGCCAGCCCGGCGACGGCGCCGCTGACGACGTAGAGCCAGAACTTCGCGCGGCCGGTACGGATGCCGGCGAACCGGGCCGCGGTGTCGCTGGCGCCCGCCGCGAACACACCGCGGCCGATCGGGGTGGCGTGCAGGACGACCCCGAACACGATCGCCAGCACGATGAGCGGGATGAGGACGTTGGGAATCGAACTGCCGCCCACTGTCCCAGTCACCCACGACGTGTAGGAGCCGGGAAAGTCGGCCACCGCGCTGTCGCCGAGCACCACGAACGCCAGGCCGCGGTAGAGCGCCATCGTGCCGATGGTGACGGCCAGCGACGGCAGCTTCAGCACCGTGACGAAGAAGCCGTTCACCGCGCCGAGGACCGCGCCGAGCACGATGCACAGCGGGATGATCGTCTCGATCGTCAGGCCTGAGTTCCACAGGGAACCCATCACCGCGGAGGTGAGCCCGAGCGTGCTCGCGACCGACAGGTCGATCTCGCCGGTGACGATGATGAACGTCATGGGCAGCGCCATCAACGCGATCGGCAGCAGGTCCAGCAACAGGAACGTGTAGTTGCGGCCGGTGCCGAAGTTGTCGATGGTGCCCGACGCGACGAGCAGGACCACGATCGCGATCGCGATGACGGCGACGTCCCAGCTCGCGAGCCGCGAAAGCCAGGCGGGCCGCCGCGCAGCGGTGGTGGGGTCAGACATGGGAGTCCCTCTTCTTCAGGGCCTTGGCGACCCGCACGGCGACGAGCCGGTCGGCTCCGATGGCCAGCAGGATCAGGGCGCCGACGATCGCCTGCTGCCAGAACTGGTCGATGTCGAGCACGGCCAGCGCACTGCCGATCACCGTCAGCAGCAGGGCGCCCAGGCTCGCGCCCCACACCGAACCGCTGCCCCCGAACACCGCGACCCCACCCACGACAGCGGCGGCCACGACGTTGAGCTCGTACCCGGTGCCCGCCGCGGCGTCGACGGTGCCGAACCGCGCGGCGAAGAGCACGCCGGCAAGCCCGGCCAGCGCCCCGCTGACGAGGAACGCGATGGTGGTGTTGCGGCCGACCTTGATGCCGGCCAGCTGCGCGGCCTGCGGGCTCGAGCCCATGGCGTAGAGCTCGCGCCCGCCGCGGTAGTTGCGCAGCACCACCCCGGCGATCACCATCACGAGCACCGCGATCAGCACCAGCCACGGGATGCCGAGCACCGACGCGTCGCCGAAGTCGAGGAACGAGCGTGGGAGCTTGTCCGCGTTGATCTGCTGCCCGCCGGCCCAGAAGTAGACCGCGCCGCGGAACGCGTACAGCGTGCCGAGGGTGACCACCAGTGCCGGGACCCGGCCGAACCGCACCACCGCGCCGTTGATCAGGCCGCACGCCGCGCCGACGACCAAGCCGGCGAGCAGGGCCACGATCACCGGCAGGCCGGGGTTGTCGCGCAGCATCGTGCCGACGGCAAAGGCCGACAGACCGAGCACCGACCCCACGGACAGATCGATGTTGCGCGTGATCATCACGACGGCCTGGCCGACGGCCAGCACCGCGAGGATCGCCGTGCCGAGCAGGATGTCACGAATGCTCTGTCCCGAAAGGAACCGCGAGTTCTGCGTCGCGGTGAACACCACGAGCACGATCAGCGCCAGGATGATGCCCGACTCACGGGCCTTGAACACGGTTCCGAACACCGATCGCCGCTCTCCCGGGCTCACCTGGCGCGGTGGCGGGGCCGCCACCTTGGTCGCGTTCACGCCACCGCCCCCTGTCCCATCGCCGCGAACATCACCGAGTTCTCGTCCGCCTCGGCGCGCGGGATCTCCGCCACGATCCGGCCCTCCCGCATCACCAGCACCCGGTCGGCCATGCCCAGCACCTCGGGCAGCTCCGAGGACACCATCACCACCGCCACACCTTCGGCCGCCAGCGCGGACATCAGCCGGTGCACCTCAGCCTTCGTGCCGACGTCGATCCCGCGCGTCGGCTCGTCCACGATCAGCACGCGCGGCGCCATCGCGAGCCACTTGGCCAGCACCACCTTCTGCTGGTTGCCGCCCGAGAGCGTGCCGACCGCGTCGCCGAGGCGGCCGTACTTGGTGCGCAGGCGTTCGGTCCAGCGCAACGCCTCCCGGCGCTCGCCCGGGCCGAGAAGCAGGCCGAGTTTCGACAGCGCTCGTGCCCGCGGCAGCGTCACGTTGCGTTCGATCGACAGGTCCATCACCAACCCCTGCTGCCGCCGGTCCTCCGGCACCAGCGCCATGCCCGCCGCCATCGCCGCGCGCGGCGAGTGGGGCTTGAGCTTCTTCCCGTTGAGCCGCACGACTCCGGCGTCGCGTTCGTCCACTCCGAACACCGCCTGGACCACTTCGGACCGACCCGCCCCGACCAACCCGGCGAATGCGACGATCTCACCCGCCCGCACGGAGAACGACACGTCGCGGAACACGCCCTCGCGCGTCAGACCGTCCACTTCGAGCACCACCGCGCCCGGTTCCACGTCCTGCTTGGGGAACAGCGCGTCGAGGTCACGCCCCACCATGCGGCGCACCATTTCGTCCACGGTCACCTCTTCGACCGCGTCGGTGGAGACGTGACGACCGTCGCGCATGATGGTCACGCGCTGGCACAGGTCCACGATCTCCTCGAACCGGTGCGAGATGAACATGATGGCCGCGCCCTCGTCGCGCAGTGCCCGGGCCACGGAGAACAGGCGCTCGACCTCCACCAGGCTCAGCGCCGCGGTCGGCTCGTCCATGATCAGCACCCGCGCGTCGGCGCTGAGCGCCTTGGCGATCTCCACGATCTGCTGGTCGGCGATCGACAACCCACGCGCCGGGCGGTTCGGGTCGATGCGCACACCGAGCCGGGCGAAGAGCCGTTCGGCCTCGGCGCGGATCGCCGAGCGGTCGATCATCCCCAGCCGGCCCCGCGGGTGGCGGCCCATCACGATGTTCTCGGCGACCGTGAGGTCGGGGAACAACGTCGGTTCCTGGTAGATCACCGCGATGCCCGTGGCTTTCGCGTCGGCGGGTGAGGAGAACTCCGCTTCCTTGCCGTCCAGCAGCAGCTCGCCCTGGTCGGGACGGTGCACACCGGCCAGCATCTTGACGATCGTGGACTTGCCCGCGCCGTTCTCGCCGACCAGCGCGTGGGCCTCGCCGGCGTAGAGGGGGAAGGAAACGCCCGCGACCGCCGCGACCGCGCCGAACGACTTCGTGACCCCGCGGACCTCGAGCAGTGGCACTCGGTCGCGCTCCTGCCGCGTCATCGCGACCTCCGGGATTGAAAGGTTTCACAAACCTGGCGCGGTGACGCTACTATGTGGCGGAACGGGAAGTCAACGAAAAACGCAACCAGGGCTTATCTCGAGCTAGTCGCGGTTTTTCAAGCAGCAACCCGTGATTGTCACGTTTCAACAGCTCGTTTCAACAGTGCGTCTCAACACAGGGTGGGTGGCGGTGGAAGACTCGAACGAGGTCGCGGCCCCCGCACCCCGCGCGGCGGGGATCAAGGATGTGGCCGCGGCCGCCGGCGTCTCGCTCGGCACGGTGTCCAACGTGCTCAACCGGCCCGAGCGCGTGAGCCCGAAGACGCGGACCAGAGTGGAGGCCGCGATGGCCGCGCTGGGCTTCGTGCGCAACGAGTCCGCGCGCCAGCTGCGCGCCGGGCACAGCAGCGTGCTCGCCTACGTGATGCTCGACGGGCGCAACCCGTTCTTCACCGACGTCGCCGCGGGCATGGAAGACGCGGCCGCCGCGGACGATCTGTCCCTGTTCGTGTGCAACAGCGCCAACCTCGCCGAACGCGAGGCCGCCTACCTCCGCCGCCTCGAACAGCAGCGCGTGCAGGGCGTCCTCATCACCCCGGTCGACCCGGACTCGCCCGCCCTGGCCGAACTCGCGCGCCGCGGCACACCCGTCGTCATCGTCGACCGCAAACGCCCCGGCACCGACCACTGCTCCGTCGCCGTCGACGACGTCCGAGGCGGCGAGCTCGCCGCCCGCCACCTGCTCGACCAGGGCCACACCCGCATCGCCTTCGTCGGCGGCCCGCTCACGCTCGGCCAGGTCCGCGACCGCCGCGAGGGCGCCCTGCGGGCCTTGCTCGCGGCCGGCCTGGGCCCCGACCACCTGGTCGACCTGGCCACTCCGCAGCTCACCGTCGAGGACGGCAGCAACGCGGGCCAGCGCCTCGCCGGCCTGCCCTCGACCACCCGGCCCACCGCCGCGTTCTGCGCCAACGACCTGCTCGCCCTCGGCCTCCTGCGCAGCTGCGCCGCCTTGGGCATCTCCGTCCCGGCCGACCTCGCCATCGTGGGCTACGACGACATCGACTTCGCCGCGGCCGCCACCGTGCCCCTCACCTCCGTCCGTCAGCCCCGCCACCGCCTCGGCCGCGCGGCCGCGGAGCTGCTCATCCAGGAGACGGCGGACCCGGGGCACGTGCACCAGCAGGTGACCTACCTTCCGGAGCTCGTGGTGCGGGCGTCCACGTTGCGGACGAAGTAGATCCACTGTGGAGAGTCGACACCGGCCATCCACAGTGGACCTGATTCGGAATCATCCCGGCACGCGGGTGATCTCCGGCTGTTCCACCCCGTGCGGAATGTCGAAGGACTCCTCCCCCGTTCGCAACAGCCGCAGGATCACCCCGGCCACGTAATCCGGACTCTGCACGACCATCCCCGGGATCGGCGACGCGCCGAGCTTGAACCGGCCGTCCGCGAACTCCGTCGCGGTAATGGACGGCAGCAGCAGCGACACCGCGATCCCGTCCGCCGCGAGTTCCTGCGTGAGCACCGCACTGAGCATGCTCACGGCCGACTTGCTCGCCGCGTAGGCACCCACGCCGACCGCGACGCGGCGGGTCGTGCCGGAGCTGATGTTGACGATGCGGCCGAAACCCTGGCGCCGCATGGCGGGCAGGACAGCCTGCGTCACGGCGAGCAGGCCGACGAGGTTGAGCTGCAGCGTCGCACCGAACGCGGCGGGATCGACCTGATCAAGGGGGCCGTGGAGGCTGGCTCCGGCGTTGTTGACCAGGCCGTCGACGCGGCCGTGGCGTGCCAGGGTGGCCTCGACGAGGGCCGCCACCTGCGCGGGGTCGGTCACGTCGGTGGGGACGGCGAGGGCGCCGCCGAGTTCGTCGGCGAGCGTGGCGAGGCGGTCGGCGCGGCGGGCGGCGAGCACGGGGAAGGCACCCGCCGCGTGCAGGCGACGGGCGGTCGACGCGCCGATTCCCGAGGAGGCGCCGGTGACGATGACCGTTTTGCCGGCCAGGTCGATGAGGTCTGTCATGCCACGACGTCTACCAGACGCAGGCCCGGGCCCGGCAGTTGACAACCTGGTCTTATGAGCCTAAGAAATACCAGACCGCCGAGCCCGCGCCCGCGAGCCGGCGCCTGGAGGGAGCTATGGCAGCTCTGCGGATCCGACGGATCCTGATCGCGACCACCGCCGTGGTCTCACTCGCCGCGTGCGGGTCGGGCGACGAAACCGACGGCTACGGACTGGCGCAACCCGGCACCATCACCGCGGGCGTCACGGCCGGCGACGCGCCGTTCGTCTCCCCCGACGCGACCGGCAAGCCCGTGGGCCTGCTGGTCGACCTCAACGACGTGATCGCCCAGCGGATGGGGCTGAAGATCACCTACCGCATGACCACCGTCAGCGCCGGGTTGCCGCTGGTCACGGCCGGGCAGCTCGACCTGCTCGCGATCGGCATGCTGCCGACCCCCGAGCGCAAGAAGAGCGTCGACTTCACGAAACCGTTCTACCTGGCCTCCGACGACGTCGTGGTCCGCACCGACTCGGCCGTGAAAGGCGCCGGGGACCTCGCCGGCAAACGCGTCGGCGCGGGCCTGGGCAGCGCGCAGGCCGACTTCGTCACCGCGAAGGTCCCCGGCGCCACCCTCATCTCGCAGCCCACCAACAGCGCGGGCGTGACCCAGCTGCTCAACGGCAACCTCGACGCGATGGTCCTGGCCTCCACCGAGGTCCCCACCGTGCTCCAGGAGAACCCCGGCCGGGTCAAGATCGCCTACTCCGCGCCGCACGAGCAGGCATCGGCGATGCCGGTCAATCGCAAGCTCACCGCGTTCGAGAAGGCCTACGGCGACCAGCTCAAGACCACGATGGACGACGGCACTTTCCTTCGCCTGTACGACAAGTACTTCCCCGGCGAGCCCTACCCGGCGCAGATGTTCACCTATTGGCCCCAGCTCCGAGACCAGATCCAGAAGGGCAGATGAGGCGAGAAATGCGCCGACGATTCCGGACCGCCTTCGCCGCGGCCGCGCTGCTGACCGTTTCCGCCTGCGGCGGCGGGGGCTCCGCGAGCACGGATCCCTACGACCTCGCGGTACCCGGCACCATCACCGCCGGCGTGCCGCAGGGCGACGCGCCGTTCGTGTCACCCGACGCGAGCGGCAAACCGGCCGGGATGCTGATCGACCTCAACGACATCATCGCGAAGCGCATGGGGCTGAAGATCACCTACAAGCTCTCCACCGTCGGCGCGGGCCTGCCGCTGGTCACGGCCGGCCAGTACGACATGATGATCGCCGACCTCACCATGTCCGAGGAACGCAAGCGCAACGTCGCCTTCACCACGCCGTTCTACGTGGATGCCAACGACGTGCTGGTCCGCTCCGACTCGCCGGTGAAGACCGTCGCCGACCTGAACGGCAAGCGCGTGGGCGTCGGCATCGGCAGTGCGCAGGCCGATTTCGCCGCGAAAACGTTGCCGCAGGCCAGTGTCGTGAGCGTCCAGACGAACGCCACCGGCATCGACCAGCTCCTCAACGGCAACCTCGACGGCTTCGTCGTCAGCTCCGTGCAGGCCATCACGGTCTTCGGCCAGCACCCCGGGCGGCTGAAGGTCGGCGTCTCGGTGCAGAACCCGCTGCCCGAGGCGATGGCCGTCCGAAAAGGACTCGACAGGTTCCTGGCGGACTACGACAAGCAGCTCGCCGCCGTGGTCGACGACGGCACGTTCCTCAAGCTGTACCACCAGTACTTCCCGGGGCAGGAGTACCCGAGCTCGCTGTTCCAGTACTGGCCTTCGCTGCAGGCCCAGGTCCTCAAGGATCCCGCGGCCAAGTGACGAAGGCGGCCGGGTTCACGGACCCGGCCGCCTTCGTCGCCAGCGGGTCAGCTCCGCCACCAGTCCTCGAGCGGAGTGACCGGCACGGTCCTCTTGTGGCGCGTCCTGAGGAAGATCGACTCCACCTTCTCCGCGACCTCCGGGGTCACGTCGAGGCCTTCCAGGTAGTCGTCGAGCTCGGCGTACTTGAGGCCCAGGGCCACTTCGTCGGGCAGGGCGGGCCGGTCGTCCTCGAGGTCGGCGGTCGGCACCTTCTGCCAGACACTCGGCGGCGCACCCAGCTCCTGCAGCAGCGCGGCGCCCTGGCGCTTGGTCAGCCCGGTCAGGGGCGTGATGTCCACACCGCCGTCGCCGTACTTGGTGAAGAAGCCGGTGACCGCTTCGGCCGCGTGGTCGGTGCCCACGACCAGCAGGTTCAGCTGCCCGGCGATCGAGTACTGGATCACCATGCGCTCGCGGGCTTTGATGTTGCCGCGCACGAAGTCGCGCAGGCCGGGCGCCTGGCCCAGCAGCTCACTCATCCCGAGCGCGGACTCCGTCGCGACGGCGTCCGCGCTGGGCTTCACGTTCACCGTGACCGAATGGTCCGGCTTGATGAACTCCAGCGCGATCTGCGCGTCTTCCTCGTCGGCCTGCACGCCGTAGGGCAGCCGCACCGCGACGAACGTGGCGTCGTGCCCCTCCGCGCGCAGCTCCTCGCTCGCGAGCTGGCACAGCCGGCCGGTCAGCGAGCTGTCCTGGCCGCCGCTGATGCCGAGCACGAAGCCCTTGGCCGGCGTCGAGCGCAGGTAGTCCTTGAGGAAGTCGACCCGCTGCCGGATCTCGGCTTTCGGCGTGATGACCGCCTTGACGCCGAGCTCGGCGAGAATCTGCTGCCGTAGGTTCTCCATTCGCCGTACTTTACTGGCGCCTGCCGCCCGGCCGGCCACCGCGCCGCCGGCGGCCGCGCGCGCTGCGCCGGGTGATGAACCCGAAGGCCTGAGCACTGTCCTCTCCGGACCTCAGCGCGGATCTCGGCAGCTCACTCGCTGCCGAGAATCTCCTGTACCAGGGCGAACAACTCGTCCGTGCCGACGTCCGCGAGGTGCGCCAACGCCCCCGCGTGCCGGCCGAGGATCACGCCGATCAACGCGGCCGACAGCACTTCGGCCCGCAGCTCGGGGTTCGCCACGCCCTCGCGCACGTACCGCTCGCGCAGCGGGGTGAGGACCCGGTGGTCGAGTTCCGCGAGCGCGGCTTCCTGGGCTTCGGGGTTGTCGTACGGCCGGATCGCGGCCTGCAGGATCGGGCCGGGCCCGCGCCTGCCGGTGCGCTCGATCAGGCCCTTCAGCCGCGTCGGTTCCAGGACGTCGGGAAGCGGCTCGCCCGGTTCGCCCTCGGCGCGCAGCACGGCGATGAACAGCTGCGCCTTGCCACCGAAGTAGCGCGCGATCATCGTCGGGTCGACACCGGCCCGCTCACCGATGTCCCGTGCCGTCGTGTGGTCGTAACCGCGGTCGGCGAACAGCTCGCCGGCGGCGGCCAGCAGCCGATCGCGGCTCGCGGCCGCGTCGCGACGACGAGGAGACGAAGAGTCGGGCATCCCGGGCTTCCTTGTGTACTGGCGTGAGTGTTCTCGCGGACCTTAGCCGAACCTGCGCGCCGGCTCGTGCCACCACTTCAGCAGGCCGTCGAGCAGGCCGTCCGCCTGGCGCGCGCCCGCCTCGGCCGCGACGTCGATGAACCGCGCGTCGAGGAGGTCCTGGGGCTGTTCGTAGAACGGGTCCGCCGTGATCACGCGCACGCGGTGCCCGCGTCCGGCGAGAAAAGCCTCCTGCCGGGCGAGATCCGCGGACGGCATCGGCGCCACCACGAGCACCCGGCCCGGCTCGACGGCACTGCCGTCGTGCCACCGCGGATCGACGGCCAGGTCGGCGTTGGTGCCCGAGCGCACTCCCCCGTCGACCCAGGTCGAGCCGGCCACGCGCACCGGTGGCGCGACGCCCGGCGCCGCCGACGAACAGGCCACCGCGACCGCGACGGAGATCCCGTCCGCCGGCGACCACCCGCGGGCGAGGCCGGTGTCCGTGCTCACCGCGGTGATCCGCAGCCGGCGCGGCCACTCACCGGCCGGCAACGCCCAGGACCACAGCTCGTCGGCCTGAGCCTCCGAAATCACCGGCACCGCGGCGATCGCGGCCCGGCCGATCCGCCGCGCCCGCTCGGGTCCCTCCGAGGTGTCCTGCGCCAGGCTCTGGAAAAGCGTCCGGTCCCCGCGCCCGGCGGCGACGTTCCCGGCGTGCCAGGCCGCGCGCTCCCGCATCTTCGCCGGCACCGTCGCCAGCCCCGCCGGCTCCATCGTGAGCCACGCACCGACGATCGACCCGGCCGACGTGCCCACCACCACCCCGGACCCGGACAACGGCAGGCCCGCGGCCTCCAGCCGGTGCACCAGCGCCGACGTCCACGCGGCGCCGACAGGACCACCGCCGCCGAGGACGAGCGCGGTCAACGGAGGGGCCTCCTGGGGTCGGGGCATGGCACGTTCTCCTTCACGGTTGCCGAAACCGGGTGCACGAACCACCCGGCTCGCTTGTTTCCGGGTACCGTCGTTCGTCAGTCTACGCCCGATGTCTACAAGTGATGTCTACGGCTGTGGACTGCGTGGCTCAGGCGCGCTTGTCCCTGGCGGTAGTACTCACGCCGTCCGCCCGTTCGGCCAGGGCAGGTTCGGACCTCCTTCCGTCGCGATACTCGAGGCACAGCCACGCGGGACCGTCCACGTGCGACTCCGGCCACAGTTGCCCGGCCGGGAGAAGAAGATTCGCCATGACCGCCACCGCTTCCCGGACAGGCCACTGCCTCTGCGGCGCCATCCGCTACCGGTTCGACGCGCGACCCGACGGTGTCGTCCTGTGTCACTGTGACGACTGCCAGCGCCACACCGGCTCGGCGTTCTCGGAGAACGTCCTGGTGGCGCGGGACGCGGTGAAGACCGAGGGCACGCCCAAGGTCCACCACACCACCGGGACCGAGAACGGCCACCTGCGCGACCGCCTGTTCTGCGGCGACTGCGGCTCCCCGATCTTCACGATCCTCCACGAACGCCCCGAAACCCTCATCGTCAAGGGCGGCACCCTCGACGACCGCTCAGGCCTCGCACCCTTCGCCGACGTGTGGTGGCGCCGCGCGCAGGACTGGCTCGCGCCCCACCCCACCCGCGCCCGGTTCGACGGCGACGCGCAGTAGGCCGGACTGAAGGCGGCAAAACGCCGCCAACGAGCGCTTCACGGGCGTCAAGTTTGCGTCGGCACTCAAGGCCGGACGCACCGCGCCGCCGCACCCTGAACAGATGACCGGCCTGACGTTCACCCTGGTCGCGATCGGCGGCTTCGCGCTGGTGGCCCTGCTGCTGCGCCTCGCCGGCGCGTGGCTCGGCTCCCACGACGCCGACCCCTTCGCGCGCGACATCCCGCCGCGCGGTGACGGGGAGGCGCGCTAGTCGCTTTCCAGCTCCGCCAGCACTTCCGCGGCCGTGGTGTCGCCGCCCAGCGCCAGGCGGCGCAGCTCGTCGTGGTCCTCGCGTTCGGTCGCGAGCTCGACGAGCAGGTCCGCGGCATCGGGACTGCCACCGGCCGCCCACTGCCGCAGCTCGGCCGCGTCGCCACGTTCGGCGGCCAGCTCGATCAGCTGGTCGACCGCGTCGGAGTCTCCTCGAGCGGCCGCTGCGCGCAGGGCTTCCGGATCGGGGTCGGTCATCGTCGGCACCTTCCTGACGCGCTACACGTCGATGTGCGAACCCATGATCACGGTCCGTTCGCGGGGCAGCGCGAAGTACTCGGCCGCGTCGGCGGTGATGTAGGAGGTGGCGATGAACAGGCGTTTGCGCCAGGCCGCCATGGTGTGTTCGTCGCCACGGCGCAGCTCGATCTTCGACAGGAAGTAGGACGCGTCGTCGACCTGCAGGCGGCCTTCGGTGTCGGACGGGTCGACGAGCGCGAGCGTGCGCGGCACGTCCGGGGTTTCCATGTAGCCGAAGCGAGCCGTGACGTGGGTGATGCCGTCGTCTGCGTAGCCGAGGTCGTCGACGGAGATCCGTTCGATGTCCGGGATCCGGGGCACGGGCTCGGTTTCGAGCGACATGATCACCACGTGCTCGTGGCGCACGTGGTTGTGCTCCACGTTGGCGCGCATGGCCAGCGGCGCGCTGTCGTTGCCGCGGTTGAGGAACACGGCTGTGCCGGGCACGGTCTGCGTCGGCGACTCACCGTTGCGCAGCTTGTCGACGAACTCGCGCAGCGACCCTTCGTGCCGGTTGCGTTCGGCTGTCACGATCTGACGGCCGCGCTGCCAGGTGGTCATGACCGTGAACGCGGTGAGGCCGATGAGCAGCGGCAGCCACGCCCCGTGGACGAGCTTGGTGAGGTTGGCGGCGACGAACAGCAGGTCCACCACCAGCAGCACGCCCCCGCCGATCCAGATCAGCCAGGGCGGCGTGCTCCACTTCGACCGGGCGATGTAGAAGAACAGCAACGTGGTGATGGTGATCGTCGCGGTCACGGCCATGCCGAACGCGTAGGCCAGCGCCGACGAGCTGCGGAAGGCGAACACCAGCGTCAGCACCGAGAACATCAGCAGCCAGTTGATCCACGGCACGTAGATCTGCCCGCGCTCGGTCTCCGACGTGTGCGCGATCCGCAGCCGCGGCAGGTACCCGAGCTGCGCGGCCTGCGAGGCGACCGAGTACGCGCCCGTGATCACGGCCTGCGACGCAATCACCGTCGCCACCGTGGCCAGCAGGACGAGCGGCAGCCGCGCCCAGCCGGGCACGAGCAGGAAGAACGGGCTGCTGAGGTTGGCCTGGTCTTCGAGGATCAGCGCGCCCTGGCCGAAGTAGTTCAGCACCAGCGCGGGGAACACGAGGAACACCCAGCCCCGGGTGATGGCGCGGCGGCCGAAGTGGCCCATGTCCGCGTACAGCGCTTCGGCGCCGGTGACCGAAAGCACGACGGCGGCCAGCGCGAAGAAGGCGATGTCGAAGTGGCCCACCATGAAGTCCAGCGCGTACGTCGGCGAGAGCGCTTCGAGGATCGCCGGGTGCTTGACGATGCCCGTCACCCCGGTCAGGCCGATCACGGTGAACCACGTGATCATCACCGGCCCGAACACCCGCCCGACGGCCGCGGTGCCCCGGCGTTGCACCAGGAACAGCACCACGATGATCACCGCGGTGATCGGCACGACCCAGCTCTCGAACGAGTCGTCGACGACCTTGAGACCCTCCACCGCCGACAGCACCGAGATCGCCGGGGTGATCATGCTGTCGCCGAAGAACAACGACGCGCCGAAGATGCCCAGCCCCGCCAGCACCACGGCCACCCGCCGCCGCCCCTGCCCGCCGCGGCGGCGCAGCAGCGTGATCAGGGCCATGATGCCGCCCTCGCCGTCGTTGTCCGCGCGCATCGCCAGCAGCACGTAGGTGACGGTCACGATGACCGTCACGGACCAGAAGATCAGTGACACGACCCCGAACACGTTCTGCGCGCTCACCGGCACCGGGTGCGGGTCGCTCGGGCTGAACACCGTCTGCAGCGTGTAGATCGGGCTCGTCCCGATGTCGCCGAACACGACTCCCAGCGCTCCGACCACGACGGCCAGCTTCACGGAGTCCCGCGCGAGCCGCGCGCGGCCGGCCGGCCCGTCCTCCGTCGTGGTCGCCTTGCGGCCCTCGATCACGGTCTTCCTCCTCGGCGCGAGCGGGCACAGTCCCGGCATCGGGGCGAACCCTACCGGTCCGAGGTGGACGGCACCGGAAGATCAACGGCCGCGTCAGGAGCCCGGACGCGTGCCGGTGCCACGGTCACCGTCGACCGGCTCCGGGTCGTGGACCACCCCGGGCGCGCCGATCCGGGCGAGTGCCGTGGTCATCGCAGCACGGATCCGCGCCTGACCGCCGTCGTGGTCGGCGGTCTCGACGACCACGCAGTGGGCGGTCGTCGAGAGGTCCCTCAGCAGCTGACGGATCCGCCGATCCCAGGCGTCCGCCGCCGGTGCGGGCTCCTCGGCGCCGTGGTCGAGCAGGATGGTGAGGTCCGGGCGGAGCCGGCCGACGGTCCACTCCGCGAGGCACGCCGGCTCCTCGGCGTCGAGTCCGGAGCCGGCCGACAGGTGGTCCAGCGGCGAGTCGATCAGGCGCCCGATCACAACGACGGCGCCGGATTCGAGGGCGGGCCGGACCTCGCGCTGGACGATGTCGGCTCGCACCGCGGCCGCGGCCAGCACCCGGGCTTGCGCCGTGGTCACCGACGCACCGGACAGCAGCGCCTGCAGCCGCGGGTCACCTCCCCGAGCTGCGGATCGCCGTCGCCCTGCGCAATCCCCAACCCGAAGACGTCGCCGAGCTGGCCGCACCGGGCGTCGACGAACTGGTGCTCGTCGACAGCCCGCCCGACGACCCGGCCCGCGCCGCCGAGTGGGCGTCCAAACTGGCCGGCCGCTGGCTCCCGGCTGCCTGACTACGAGGCCGCACCCCACTCGTCGAGCCGCGCGAGGAACGCGGTGAAGTCCTCGCGGAACCACGAGTGCCCCGACCCGGGCACGGTCTCCACGGTCAGGCCGCGAGCGCGCAGCTCACCGGCGTGCGCCGGAGTGATGTACTCACTCCCCTCCGCTCCGAGGACCAGCGACGGCCACGGCGCCGACTCGGGTGAATGGTCGTAACCGACACCGGTGGCCATCCCGGGGGGTGGCCGCGGGGTCCATGCGCCACAGGGATTCCCACCGCAGCGCGAGGTCGGCTTCCGGCCACCGCCCGCCGAGGCGTTCGCGCAACTGCGCGGGCTCGGTCCACTCCAGCCACGCGGTCCACTCGGCCCGCGAGCGCACGTCCTGCTCGGCCGTCATCCGCCACGCCGGGTCGAGGTACACCGCGCTCGACGGACGCAGCGCGTGCGCGGCGATGGCCAGCGCGAGGCCACCCAGGGAATGCCCGACGGCCAGGTCGATCTTCGTGGCGCCGACCGTGTCGACGAGGTCCAGCGCCCAGTCGGTCGGCGAATAGCGGCCGCGAGGGCTGGCGCCGTGGCCGCGCAGATCCGGCGCCAGCACGGTGTAGCCGCGATCGGCCAGCGCCGGGCCCAGCCGATGCCATGACGCGCTGTCGCCGAACAATCGGCCCGGCGCACGAGATCGCCGAGAAACTCCTGCGCTACCGGGAAATCCACGGGATCACCTACATCAGCGTGCTGGAGCCGGCGCTGACGGAGTTCGCGGAGGTCATCAAGCTGCTCGGCTGAGCCGGCCTCGACCAGCCCCGCCGCCGCCTGTCACAGGGACGGGCGGCGGCTTGCTATTCGGGATAGGCGAACCGCGTCAGCAGATCCATCAGCTTCTCCGGCTCACCCGGCCGCAGGTGCGACACCAGCTCCTGCGCCGGCGCCACCGCGTCCTCGTGCGCCGCGTCGAACGCCGTCAACCCGGCCTCGGTGATCTCGACCTCGCGCACCCGCCGGTCCCCCGGCACGGCCTTGCGGACCGCGAACCCCTTCTCCTCCAGATCGTCGACGACCCGCATGATCCCGGCCTTGTCCGAGCCGGTCGCCTCGACCAGGTCGCGCTGCGTCGTCGGCCCGCGGTCCACCAGGATGATCAGCACGGCGAAGTGCCGCAGATCCAGCCCGTGCGGCCGCATGGCGGCCGTCATCGTGCTCGCCACTCGCGCGTGTGCCCGGCGCAGCAACAACCCCAGCGCGAACGGCGACCCATCCCCCGGACGATCGGTGGCCCGCGGCTTCCCACTCATGCCCGCACTCTACCTCGACTGATACGGTTTCATCCGATACGGAGGTCGTCCGTGTCCAGCCTCGGAGTCACACCGCGGGCACCACGCGCGCCCACCTCCGCACCACGTCCGGTAGCCCCTACCAGTACCGGCGGCTCGCGTCGGCCATGGTCACGCCGAACATCTCGATGTGGTCGATCAGCTCGGTTTCGACGGGCATGGCGTCAATCCAATCCCATCGTCACACCACCGGACTCAGGTTTCACCTGAAAACACCGATACGACCCCAACCTATTCCTAACAAAAAATTGTACAAGAATCGTACAAATTCGTTTTACACCACAGTTTGACACTTTCCCGAATCGCATGCAGAAATGGATCTCATGCGAATTCCCCGAGTACTCCTCCTCGTGCTGGCCGTCGCCGCCGGCGCGCTCGCGATACCCGGCACCGCCAGCGCCGCCTACAGCGATCCCCTGACCACCACGACGAAACAAAGCCTGGTCTGGCACGCCACCCCGACCGCCGCGTTGACCGCGCTCGACAACGCGCTGCCCAACGTCAGCCTCAACACCGTCGTCAACGACCCCAGCTACCCCACCACCGGCTGCACCGCCGCCGAAAAAGCCGCGCTCCCCAAGGCGCCGGCGGCCACCACGTCCTTCTGCTGGGACACCGACCGCGCGAACAGCGCCACCTGGGTCCCCCAGGGCATCACCACCTCCGGTGACGCCGACGACGACGGCATGTGGGGCGCCGACAAGATCATCCTGTCCGGCTGGCACAGCGGCGACACCCTCGGCCGCTACGACGACGCCCGCATCATGGCCGTCAACTACGACAAACCGCCGGCCCCCACCAACCGCATGATGTACCTCGCCGTCCCCAACAGCACCGGCTCGAGCTTCACCGCCGCGAAGGCCCACATGGGCGGCATGGCCTGGTACGGCGACAAGATCTACGTGACGGCCGTCGGCAACACCTCCACCGCCATCCGCGTCTTCAGCACCAAACACATCCTGCAAATGACCGACACGACGTCCAACTCGATCGGCAAGACGTCGGCCGGGTACGCCGCCTACACCTACAAGTACGCCATGATGCAAATCGGCTACTACACCTACGCGGGCGGCACCTGCAGCATGCAGTCCGACACCGGCGTCCCCTGCTTCTCCTCGATGTCCCTGGACCGCACCACCTCCCCCGCCACGATCGTCACCACGGAGTACTTCGCCGACCAATCCCTCCACGGCCGCCTCTACCGTTACCCCACCGGCGCCGACTACCTCCTGGCGAGCTCGGGCACCACCGCAGCCACCGAGGCCTTCCGCAGCTCCGTCGGCAACATGCAGGGCGTCCTCTCCCACAACGGCAAGTGGTACGTCTCCCACAGCTCCGCCACGCTCAACGGCCAGCTCTGGGCTCAAACGACCTCCGCGAGCACCTCCTCGACCTGCGGCTCCCCCACCACGACGGCCTGCTGGGCCGTCCACCCGGAAGCCCTGACGTACGACTGGTCCACCGGTTTGGTGTGGTCCCAGTCCGAATGGTCGACCACCGACTGCTCCACCCAGGGCCAGACTTGCGGGCGCTCGGTGTTCGCCGTGCCGCTGTCCGCCCTGCCTTTCTGACGGGTTTGACTGTCCCGGGCGGCCCTTCGCTCTCCTTGTCACGGAGCGCGAAGAGCCGCTTTCATCTCCGCGAGGTAGTTGTTGTAGTCCGACTGCGCGAGCACGGGGTGGCTCCAGGCCGGGGCCCATTTGGCCGGGTCCCAGACGGCCGGGTCGTTCGTGACATCCGTCCGGATCGAGGTGTGGTTGGTGATGCGGACGACTGCTTCCTGGCCGGCCTTCGAGACGATCCAGTCGTCGAAAAGCCGGGCGGCGTCGGGGTGCGGCGAGTTCTTGACGACGTCGATCAGGCTGAGGGAAGCCGGCAGCGGGGTGTCGTTGGCGAAGTCGAGTTCGTCCGGGGTCTTCTGCTTCAGCGCCGAGGCCTTGTAGCCGTACGCGGTCGCCGCGACAGGCGGCTCGCCGGCCTGGACGTTCGTCAGCGACACGGTGTGGCTCTGCACGAAGCGCGGTGAGTTCGCCCCGAGTGCCTTCAGCAGCGCGAGAGCCTTGTCGTGCCCCATGGCGATGATCAGGCTGTCGTACCAGTTCACCGCGTACGGGTCGATGGAGAACTGACCCTTCCACTCGGGCCGCGTCAGATCCTCCCACGACTTGGGTGCCATCAGTCCGCGCTGCGCCACGACGGCTGGGTTCCACGACAGGACCGTGGTGAGCACGTAGACGACGCCCCGGTACCCGGCCGGAAGCGTCAGCCCGTCAGGCAGCGGCGGCGCGTCCTTCGGCTGATAAGGCCGCAACGCACCGGCCTGCACGAGCTGGGCGATCTGCGGTCCCTCACCGGAGACGACGTCCGCGTTGTACTTCCCGCCGCGCTGTTCGGTGATGATGCGCTGAGGCAGCTCGGATGCGCTGGGACGCAACGCGTTCACCTTGACGTTCGGGTACGTCTTGTTGAAATCGGCGATGATGGGCTGCACGTCGGTGTCGGCGAAGGTCGTGTACCAGACGACGGACCCCTCCTTGGCCGCGGCGGCCGCCAACTGGGCGGGACTCAGTTTGTCGGCCGCGGCCTGCGCCGCCGAATCATTGCCCGCGGCGCCACCGCACGCGGCGACCGCCGTGACCACGAGTCCGCCGGCGAGCAGGGCCGCGAGCGGCCGGGAGATCGTGCGCCACACGTTCATAACCGTCCCTTCGGCGAGGGCGGCCACCGTTCGACGCGGGGCGGCGACTCACCTCGGCGTGAGTGCGGAATCGACGCTCAGCAGTATGGACTATTGGTAGGACTATTTGTCAACTGGCGCAGGCCGCCCCCTGCCTACCTCGACGAGACCCGACAACGCACCTTCGCCCCGCACGCGAACAACGGCACGACCGCGCCTCGGGCCAACGCACGGACATTTCGTACCGCAGCTACTGGGTCGACGCTGCCGCGGCGAGCGGCGCTGCCAAAGTAATCTGACGTCTGACCTCGACGGCCGCTGCGGCACCCACCCGCGGTGGCCGTGCGGACGTTCTCAAGGAATCTGCTTCAGCCGTTCGACGATCTTGTTCACGACCTTCCCGAAAACCGCGTTGAGCGCGGGCTGCCAGTAGTCCTCGTGCTTGAACGCCCACGTGGTGACCACGTGCCGGCCGACCTTGAACAACAGGTGGGGCTGCCACCGGTGGGCACCCAGCACGTGTCGCCGTCCCCGAGCTTGGCCTTGGTCTCCTCGGACGGCGCACCACCCGGCCCGGCGACGTGCGGGTGGCATTGCACCTGGTTGGAGTAGGTCGCGCCGTCGAGCTTGTCGTACGTGTCGATCTGGACTGTCAACCCGTCCTGCTCCACCAGGTTTCCGGTGTTGGCGTGGTTCATGCGGTAACAGCTGCTCTACGCGTACTTCCACGGCCCCTTGCCCGGGTCCTGAGGATCGGCGGTGAACCGCACCGGACCGATGGACGACTGTTCCTGCACCCGGCTGGACCCGGTGTCGTCGGTGAACGACAGCGCCCAGTCTTCCGGCCGATAGAGTCGCACGCGGCCGACATGTTCCAGGGAGCCCCGAACTTGTATTTCGACAGCCCCACCTCGTCCGGACCGGCGGCCAGCTTGCCGGCCACCTGGTCGACCAGGAACTTCAGGGCGTCGGCGGGTTCCTTGCTGATGCCCGGGCTGTCCTCGGGGGTGCCGTAGTCACTGGCGTGCATGGCCAACGTGGCTCAGTACTGGTCGCCGCCCAGAAGAAGTACACCTCGTACTCGTCCGGGTAGATCGGCGTCCCCATCGTCACGTAGATCTGCAGGTCGCCGCGGGTCTCGTGGCTGACGGTATGGGCCTGGACGTTCTGCTGGGCTTCGGGATCGGTCGCGAGGCGCCAGATCGTGTCCCGGTCGCTCGACAAGTCGTCGCTGTCGTACTGCTTCTGGTCGATGCTCAGCGAAAGGCTGTACTTGTCGTCCTTGCCCGTCATCAGGCACTCGGACGCGGGTTCCGGCGAGCTCTGCGTTCCTGACGCGTCGTAGGTGACCGCGCCCGGGGCCGGCGGACCGTCGTCGCCGGCGAACTTCTTCTGGATGAAGGTCTTCTCCGGGTTGATCACGAATCCGGCTTGACGCATCAGGAACGGGTTCATGATCGCGCAGGCGTCGTAGACGGGCTGACCGGCGTACTTCGCCGCCTTGGCCGGCGCCGTTGCCAGGTTCTGCAGGGCGATCCCCGTCTCGGCCTGCTTCGCCTCGGACGAGTTCGCCGGCTGAGCGCGGCCCACGATCGGCATGCTGCACGCGGTCACCGCGAGCACCCCTGACGCGGCGAGACAGGCCAGCAACGTACGGGTTCGCGTCAAGTCGGTCCTTCTGTGCAGGGAGTACTACGCAGAGGAGTTAAACCGCTTCGCCGCACGTTCGCCACCGCAACCCAGCCGCGGCACGCTCGCACCGATGAATTCGATCCCGAGAACGGCGGAGCATCGATTGGCGGCCGGCTCGTTCGTCGTCGGCAGACGGGCCGGCCGGCTCCGACCGACAACGCAGACGTCACCGGCCTTCTTGCCCTGATGCTCCTCACCGGAGCCCGCCGACGCACCCGGCTCTCCGCGGTGCGGGAATGCGAGGCGCCGGCGCGGGACTCTGATGAGTAGATGCGCTGCGGCGTCGGCCAATTGACCGCAATGCTCGTCGGGATCAACCCGATCCTTCACCCCAGCGCAGAACGACCAACGTCAGGCGTCAATCGCTGGACGCAGTCGAACGGTCACCCCGCCGTGCCAGGCGTCGTAGGCGTCGGAGGTACAAGCTCGCGCAGTTCGATGCCGAGGCTGCCCGCCGATCCAATGGGGTCAGCCTCGACATGCCGGACTTCGGCTCGCTCGCCCTCGGCACCCAGCAGGCGAAAGAGCCCTCTCCATCTGCTGGCTAGGCCGCAGCAGGTGGTTCGAAGATCGGGCCCCGGCTTCATTCGGCTCGCTGTCCGACACGGAGGACGCTCAGCTAATGGCGTGATACTCGGGCGCCCATCCGCTTGCGGATGCGCTCGGCGATGGCGTCGAGCAGGGGCTCGCGGACGTCGCGGTCGAGCCTCCGATACAGCGACGTCGAGCGGAGGAGGTGGCAAATCCGTCCCCGTTGAACCAATGAACGCTGGGGTACCAGCGCACGATCGTTGGACCGGACAATTCTCCGGGATCGTCGCCCAGACCCAACCCTCGTTGGTGGTGCGCACGTCGTCCTCCAGCGGCGGATGACCCCAGCCAGGGTTCCCGGGACAGAACCGTTCGTGGAGATCGGCGGTCTCTGCGTAAACTTCCGGCTATCCCGGCCTACGGACGACGACGGAAAAAGCACGTCGTACGCTCGCTGCCAGCCAATCAACGGGGTCGGCCCAGTGTCACGACGACGCAGCCACGAGGGCATCGAAGCGTCGGCCGCGGTCGTCCCACTCTTCAAACGTCGACGTCTCGACTTCGAAGTTGCTGAAGGTGGCGATCCGCTGGCGAGCGAATGCGGGCAACGCGGACGCGACCGGTCGGGAGCTGCGCCTGCACCGCAACACCGTTCGTCACCGGATCCACCAGGCCGAAGTACTCCTCGGCCACCCCATCGACCAGCGCCGGATGTACGTCGAACTCGCCCTGCACTGCCTCGAGGTCTACGGCTCGGACTTCCTCACCGCGAACCCGTGACGCGCTCCGGCCTCGTCACTTCACTTCCAAGCAGCGCCACCGCGACCCGGTCGTCGAGCCGATGTGCGCTCAGCCCTGGAGTGGCGGACGCGAAGGCGAACGGGGTCCGCTCAACGCTTGCGCGGGTATCTCGAGTCGCAGCCGGCCGAGGGTCCAGGCTGCTGCACCCTCGGCCGGAGTCCCTGGGGAGTCCGGCCGAGGGTGCTGGTCAGGAGCCGCAGTTCGTGGCGTCGCCTGCCGGGTGCCTTGTGGGCACCTGCAGCACGGCCCCGGACCTGACCTGGCGCACGTCATCGCTGCCGACCCGGACCGGGAGCGGCGGGCCGGAGCGCAGGGTCAGTTTCGTCGTTCGCGCGCCGACGGACAGGTCGAACGAGCGGCCGTGCCACTTGATCCCGGCGAGGTCGACACCCGGCAGTTGCGGCGGCAGGAAGGGATCGACGGTGACGGCGTCGGTTCCCCAGCGCAGCCCGGTGAACCCGTAGAGGAACTCCTGCAGATAGCCGCCCTGGCCGGTGGTGAAGTCGAACGCTCCGCCGGTGCGGGTCTCGTACCACTGGTCGAACGGCGCCGCCAGGTACGGGTCCGCGCTCTTGCGCAGGGAGGTGTAGACGTCGCAGCCCCGCGACCCGAGGGCCGCACCGGCGATCGTGACGATCGCGTCCGTCATGGACGGGCCGTCGAGGTCGGTGCGCTGCTGGTAGTAGTCGAGGTCGTTCTGGGCGAGGCCAGGCGACATCGGCACCGCCAACGGGTACTGCAACAGCGTGACGTCGGCCTGTTTGATCGTCTGCCCGGAGTACCCGTCGAACTCGGGATGGATGTTCGTCGTGGTGTCGACCGGGATCTTCAGGCCGTCGGCGACCTTGCGCCAGGCCGGATCGGCGGCCCGGCCGAGGATGCCCGCGGCGCGGATCGCGATGCGCAGCGAGGCTTGCGCTCCGGCGTTGGTGGTCACGCTGTTGTCGACGTTGTCGTGGTACTCGTCCGGACCTTTGACATCCCTGATGGCGTAACCGCCGGCCGGGTCGGGGACGGCACGTGTGGCCCAGTAGTCGGCGATGCCCTGCAGCACGGGCCAGGCCTTGTCCCGCAGCCAGGTCTTGTCACCGGACGCTTCGTAGTACTGCCACTGCGCCAAGGCGATGTCGGAGTTGATGTGGATTTCCTGCTTGCCGTCGGGGGACCAGTCCGGGGTTGTCTCCTTGCCGGTCAGCGCGCTCTGCCACGGGAACTTAGCGCCCTTGATCGGGTGGTCCGGAGTGGACAGTGCCGCGGCGGCGGCCTGAGCCGCCGGCAGGCGCTGCTGCCGGTAGGTGTTCGCGTCGGCGGCGATGTCGGGGTACTGGGCGAGCAGTGCCGGGTACATCCACGTCTCCGTGTCCCAGAACACGTGACCGCTGTAGCCGTCCGAGGACAGACCGCCAGGGCTGGCGCTCCAGACGACGCCGGCGCGCACGCTCGCGAGCAGGTAGAACATCGACGCGTGGACCTGCGCGGTCATGGTGGGGTCACCCGGAATCGAGATGCTCGACTGCCACAGGCGTGACCAGGCATCGCGGTTGCGTGCCAGCGCGCGCTGATAGCCGTCCGCGGCGGCGTGGGCCGCGGTCTTCGCGGCGGCCTGCTGCGGAGACGCGGCTGCGAGCGGCCGGTCGGTGTCGACGCTGGAGGCGACGCCAACGTACTTGGTGATCCGCAACGGCTCTCCGGCGCGGACCGGGAAAGTCGCTCGCTGTCCGGCACCGCCGTCACCCGGGTCGGCGATCGCCTGGGTCGGCACCGTCTTCCCGCCGACGCGCAGTACCGAGTTCAGCCCGGCGGTGACCAGGTTCCCGTTGCTCACGACGGTCTGCGACAGTGTCGCGGTCTTGCCGTCCACGCGCGGGTCCGTCGTCGAGGCGTGGTCCAGGCCCCTGCCGTCGAACTCGTCGACGACGGTGGCCGGTCCGCTCCAGTGCGGAACGGCCTGCACGCTCACCGTGCCCAGGTGGCCGTCCGCGCGGTTGGCGTTGACCTCGTAGGCGAGGCTGGTCGTATCGCCCGCGGGCGAGGTCCAGTCGAACGACGTGGTCAGCACACCGGTGCGCAGGTCCATCGACTGCCGGTACTTCGTGGTGGTGCCGACCGTGGCCGGGGCGATCTGCGTCGGTGGCTGTGCGCCGTCCGGATACAGCGCGAGGTAGTCGATGTTCACCCGCGCGGTGTCCCCCTCGGTGACGGTGACCTCGAGGGTGTTCGCGCCCGCGTTCAACGTCACCGGCACGGTCACCACCGCCCAGTCGTCCCAGCTGGCCAGGCTGGGCACGGACAGTTGCCGGAGCGTGCCGTTCACGCCGATGTGGATGGTCTGCGGGCTGCCGCTGCCGTTGCCGTACCGCACGGCCAGCGTCGCCGGGCCGGCCGGCGCGTTCCGGATCGGGATGACGCCGCCGCCGCCGACTGTCGGGGTGTCGTTGCTGTTCAGGCCGGCCAAGTAGCTCCCGACGATCGAGCCGGGGTGGGAGGACTCGAGGAACGCGCCCCCGGAAACCTTCCCGTACGCGGCCGGGCACAACTGGCCGAACCCGCAGGACCAACCCTCGATCCCGTAGACGTCGCCGCCGCGGCCGAACCCGAGCGTGGTCCAGGCCGGCAGGCTCGCTCGCTCCTCCTGCCCCGCCGCGGGCGCGCCGTAGAAGCCGGCGAGCTCGGACTGGGTGACGATGGGCATGGTGCTGTACCCGTGGCCCGCCGCGGGCACCCGCGCGGCGAGGTAGCCGTTGCCGACGAACGTCGGCGAGTAGTTCTTCGCCGTGTCTCCCGTGCTCAGCACCCAGCCGTCGCCACCGCCGCCCGGCCCCGGCCCCGGCACCGGGGCGGCCGAGGCCGGCACCGTCACCAAGCCCAGTAGCAGACCACCGACCGCCAGCAGGAAGCCAGCCCTGCCCCTGAGCCCGCCGGAGCGGAGACGGCCCCACGCCCGCCCGCGGCGCGAGGCGCGAAGCCTCGTTCTGCCGGCTCTCGTGGCCTCGCCGTGCATCTTCATCGAAACGGCACCTCCTCGCGACGGAATGCCCGGCGGCGAGACAAGCCGACCGCTCGCTGAGCGGCCTGGCCATATTCCGATACCCACCACGGCCTATATGTTGCGGGCAACAACATATAGGCGGGAAGAGAGTTGGTAAAGAGCAAGGTTGTGCCGACGGGGGGACCTGGAGTCACCAGCTCGCGCGCCGACGCGTGCCAGATCCGCGCCGCAGCCTCGCGCTGTCCATCGGCCAAGGTCCGGACCAGGTCGCCGGCCGCAGGGCGAGCGCTGCCGATGCCACGCAACAACGACTTCGGCAGCAACGAGATTCACGCTTGCCTGACGACGTCGTCCGAGCCTGAAAAGAACGCCACCGCGAGGTCGAACTCGGCGACGCCACGGTGCGGCCCCGCAGCGACCACCTGAGCGTTCTGGGCTTGGTCCGAGCGTTCTACCTCGACATTCATCAGTCACAGGCGGCCGTAGCTGTTCAGCCGCGATGAGCGAGCGAAAGCTTTGAGCTGGCCAACCGCTCCAACAGGACCATACCCGCTGCGTGACGAGACAGCTCCTCGTCAAGCTCAGTGAGCGCAGCGGCCACTGCGGTCATGGAGCCAGGGTGCAGGGGCCGCGGTGCGTTGGGTGTTGCTGGTGAAGGGTTGCCGGCAGGCCCATCGGTTTGCAGGGTGCGGTCGAGTTCGGCTTGCCCGTTCTGCCAGGAGCAATGGGGCTTGATGAACTTCTGCCGGATGCCGTGCTCGGCGCCGATCTCGCGCAGGGAACAGCGATGGGCCCAGGCGTTGTCGGTCATCGGCCGTTCGATGCGGGTGATGCCGTGATGTGCGAAGTAGGTGATCGCGCGGTCCAGGAAGCCGGCGCAGGTTGGGCCCTTCTCCTCCGGGCGGATTTCGGAGTGGGCCAGCCGGCTGTGGTCGTCGACCAGGGAGTGGACGTCGTCAAACCCGATCTTGACGCTGCGGTCGCGGGGGGCTTCCCGCTGGGCCCGGCCGTAGGCTCGCCAGCCGCCGTCGTCGGGGATGCGGCCGATCCTCTTGACGTCCATGTGGACCAGCTCGCCGGGCCGTTCCCGCTCATACCGCACCGCCGTGGTGGTGCCGGCGCGGATCAGCAGTCCGGTGATCGGGTCCAGTGCGGCCAGCCGCGGAACCCGGGGGGCGGGCCAGCACCCGCGACACCGTCCGGGTCGGCACACCCAGCTCGGCGCTGAGCCAGGCCTGTACGGCACCTCCACTGGTCGGACGCCCCTCGTGTGTTCCCGGACGCGAACAACACATTGCGCGTGCTGCGATACCTGTGCGACCTCAAGTGGACACCCTGTGTGGCCCGCCCTGCCGGCCCGCCGCGCACCAGGCAACCGACGAGCTCGCCGACCGTGCCGATCGGGTGCTCCGAGTCTGGCCCGGCGACGCCGAGGTGATTCCGTAACGCGCGCAGTGGGCGCCGCCTCACCCACTGCGTTCGCTTGCTGCCGAAAAGCCGACCATGACCGCGTCAGTTGCCCGAGCACGAGCAGCTCGACCTGTGGGCCGCCACCCACTGCCGCAAAGCCACCGAGATCAGGAGATCGCCATGACTGTAGAGCCTGAAACGAAATCCTCGTCACTGCCGACCGCACGGCGGCACGACTACATCGCTGTACTGCTCGTGACCGCCGCCGCGCGTGAGACCGTGCGCGCGAGGCTCGACCGCGTCGCCCAGGCGACCGAGCCGGACAGGCTTTACCGTATTCAGCATTACCGGGTGGCCCCGCTCAGAGCGGCGCCGCAGGACGAGGTTGCTGAGCACGTGGGGGCGCGGGAACGTGAGGTGTTGAAGCTCGTCGCCGACGGCCTGTTCCGATCCTGCGATCGCACGCGCCCTGTGCGTATCCACCGAGACGACCAAGGCGCACATCACCAACACTCTCCGCAAGCTCGGCTCGCACGACCGCGCGAACGGTCCACCTCGCACCTAAGCGCACGCTCCTCGACTGCGCCCCGTGACCGCCGCCAAGGAGTGTGTCGGGACGCCCCGCCGAGGTCTCGCGCGCGTGGTGCGCCGACGTCGACAGCGAGGCGCACCCTGAGATCGATCCCGAGGCTTCGGCGGTGCCTGTGCGCAGAATTGCAAGGCGTGCGGCGAGACAAACCGGCGGACGCCTTCTACGTCGTCCGAAAGCCGGCACGCCTGGTACCGCGCGGGCTGCTGCCGCAGCGTATGACCGCCGCTACCCAGCCGTTCCCGATGCGGCTGTGGCAGTGCATGAACAGGGTCGCCACGAGCCTGTTCAGTGGCTTCGCGGCAACGAAGGAGCACGAACAGGGGATGTTGCTCGAATGCCCTCGAGAGTGAGCACCGGGCACCGTCTGGACGGCCGCTATGGGTGGCTGCGCATCCTGTGCCGTCCTCGGGTGCCGAAACCGGTTAAGCGCGTGGCGTTCGCGTGGCCCCCTGCGCCGCCCGACGGACGTGCGTCGTCCGGCTTGGTGCTCCCGGACGCCGGAATGACCTGCCGCACCAAGGTCTGAGCCGACGGCCGCCACCGTCCAAGGCCCCTTCCGAGCTCACGAACGACCCATCGACGCCACCAGCCCGCGTCGCCGCCGATCCCTCTGCTGCAGACCCAGCGAACCATGCGCAAGCCCAGCCGCCGCAGTGGCCCCCGCCACACCCATCCGCAGCAGCCGCCCGCCCACAGGAGATCCCGTGTCCTCCCAGCAGACTCCATCAGGCCAGTTGGCGATTTCGCGTCGCGAAGCCGTGCTCATCCCCCTCGTGCTCGCGGTCGTGCTCGTCGCAGGCACCTCCGGCCTCGCAGATGCGTTCCTGCTCGTCGTCGCCGTCCTGTTCTGGTCCACGCTCAACCTCACGGATCAACAACCGTGAGCTACCGGCCCCTTGCGCGAACACGAAAACCCGACCCAGAGCGTGTCCTCGAAGCGGCGGATTTGCTCGATGCAGCAGATCTTTTCTCAGCACGCCACGAAGAAGGACCTTCTCGCAAAGCGTCCGCCGTTGCGCGACGACCTGACCCGCTGGACTTCACCACCGGCGCTCGAACATGAAGTTGCTGACCGACATCACCGGGCATCCCGCCGGCGAGGACGATCGATGGGCCGGGTCGGTGCCGGTGGTGACAACGCTGCCTTGAAATCGTCCTTGTTGCTGCAAAAGAACGTTCTCGACACCACCAAACCTGCCCTGCGCGTTCACTGACTTCGCTACCTGCCCCCGCCGGCCCGCAACCCCCTGCCGTTCCCGGTGACCGCGGGCGAATAGATTCCTTTGAACGCCAGAACTGAACCGTTCGAATGATCCCGGCCGCGGTCGACCTCGACGACTGGGACGACGTCGCCGAAGTCTCGGGTCGAGTCGGAGTGCGGAGAACTCATCGCCCACGACCTGGCGGGCGATCCCCCTCCGGAGTTCCCCGACCTGGCCCACGCGGGACCCGGCACCTACCGGCTACGCGCGCACGCCCGCGGCCGCGACATCGCCTCCCACCTCAACGTCCAGGAACCCGTTGAGAACTACCTGCTTTCCGTGTGGCCGGCACCGGAAGCACCCGACGTCGTCCACAAACAGTCGGACGAGCGCGGACAGGAATACCAGGCAGCACGGAAGCCGCGACGCTGACGCGCGGCTCGGCAGGCTTGAAGCAGTGTCGTTGGCGGGGCCGGCCAAACCGGCCACCCCAACAGGACGGGAACCGGTGCGCGCACCCGGAGGAAGATCCGCGCCGACAGGCGAACCCTGGAACCTACGTGCCCTCACCGACACGCCGCAGCGACGAACCCGGGCATCAGTGATCAAGGACGTTCCGGCTTAGTCCGAGAAGCACGCCGCCCGGCCCGAGTTCGAACTTCCGGCACAGGCACGTGACCAGCAGCGCTCAACTCCCGCCGACCACATCCGCCGACCAGTGCGTTCTCGATCGCGGCAGGTCAGCGGGTCGAGTTCACGAAGCCCCAGAACGCTGGAGAATAGCCCGTTATACGTCAGAGCCCGTCGCTACCTGAACTGCGCTGTTCGGGCGGACGTTTCCACCTCACCGTCATGCACCCACGACCAGCGCATCCGTTCATCGTGATCCCACCCCGACAACCCACTGGGTCAGCGGTGTCCCCCCGGCAGCCGCTGGACTTGCTCGAGCACTGGATGACCACCTGCAGGCAAACCCGCGCCTGTCCCCCGCCACGGCCGAGCCCCGGGTTGCGGTTCGCCTTCTACGGCCGCACCTCAACCCTGCGCCGCAAGCCGGGTCGTGCGCGTCGCGATTCGCGCGCTGGGTCGCAAACCCCTCGTGATCCCCGGACTGCCAACAGGGTCAACGATTTCTTCGGCAAACACGTGTCCTCAGGTCGAATCCAAACTACGGTGTACGGCACGCCCGTCCGGCGGGCGCTGGTGGCGAAGAACCCGTCAGCCGGGACGTCAGGCAGCTGAGCGGCAGGCGACCGCGTCACCCGTCGGCGGCCGAGCGGCAGCCCCCACGGCGCCCGGACGCCGGCCGCGGGGGGTCACACCCGGTCCCTCCGCTCGCGGTCGGCCTCGTCGAGCAGTTCCGGGGTGACGTTCTCGTCGTAGCGGTGCAGCGCGAGCGCCCGCGCGTAGCGTTGCGCGATCCGGGTGATCACCGGCTCACTCGGCGCCTCCGTCACACCGAAGACGGTGCCCGGGTAGTTGAGCGGTTCCATCACCGAGGCGATGCGATCCCACTGCTGCGGTGGGACCAGCTGCACCGGATCACCACCGGCGAACCAGCCGATCGGTACCGCCGTTCCCGGCGGTATCACGGTGTTCACATGCACCACGGCCCCGAACTCGACATCGGCGCCAGACCCGATGCGGGCGCCGTTGTAGATCATCGCTCCGGTCGCGACTCGCGCATCGCCGTCGATGATGCACCCACTGAGGTGGGCGTTGGGCCCGACCAGGACGTGATCACCGAGCCGAACCGGATGACGCCGGGAACCGCGCAGCACGGCGTGTTCCATGATCACGCAGTGGGCGCCGATCTCGACCGGCCCGCCCTCCGCGGTGAGTACGGCGCCGAAGAGGACCCGGCTGTGCGGCCCGACGGTGACATCCCCGCACAGCACGGCTGTCGGGGCGATATACGCGGACCTGTCGACCCGCGGGTGCCGATGCTGGTGTTCGATGAAGACCGCGCCGCGCCCCACCGGATGCAGGTAGTCCTCGGGAAAGGTCATCGCGGCCTCCGATCAGTAGGCAAGATCGGTATCGGCGGCAGCGGCGCTGCCGCGCCGGACCCGCACCACAGGCCGACGCTACGCCCGACGTTCAGCCGAGGCCAGGCCGTACGGCGGCGCTCGAGGTGGATCGAGGACGCACCTCACTCACGGACAGCCGAGCTCACCTCCAGAACGCGGTTGCCCAGCGGCCGTGAGTAGTCAGCTTCGTCAGCTCTCACACGTCGTAGTACAACGCGAACTCGTACGGGTGCGGGCGCAGCCGCAGTGGGTCGATCTCGTGCTCTCGCTTGAAGTCGACCCAGGTCTCGATCACGTCCGGGGTGAACACGTCACCTTTGAGGAGGAACTCGTGGTCGGTTTCCAACCGGTCGATCACGGCCTCGAGTGATCCTGGAACTTGGGCGACATCGCGCGCTTCCTCGGGTGGGAGTTCGTAGAGGTCCTTGTCGATCGGTGCCGCGGGCTCGATCTTGTTGCGGATCCCGTCGAGCCCGGCCATCACCATCGCGGCGAACGCGAGGTAGGGGTTGCCGGAGGAGTCGGGGCAGCGGAACTCGATGCGCTTGGCCTTAGTACGAGCCCGGCCGCGTCCGACACGGACGATCCGCAGGTGCCGCATCAGGTGTGGGAACATCGGTGCGTCCCCGGCCTGTCCGGGCCCGACCAACGCCACCAGCGGTCGGCCGTTCCCGTCGACCAGATGGTGGATTTTCGTGCTCCAGCCCGCCACGGGAGCGGCCGATCGCGTGGTCAGGCGGCTCGCGGTGCAGATCCGTGTAGTTCGACCCAGCCCCCTGTGGAGCCGGTGAAGTTGGTGGCGTGCTGATGTGCCCGCGCGATGGTGGAGCCGACCGACACCGCCCACTCCACCAGCCCCGCCGCATCTGCCGCGGCCAACAGCCGCTGCAGCACCGTGTCCCAGGTGTCGTTCCCGGCCGTCCGGCGGTGCCAGGTCCAGATCCTCCGCCACGAACCGAACACCGCCGGCACATCGCGCCACGCGATGCCGCACCGATAGCGGTAGATGATTCCCTCGACCATCGACCTGGCATCCGAGAACGGCCGACCTTGTCTACCAGCACGGACTGGCAACAAATCCTCGACTAACGCCCACTGATCGTCTGACAACAACTGAACCGCGACACGACCGGCAGCATCCCAGCAACACAGCGCAGCCTTTGCCAGACACGCCCTAGTACTGCAACGGCAGTTAGGCGAGTGGGTAGCCGCGTCGTTTGTAGTGGCTGAGCCGGGCTTGGTGTTGTCGTCGGCGGCGGAAGCGGGACCAGGCCCAGACGTGGTTGGCGGCGTCGGCGACACGCAAGACCAGCTTGGTAAGCAGGCGCCGGATCTCCGGTAGCGTGAATCCGATCATGCCCGGCTCGTCGGCTCCGGTTCCCCTTTTGTGACAAGGGATCGGGAGACGGCGAGCCAGGCGTGGGCGAGCATGGACAGGGTGATGTGGGCATACCACGCTCGCCAAGACCGGACCTGATACTGATCGAGTCCGGCTTCGTTTTTGGCCTGCTGGAAGCATTCCTCGATCCGCCAGCGAGTCCCGGCGATCCAGGCCAGGTCCAGCAGCGTCGAGCGGCGGGGTCCGTAGCAGACGTAGTAGGCGATCTCCGTCGGATCGGTGACCTTGCGGCGGGCGAGCAGCCAGTGCCCGCGCCCGGGCTGCCAGCCGATCCGGATCGGTACCCGCGCCCAGTCGTACTCCCGTGGCCCGTGCGCCCCGGCCCCGACCGACAACCGCCGCCACGCCCTGGCTGGCAGGTCCGCGATCAGCTCGTCGGCGCGGGTCTCGGTGCCGCCGGTGGTGACCAGGGTGTCGTTGACCTTGGTGGCCAGCACGTGTGCGGCGTCGTGGGCTTCCAGCCACAGCCGCAGGTACTTGACCTGCCCGTAGGCCTCATCGGCGGTGACCCAGGCGAACGGCACCTGCGCGGCGAAGGCCCGGGCCAACATCGCCATGGCCTGGCGCGGCTTGGTCTCGAACTCGGCCCCTTCCGGGATCCCCGCCCGCCGGCACCGATCCCGGTCCGCGATCCAGGGCTCGGGCAGATACAGCTCCCGATCGATCAGCGCATGCCCGCGAGCACCGGCATAGGCCAGGAACGTGCCGATCTGGCAGTTCTCGATCCGGCCCGCCGTTCCCGAATACTGCCGCTGCACACCGGCCGAGCGGACGCCTTTCTTCAGGAACCCGGTGTCGTCCACGATCAGCACGCCACCGGGCTCGCCGAGGTGCTCGATGACGTAGTCGCGAACGTCATCGCGGACGCCGTCGATGTCCCAGTCCGCCCAGCGCAGCAGCCGCTGCATCCCATCCGGCGACATCTCACCGGCCTGCTCGGCCAGCGTCCACCCATTCTTCCGCTCCAAACCAGCGACCAACCCGGACACATACTCCCGCGCCCGAGCCCGCGGCTCCGACCGCGCGAACCGGCCAGAGATCCGCTCATGCACCCGACCCAGCTGATCCATCACCACATCGACCACCACCACGATGATCTACCACAACGCCAGCAACTGCCGTTGCAGTACTAGGAGGTGGTGATCGCCCCTCGCGGATGATCACCACCTCTTCGCGCCGTCGACGTAGGTCGCGAACGACTGTCGATCGCCGTTGGCTTTACCGCCCACCGCGCGGGCATCAGCGGCGTTCGCGTGGCTTCTCCCCAGCGGAGCCATGGTGTGAGGGCGTCCCGCGAGCCGCGCTCACATGTTCTTCGCACCCTCCACAATGGCCTCACGGATGCGGGCGTAAGTGCCGCAGCGGCAGATGTTGCGGATGTCGTCGAGGTCGTCGTCGGTGAGGTCGCGGCCGGCGGCGCGGGCCTGGCGGACCTTGGCCACCGCGGCCATGATCTGCCCCGGCTGGCAGTAGCCGCACTGGGCGACGTCCTGCTGCAGCCACGCTTCCTGCATCGGGTGCAGGTCCTTGCCCACGGTGGCGGGCAGGCCTTCGATTGTCGTGACCTCGTCGGTGGGCGCGATTTTCGAAACGGGCACCGAGCATGGGTTGAATGCCTTGCCGTTGATGTGGCTCGTGCACGCCTTGCAGACGTCGAGCCCACAGCCGTACTTCGGGCCCTTCACGCCGAGGCGGTCGCGCAGCACCCACAGGAGCCGTTCAGTGTCCTCGGCTTCCACCGTGACCTGCTCACCGTTGAGCTTGAAGGTGTGTTGTGGCACGGAGAACTCCTAGTAGGCGTAGTCGAGACCGTCGACGGGGGAAGGCGGCGTGGAGGGTTCCAAAGGCAGCGGGTCGAACGACAGCGTGCCGTGGTTGATGGGGAACGAAGTCGGCATCTTCCCGGTGGCCCGCGCATACGCGCAAGCGACAGCGGCGAACGACGGCGCGACCGCCAGCTCCCCGGCACCACTCGGAGTGTCCGACGTGTTCGGCATGATCACGACCCGCGTCTCGAGCGGGGTGTTCCACTCGCGTGTGTAGAAGTAGTTGTCCCAGCTGCCTTCCAGCGGGATCCCGTCCTTGATGTGGAGGCTGGAGGTCAGGCACATCGCGATGCCGTCGTTGAGGCCGCCGATCATCTGCGCCTCCAGGCCCCGCGGGTTGATCGCGAACCCGGGATCGACCACGACGAGCGCCTTGGTCACCCGCGGGCCGGTCACCGCCTCGCGGACCTTCCGGTTCACCGTCTCCGGACGGCAGTCGATCTCCACCAGCACCGCCACCGCACCCCGGTACTCCGAGTGCAACGCGATGCCCTGGGCGACGCCCGACGGCATCGACCGGCCCCACTCACCGACCTGGACGGCCTTGTCGAGCACCGCGCGCAGCCGGGCGTCCTTGAGGAAGTCGCGCCGGAACTGCACCGGGTCCTTGCCCATCTTCTTCGCCAGCTGGTCGACCACGAGCTCTTCGGCTGTGACCACGTTCGGCGAGTAGATGTTGCGCATGCTGCCGGTGTTGAACTTCAGCGGAATCTCGTTGAGCAATTGCGTGGTCACGCCGAAGTTGTAGGGAGAAGACTGCGTGAGCTCGAAGATCGACTCCGCGAAGCTCAGGTTGCCCGCGATGGGCAGCTTCGCCGCAGTGGAGGTGAGCATTTCTCCGAGACCGTGGCTGAACTCCGTCTGAACGCTGGTGTGCCGTTGTTCGAAGCTCACCACGTTGCCGAGGGCGTAGGTGGCGCGCACCCGCGAAACGCACATCGGGTGCACCCGGCCCTGCCGGAAGTCGTCGGTGCGCGACCACATGAGTTTGACCGCTTTGCCCATTTTCTTCGACGCCTCGGCGGCTTCGAGCGCCGCGTCGTGGAACAGATGCCGGCCGAACGAGCCGCCGCCCTGGGTCACATGCACCGTGACGGCACTCTGAGGCAGGCCCACCGCCTGCGCGATCTGCTGCTGCGCGACGATCGGCACCTTCAGGCACGACCAGATCTCGGCACGGTCCGAACGGACATCGGCAATCGCCGAACCGGTCTCGAGCGGGCTGTTGCTGGCGAAAGCAAAGGTGAACTCCGCGTCGAGCGACTGCGTCAGCACTCCGGGCACGGCGAGCGGCAGTTGCGCGGCCTTGAGCTTCTTCAGCACGGTCGCGTCGGATTCACCGTCGACGGTGCCAGGACCCCAGTCCACCTTCAGCGCGCGGATGGCGTCGATGCACTGCCCGAACGTCTCGGCCCGCACTGCCACGCCGTGGGAGATCGCCGCGATGTCGGTGACGCCCGGCATCGCCTTGACGTCGGTCTCGTTCTGGATCGAGCGAACCGTGCCGTTGATCGTGGGCGGCCGGGCGACCATCGTCGGCAGCGCACCGGGGACGTCGTGGTCGAGGGTGTATTTCTTGCGCCCGGTCACGGCCTCGTAGGCGTCGATGCGGTTCTGCGCGGTGCCGAGCACCTTGAAGTCCGCGCGCGACTTGAGCTGCGCCGTGGCGCTGGTGGTCTTCACGGCCGCAGCGGCCTTCGCAAGCGAGCCGTACGGCGCCTGCTTGCCGCTGGTGTGGTGGACCATCCCGTCGGCGGTGCGCAGCTCCGCCTCGGGCACCCCCCACTGAGCGGCGGCCGCCGAGACCAGCCGAGCCCGGGCGATCGCCGAGACGGTCCGGATCGGGGTGAATATGCTCCGCATCGAGTTGGAGCCGCCCGTGAGCTGGTTCATCAGCAGCTCCGGACGGGCGTCGGCGAGCGTGACGTCGACGTTCGACAGCGGAATGTCCAGCTCTTCGGCCACCATCATCGCCACCGCGGTGGTCATGCCCTGGCCCACCTCGGTCCGCGGCACCGCGAACGACGCGCGCCCGTCTGTCCCGATCTGGACGCTGATCAGGCCGGACGTGGGCGCGGCAGCGAGGTTCTGCAGGTCACCGAGGTCGAAGAGGTCCTCAGGCTGCGGGAGGGAAGGAAGCGCGGCGTCGGCTTCCTCCGGCGCCAGTCCGGCCTGGGCGATCTGCGCGGCGACGGCGAGCGTCGGCGCAGCCAGCACAAAGCCGAGGAAACGGCGCCGGTCGATGTGCCGCGGCGCATCCGGAGCGGGCCGGGCGTCGTGGTCTTGCTGTGCCATGGGCGGCGGGTTCCTCTCGAACGACAGTGTCAGAGAAGTGATCAGAGAACGCGGGGAGTGTTCGGATTGGGCCGCAGTGTTACACAACTTCGCTCGCCACAGCCATGACCTGCGTGCCTACTTTTGCCGTAGTGTCGTTGGGCACTGTGCACAACGGTGCTGGAGTCACGACCGTCGACGCGGCGGCAGAAACGGGAGGCCGCGCACGACGAGGGCCAGCTCGATCGGGATTTCACCACCCGGCAGGCAGCGCCCGGTCAGCGCTTCGATCCGGCGCACGCGATTGAGCACCGTGTTGCGGTGGCAGTGCAGCTCCTGCGCCGCCCGTGTGGCCGATCCGCCGGTCTCGACCCAGGAGGCGAGCGTCTGCAGAAGGATCCGCCGCTCGTCATCGGGCAGGTCCAGCAGTCCGCGCAGCCACTGCTGCATCAGAGAGGCGGTGAGCTCCGGCGAAGTGAGCAGCAGCGCTTCCGGCAGCCGGTCGGCGAGGCAGACGGCTGCCGGCTCGCCATGCGGGACGGTCCGCAACGCGAGCACCGCTTGCCGGTAGGCGGTGTGCACTGCAGCCAGTCCATCGACCACCAGCGAGACACCCACCGACCCGCGGACGGCGGCGAGGGCCTTCATCAGCGCCGCGGTGTCACACCCGCGCAGAGACACCAAGCCCACGAGCGCGTCCGCGCGAACCTGCCACGCCGAACGGAGGCCCGATTCGTCGAGCTTGCGCCCAAGTGCCTCGGTGAGGTTGCTGGTGGCCAACCGGCCCTCGGTCGCGACGGCCACGTACGGCCCCTCCACGGGCAGTCGGATGATCCGGCTCGCTTCATAGGCGAACGCCGCGTCGGAAGCCCGGCCTTGCAGCAAGCCCTCCCACAGAGCCGCGCTGCGCTGTTCGTCGGCGCGGACCAGCGCCTGCTCGGCTACGTGATACGCAGCCGCGACCTGGGACGAGAGCGCATCCACCAGTTCCCAGACGCGGGTCGCGAGGTCGAGAAGATCGTCGGCGTCCATTTCGTGCTCCGCACGGGCCTGCGCGATCAGCGCCTGCCAGACGATCCGCCCACCGATGCGGAACGATCGCAGCAAGTCGTCCAGCGGCAGCCGCTGCTGCGCCCGCCGCTGCCCGGTGGCCCGTGCGGCGTCGTAGAACTGCGCGACGCGCTCCGCCTCGTCGCCGTCCTGACCGACCAGCTGCAGCACGCGCGCGAGGTTGTCGTGGCACGACTTCCACAGATCGTCTTCGGGTACGACGTTGAGCTGCCGGTAGCCCGGGTTCTGCTCATCGATGACGCGGACAAGCTCGTCGGTCAGTTCGTCGACCCTGCCCAGCACGCTGCTGGCCAGCACTTGCGCCGCCGCAGGCATGTCGGCCGCTCCCCTCCACCCCAAGATCCACCACTGCCACTGCTCGTGTCACCGCGCCACGGCCCGACCCGGACACTCGCCCACAATCCGGCGTCCGGGTTGCCGGGTCCCCGTCGACTCGTTCCCAGGGAGTATCGGCCAGCGGTTCCACCGCCGCAGATCCGGTATGCCGTCAGGAGTCTCCGGCCGTGCTGCGACAAACCGGCACACCACGTCGATGCGGACGACGGCGCCAAGGACACAGCCGGTTTCCGGGCGCCGACGATCAGGAGCACCAGGCCGATGCCGGCGGCAGGTCGCCCACACCCACGGTGGCCAATCCGCTCGGCGAGGCGGTCCTGGGCCGAGTCAATGGCCTCCCGGCCGCAGGTGCTGCCCGCCGGGGACCGCGTCGTCGGCAGGGAGAAGATCCGGCCGTTCTTCGTCAACCTGGAACACCCGGCGAACGAAGTCTCGGTGCACGCGCCGCCCCGCGCGCCGATCATCGACATCGAGACCTTCCAGCAGGCTCAAGACATCGCCGCCACCAAAGGCGCCGGCCGCACAACCCGGGAACGCGCCCGCACCCGACATCCCTACCTCCTGAACGGCCTGCTGCACTGCGGGGTGTGCGGCCGACGGATGCAGGGCCAACGCAACCACGAGCGGCCGTTCCACCGCTGCCACTACCCCGCCCCATACGGCCTGGCGAACAAACCGCCCACCCCCGCAACGTCTCCCTCGCCGAACGCGACCTCCTCAGCCCCCTCGCCGCCTGGCTCGCAACCAGCTTCGCCCCGCATCGCGTCAAGGACACCATCGACACCCTCTACGCCGCGCAACCAGACCCCGACCTCAACTCCGCCGCCCCAGCCGCCGCCACCATCGTCGCCGAATGCGATCGCGCGCTCCAACGCCACCGCGCAGCCCTCGAAGCCGGAGCCGACCCACAACTCGTCACCAGCTGGATCACCGAGACCCAAGCCCGCCGAGCCGAGGCGCAATCACCCATCACAGCAAGACCACAGCAGCAGCGGCTCGCCAAAGACCAAATTCACGGCGTCGAGCATCCAGCTTCCCCTACTCTGGGTTCCGTGATGTAACGGAACGTGCTCGATGGATCTTACAGCGACTCACCGACAAAGCAGAAAGGACGTGATCGACGCTGCGGTGGACGCGTTCGCCAACCTCGTCACCTCCGTCGTGGGGTTGTTCTCGCAAGCCGAAGACACTTTGGGCGGGTTCAAGCAGAAAGCGATCGCTCTGGTGCAAGGCAACACCAATTTTCCGGATATCCCCGAGCTGCCCGGAAACTCCGGAATGGATGACGAGAAGCAGTGGCGCGTCGAGCCGTCGGCGGCACCGGCATGAGGGCATGGACGCTGGCCGGCCTCGTGGTCCTCGCTGTGGGCCTGCTCAGCGGGTGCGGGCCGGCGAAGCCGGTCCGCGTGCTCTCTCAGCCACCGACGCCGGCGCAGACCGGTGCGCCACTGCCGCTATCCCAGGTCGACCGGCCCGTCGACCTCGCCAAGTTCGACGCAGACCCGTGCAGCCTGCTCACCAAGGACCAGGCCGCCGCCGTCGTGGCCGACCCACCCAACGACATCCGCGCAAACAGGCGAACCACACTGCCCGCGTTTGGCTGCTCATGGACCAACCACGGCGGTGCACTCATCGAGGCCCTCAAGCCAGTCCAGAACCCGAGCACCCTCGCCGAACTGTCAGTGTCCCCCCTGAAGAAGGACGGCGAACTCGAGCCGTGGACCGAGACGTCGATCGCCGGCCTCCCTGCGGTCGTCTATCACGTGTTCCGGTTTATGGACGAGTGCTCCGTGTCCGTCCAAGTCACCGACGAGCAGATGCTCACCTTCGATGTCCAAGGAACGGACCTGCCCGGCAGCTACTGGGACAAAGACCGATGCGGCGGACTCTTGAAAATGGCCGAATTCGTGATCGGCAACCTCCGGCAGAACTGAAGCGCCCGGCAACACGCCGTCGGCGCCCTTAAGACCATATCTCAGTAGGTGATTTTCTTGTCGCAGGTGAGGGTGGCGGCGAGGGTGAGGAAGGCGCAGAAGTGGTGGCGTAGCGGTCGTATCGGGTGGCGAGGCGGTGATAGCCGAACAGCCAGGCGATGGCTCGTTCGATGACCCAGCGGTGTTTGCCGAGTTTCTTGCTTGACTCGATGCCTGTGCGGGCGATGCGGACCTTGATGCCGCGGTCGCGGACCCATGTCCGCAGTTCGGCCTGGTCGTAGGCCTTGTCGGCGTGCAGTTTCCCCGGCTTGCGCCGGCGGGGGGCCCGTCGGGATCTGATCGCGGGGATGGCCATCACGAGTGGTTTGAGAGCGTAGGAGTCGTTGGTGTTGGCCGCGGACACCGCCACCGCCAGGGGCAGCCCGGCACGGTCGGACAGGACATGGATCTTCGAACTGCTCTTGCCACGATCGACCGGGTTCGGGCCGGTCATGGATCCCCCATTTTGGCTCGAACGGAGGCTCCGTCACCGATCGCCCGAGACCAGTCGATCATGCCCTGGCCATCGAGTTCCTCGAGGACCGCGCGGTGCAGCCGGGGCCACAGACCAGCCTTGGTCCATTCGGTGAAACGGCGATGCGCGGTCGGCACCGTGACACCGAACGACGGCGGCAGATACCGCCACGCGCACCCGCTGGTCAGCACGAACACGATCGCCGTGAAAACCGCCGGTCATCCACCCGCGTCGGCCCACCACCCTGCGGACGAACCCCATGCTCCGGAATCAGCGGCTCCGCCAGCGCCCACAAACTCATCTGGCACCAGCCGCCGAGACAGATCATCCACAACCCAAGATCGTGCACCATGCACGACCAAGCCCCTACTGAGACACGCTCTAAGCTTCTAACCAGGCAGAACCACCAAGATTCCACCGCGCCCTGGCCGACGGCTGGGCCTACGCCCGCCTCTACACCTCAGAACACCAACGCCGAACCGCACTCCCAGGCTGGCTCCACTTCTACAATCACCACCGACCCCACAGCGCAATCGGCAACCAGCCACCCACCAGCCGACTCACCAACCTGCCTGGACACCACAACCAGACGTTGCTGGGCGCCATCGTGCAGGTCTCGCTCGATCCGCCGACGGGCCTGGTCGGCGGCGACGGCGATACGCGCGCGAGGCGATGAGGTCGGAGTAGAGCTGGGCATTGTCGAGAGAGACAGCGAGCTGCGCGGCGATGAGCCTGACGGCGTCGAGCCGTTCCGTGGCGGACGCGGCGCGCATGAGGCGGTTCTCCAGCACCAGCACCGCCCGCAGCGCGCCGCGGCCGAGGATCGGCATGGCCAGCAACGAACAGGCACCCAGGCCGGCGATGTACGGGTCACGGGCGAAGCGGTCATCGCGGGTGGCGTCGTCGACGATCAGGATCTCAGCCGTCCGCTGGACGTAGCGCACTGCCGTCCCACCGGTATCAGCGCTGGTCGGCCGGGGCGGGAACTGGCGCGATACAGTTCGGCCGGCCCGCATCGCCTACCCGGTGGCGGCGTACTATCGCCTACCCGGTGGCGGCGTACTGTAGAACCACGAGGAGGGCGCAGCCGGAGAAATCGGCAGGGAGGCTCTCGTGGATTACGAAATATTCGACCTTGGTACCGTCCGGTTGCAAGAAGGCGCCACACTCAGCGATGCCAAGCTCGCGTACAAGACATACGGCGAGCTCAACGGTGACAAGAGCAATGCGATCGTGTACCCAACGTGGTATTCCGGGCAGCACTACGACAATGAATGGCTGATCGGCGAGGGGATGGCGCTCGATCCGGCGAGATACTTCATCATCATTCCGAATATGCTGGGCAACGGGCTTTCCTCGTCGCCGAGCAACACGCCCGCGCCGCATGACCGCGCCTCGTTTCCCCGGGTGACAATGTATGACAACGTCCAGTTCCAGCACCGGCTGGTGACCGAGCGCTTCGGCATCGCAAAACTGGAGTTGGTCACCGGCTGGTCGATGGGCGCCGGGCAGACCTACCAGTGGGCGGTCAGCTTCCCCGACATGGTCAAGCGGATCCTGCCATTCTGCGGATCGGCAAAGACCAGCCTGCACAACTTCGTGTTCCTGGAAGGGGTCAGGACGGCGCTTACCGCGGACGCGGCCTACAACGGCGGCCGGTACGACAAGCAACCCGACATCGGGCTTCGCGCCCTGGCGCGGGTCTACGCCGGGTGGGGCTTCTGCCAGCAGTTCTACCGGGAGAAGATCTACGAGCGCGAGCCACTGGGCTACGCGTCCTTGGAAGACTTCCTCGTGGCCTTCTGGGAGGGCCTGTTCCTCAAGCGCGACGCGAACAACCTACTGGGCATGCTGTGGACCTGGCAGCACGCCGACATCGGCAACACGCCGGGAAAGCGCAGCCTCGAGGACGCGCTCGGCGCGATCCGGGCGCCCGCGATCGTGATGCCGGCGCAGCAGGACCTGTACTTCCCGCCCGAGGACAACGAGTGGGAAGTCAAGCACATGCACCGGGCGGAACTGCGCGTCATCCCGGGAGCGTGGGGACATTTCGCCGGTGGCGGCCTCAACCCGGAAGACACCCGGTTCATCGACAACGGCCTGAAGGAACTGCTCGCCACGGAAGTCTGATCGGCCTGGCCTCGGCGCCGTTCCACCCGGTCCGTGTCGAGAGCAGTCCTGCGCAGTCTGGAGGTAGCATCATGACCAGCGCAGAATATGCACAACGAACCACTCCTCCGGGAAGCGCCCCGGAAGTGCCGCCGCCGCGGGTGGGTGAGCCCGCCACGACTGCCTTCGCCCCCACAGCCAGCGGGGTGCCACTCGCGCTGGCGGGGTTCGGATTCTCGCTGACGATTCTGTCGTTGGCCAACACAGGTGTCGTGGACCAGCGGACGGCCACGATGTTCGTTCCCGTCGCGATGGGCACTGGCGCGCTTGCCATGCTCGTCGGCGGGATCTGGGAGTTCCGCGGCAACAACCTGTTCGGCGCGACATTCTGTTCGGCGTATGCCTGCTTCCTGTTCACCACGGCGCTGATCGTGCAGTTCTACGCACCGATGATCACCGACACGGCGGGAGCAGCGAACTTCGGCCGCATGTTCGGCGCTTACCTGATCGTGTGGGCGTTGTTTACCGCGATGCTCGCCGTGGGGGCACGGGTGGTCAACGCACCCGCGTTCGCCGCGTTCGTGTTACTGGTCGTGGTTTACCTCCTGTTGGGCCTCGCCAACCTCGTCGGATCGGGAGCCACCGCGACCGCGCTGACCAAGGCCGGCGGCTGGGTTGGCCTCCTGGACTCCTTCGTCGCGTTCTACCTGTGCTCAGCCATCGTTCTCAACGACATCAGCGGGCGGGGCCTGCTGCCGATCTGGCCGGGCAGGCGGGCGGCGCACTCGGCCTGAGTGGACCGCGAGCGACAACTGGAACCCTCCGGTGGGCCGGTCCTGGCCGCCGAGATTTCCGCGGCGGCCAGGACATCAGCCGGAAGCGGGAGGAGACCAAGCGCCTCGCACGCGTCGCGCCGCTCGAGCTCGGCATGCCGTCCACTCGTTGACGCTCGCCCGTGTCCAGCAGTGCAGGTGGTAGGCATAGACGGTGGTCAGCCAACTGCCTGTCAACGAACAACTCGACGCCTTCCAAGAGGTGCTCTCGCGCAACGAGGTGCTGACGGAGGTGCTGTCCCGGTCGGCGTCGCTGGGATTACCCGGCTGGTATCTGACGGCGGGCTGTCTGTTCCAGACCGTCTGGAACGCGGTCACCAGCCAGGTCCCAGGTGACGGCATCAAGGACTACGACCTGTTCTACTTCGACGCCACCGATCTGTCCTGGGAGGCGGAGGATGCGGTGATCCAGTCAGCGAAGCATGTCTTCGCCGACATCCCCGTCGAGGTGGAGATCCGCAACGAGGCACGTGTCCATCTCTGGTACGAGGAGAAGTTCGGGACGCCATGTCCTGCCCACTTGTCCACCGAGGACGCGATCGACTCCTTCGCCGCGACCACGTGCTGTCTGGGGGTCCGCCTCGAACCAGGCGGGCGCTGGCGCGTCTACGCCCCGCACGGGCTGTCCGACGTGTTCAACCTCGTCGTCCGCCCGAATCCGGTGCTGGCACCGCGTGCCGTCTACGAGGCCAAGGCCAGTCGCTGGCTCCGCCAGTGGCCCGAGCTGACCGTCTTGCCCTGGCCGACAGCGGCAACCTCACCGTTGCAGTCAGCTTGACAAGTGCTGAGAAATTTCGAGTTGCGGAAGGTCGCGTTGGGAACCTGCCGGCCGTGATTGTGGATCCCCTTATGCGCACCCCTTGAGCGCAAGCGTGACTGTGACTTATATCTGTCACTTGTGACCGCTATCTCTCACCACGGGGTCCGAGTTGGTCGGCTGCCGCCCGGTGTGCCGCTTCAACCCAGCTTCGGCGGGGTGCCGGTCTGCGGTTTCGTCGAGTTCGGCGGCGAGTCGTCTTTCGTAAGGGCTGAGTGCGGCGGTGTGGCCGGGCGGTGCGGCCGACGCGTCGTTCCCCCTCGGCTATCCGACGCTCATTTCGATCCTGCTGGGTTTTCTCGGCTGTGTCCTCGGCTCGAAGCTGAGCCCGGTACCGGAGGACGACACGAAGTTCACCGAGCGGCGCGTCCGCACCGCGGCCGGTCTCGGGGCCGAGAAGGCGTGAAACGTCGTGAAGGGCGCTCCCCACAACGGGAAGAGCGCCCTTCACGGTCCTCCCGGGGTTCAGAGCGAGGCGTAGAGCGCCCGCTCGAAATCTGCGTACATCTGTAACTGCCCCGGCGGGACGAACGGCAACGACTGCGAGTAGATCGCGCCGGTGACGCCGTTGGCCGGGTCGACCCAGAAGTGCGTGTTGCACAATCCCGCCCACGCACCGCTGCCGGGTGCGCGCATGCCCGGCTCCTGGGCCGTGGTGAGCACCAGGCCCCAGCCCCACTTGAGGCCCGGGCCGAGGTCGAGCTCGTGCGTCGTAGCCGGGTCCGCGGTCGGGATGTGCGCCGGGAACTCCATCTCGCCCACCTGATTGGTGAATGCCTCGTCCACAGTGGACTGCCGGAGCACCTCGACCCCGTCGAGCGTGCCGCCGCCGAGCAGCATGCGCTGGAACTTCACGTAGTCGCGCGGCGTGGAGTAGAGCCCGTGGCCGGCGGTGTAGTACTCAGGCTCGGTGGCCAGGTCGATCTCGGTGACCGCCCACGTGCCGTCCTCACCCTGCACGTGGACGGGGACCAGGTTGGCCCGCTGCTCGGCGCTCGCGACGAACGTGGTCTCCGTCATGCCGAGCGGTCCGGTGATGTTCTCCTTGAAGTAGACGTCCAGCGGCTTGCCGGACGCGGCCTCGACGACCCGGCCGAGCCAGTCGGTGTTGATGCCGTACTCGAATTTCGTGCCGGGGTCGGCCACCATCGGCGCCTTGAAACTCGCGGTTTTGCCGGCCAGCACGTTCGGCGTGCCGGTGGCCTGCTCCCACTTGACGATGTCCGCGTTCCAGAACCAGTAGCTCAGGCCGCTCGTGTGCGTCACCAGCTGCGCGACAGTCGCACGGCTAGCGGGCGGGCGCAGCACCGGGTTTTCGCCGTCGAAGCCCTCCAGCACCTGGACATCGGCGAACTCGGGCCGGTAGGTGTCGATGGGGGCGTCGAACTCGAGCTCGCCGCGGTCGCGCAGCTGCAGCGCGGCCACGGTGCCCACCATCTTCGTCATGGACATGATCCGGAAGTGCGACTCGGCCGAGACCGGCTCCGGCGCCCCCGCGGCACGAGGTCCGGCCGCGCCTTCGTAAATGATGCCGTCCCGATCCGCCGCGACGGCGACTACGTTGGGCGCGTGCCCAGCGCCGACCGCGTCTCGTAGCACTCGGTCGATAGCCGAGGTGTCGATCGTCGAAGTCGTGCTCACCATTGAGTTCTCCTCATCACGTGGGTCTTGCCGGAACGACGGCCAGCACGATGTCGGCCTGCGTCCGGCCGCCACCAGCGTCCTCGCCCTGGGCCGACGACGCGGAGCCTGTGTGCCGCCGGCGTCGCGTTCGGCCACGTGCTCGAGCCCGGCGAACGAGAGCCGGATCGGGTCCGGCGGCCAACCGCTCCCGGAAGCGGTAGCGGTCGTCGCCGACGTGCTTGGTGAGCTCCGCACCCGGACCGGACGAGGAAGCGTCATCACCGCTTTCCCCTCGTCGCAAAACGGTACGCGCGCGCCAGCTCACACGCACCCAGCGTGGACAGCAGCCGGCGCCGGGAGGCGGGCAAGCCGTGCGGGTCCCCGGCGATGTCGACGAGCTCGCCGGCGAGCTCCGCCGCCGGTTCAGCGAGGGCACCCGCGTCGCCTCCGGCATCGCGGTGACATCAAGAGTGACCGCCCGGTCGGACACACCGAAAGCCGTCAGCACGGCCTCCTCCACCTGCCCACCGGCCACCCGGACCCGGATCACGACGCCGGCGAGCACGAAGTCGCCGTGGCGCCGGGCGACCTCGGCGAACCCGAAGCCCTCCCCGCACGCTGCAGCGGCAACCGGTCGGCGGCGCACGTCCTCAGAGCCGAGGTCGCTCCACTGCGCACCGTTGAAAAACCCGGGGTGAATAAACTCCTCACCACCGGGGGTCCGACCTCTATCGGCAAAAGGTCGGCAGCGCACTCCCACGTCACTGACGTGGCCCGCCCCGGGCCGACCGTTCGGTTACCGCGATCTCGGCGCGCAGACGCGCGGTGGTCTGCTCATCGCGGCCACCGCTGAGCTCAAGCGCCGCGCGTAGCCGCGCGGTCGCGGCGTCTGGGTCACCGAGGTCGCCCATTACCAGGGCCTGCAGTTCGAGTGCGTCGGCCCGGCCCCAGCTGTCGATGGAGGCGGTGAAGTGGGCAACAGCCTGTTCGGCGCGGGCGAGGGTACGCAGGTTTTCGCTGAACCGGCGGTGTGCCACGACCCACCAACTGCCCGTGCAGTACTAGACGCGGGCGCTGCCCCCCTTGCATCTGGAGGCGAGCGGCAATGCGTCCATTCGGGTGCAGATCAGCTCCCAACTCGTCATCGGTACCGGGTAACAGCGTTCCGCCCTCGACCCGGAGCCGCCTCAAGCACCGAGGTGCACGGCGATCACTACCGCCCTACCAGCCACCCCGACAGGCGCGGTGTCTCCGCGTCGGGCCGGTGCCCGATGTCGCCAGCAAACCGTGGGAGACCGTGGGCTGAGGTTCGCGTTTTACGGGCGGATGTCCACGGTCGAGTTCCAGGATCGGACGACGTCGTTGGGCCGGCAGCGGGAGGTCGCCGACGAGACGATCCGAGGGCACGGCGTGATCGTGGCGGAGTACTTCGACGAAGGATGTTCACGTCGGCTACCGTGGTCCGAACGGCCGGCTGCGGCACAGCTGATGGCAGCTGCGCGGCAGCCGAACCGTTTGTTCGATGCTGTCGTCATCGGGGAGTACGAGCGAGCGTTCTACGGAGATCAGTTCGGCGCGGTGCTGACCGCGCTGCGGGTGCAAGGTATCGAGCTGTGGCTCTCCGAAGCGGACGGTCCGGTAAACCTCGACGACCCCGTGCACCAAGCGCTGATGCTCCTGCTCGGGTCCCAGTCGCGTCGCGAGGTGTTGCGAGCGCGGCACCGCGTGCCGGCAGCCATGCATACGCAGACCAGCGTTCAAGGGAGGTTCCTCGGCGGCCGACCACCATATGGGTACCGCCTGGCCGATGCCGGCCCACACCCTTAACCGGGCCCACGCAAACTGGGGTCGCCGCATGCACCGCCTGGAACCCGATCCGGCAACCGCGAAGTGGGTGCGATGGATCTTCGAGCAACGAGCCGCCGAACGTAGCGTGGCCGGCATCGCCCGGGAACTGAACCAACGCGGCGTTCCATGCCCGTCGAGCGCCGATCGGGACCGGAACCGACACCGGACGAGGCACGAGTGGATCGTCCGGACCGTGGTCGGGATCCTCGAGAACCCTCGATACACCGGGCGACAGGTGTGGAACCGGCACGGCGCCAGAACAGCCGCCCCGACCCGCCACCGTGCTCTCATTCGACCGTCGGCAGCACGAGGTTGGGCGCAGGTCCTTTCGCTCGGTCGTGGTGCTCGACACCTCGACGGTGGCTGAGGTGTCACAACATTCGTCCGCCACACCGAGCAGGACGCGCGACACCGTCACCCTGCGCTCGACGCGGGCTCCCACGCGGCGACCAGGTCCAGCAGACCGGGAAACCGGGCGTCGAGGTCTTCGGTGCGCACGCGGCTGCGGCGTTCCAGCCCGTACTGCCGCTGCCGCAGGACACCGGCTTCCCGCAACGCTTTGAAGTGGTGTGTCAAGGACGACTTCGGCCGGTCCAGCTCGAACCAGCCGCAGGTGTGGTCGTAGGCCTCGCGTTCCAGCAGCAGCTTGCGCACGATCGTCAGCCGCAAGGGGTCGCTCAGCGCGCCCAGCACCGCCTCCAGCCGGAGCTCCTCACGAGCCGGCTCCGCCAGCGCGGGTGGCAGATCCGCAGGAGCGGTGTCCGGGCCGGTCATGGTCGACGTGGTCATGGACACAGTCAACACCTCAGTACGAATAAAGTCGAACTAGCGCGGGTTCCAGAGTCACACCCGCATAGTTCGACCTCATTCGTACTGGAGTTCCCATGGTCGCAGTGCGCGACACCGCACCACCCCGGGCGAGCAGTCCGTGGCTGGCCGCGTGGCCGGTCACCGCCGTGTTCGTCCTGTCCAACGCCCCCACGCCGCTGTACGTGCTGTGGCAGCACCAATTGGGCTTCTCCGCCGGCACCCTGACGGTGATCTTCGCCGCCTACATCGCCGGCCTGCTGGCCGCGCTGCTGGTGGCCGGCCGCGCCTCGGACCGGATCGGCCGCAAGCCGGTCATCCTGCCCGGCCTGGTGCTCGCGCTGGTGGGCTGCGTGCTGTTCGCCACCGCCGGCTCCGTCGAGGTGCTGGCGCTCGCGCGCTTGCTCACCGGCGTCGCGGTGGGCATCACCGTGTCGGCGGGGATGGCGGCCGTCGTGGACGTCGGCGGCCCCGAACGGGCCCGCACCGCCACCCTGGCCGCGTCCACCGCGATGGTGTTCGGCGCCGGCCTGGGACCGCTGCTGGCCGGAGCCCTGTCCGAGACCCTCCCCGCGCCGACGGTGTCGATCTTCGTCCTCGCGGCCGTGCTCCTGCTCGCAGCCGCGGTCGTGGCCGCTCGGCTGCCGCTGAGCCGCCCGAGCGGCGACGCCGGCGGCGGCTGGGTTCGCGTGCCCGCCGTGCCGCGCGCCCACCACAAGCACGTCGCACTCGGCATCGCAGTCTTCGCGCCCGGCATCACCTCGACCTCGTTCGTGCTCTCGCTCGGCCCGGCCCTGCTGGCCGACGTGCTCGGCACCGCCAGCCGGCTGCTCGCCGGCGTCACCGCGTTCGTCATGTTCGGAACCGCTACCGCCGTGCAGTTCGCGGCGAAACGGCTCGGCATCCGCGCCGTCCTGCTCGCCGGCGCCATCAGCGCCCTGGCCTGCATGGTCTCGCTCCTGGCGGCCGTGCACGCCGGCTGGATCGCGGCCATCGTCGTCACCGCGATCTTCGCCGGTGCCGCACAAGGCCTCGGCCAACTCGGCGGGTTGACGATGATCAGCACCCACATCGCCGCCCACCGGCGCGCGGAAGCCAACGCACTGCTCAACTTCGGCGGCTACATCCCCGCCGCGTTGCTCCCCGTGGCCACCGGCTACTTGAGCGACAGCCTCGGCCTCGCCACGGGAACGACCATCTTCGCCGTCGTACTCTCCCTCGCGGCGCTGGCTGCCGGGGCGCTCGTGTGGCGGCGCACCAGTACCACGCGGACGGACAGTCCCGTCGAATCAGTTCGCCGCCGGCGGCGTCGAAGCCCCGTCCGAGAGGGCCCAGCTCCCCAGCAGGTTCAGCGCTCGCTGTGACGGCGAATCGGGTTACGCGGTGTAGACGTGGAGCGTGGTGTCCGGGTCCGCGGCCGGCGTGAAGGTTTCGCAGTCGACGGTCAGGTCTCCGACCGGCGGGTGCCGCAGGCGGATCGCCCGGCAGGCGCGGTGGTGCACCCGGCGTTCGTCCCACTGCCCGAACTCGGCGCTCTGCGCACGCAGATCGGTGATCAGCGCGGCCGTGCCCCGGTCACGGCGGTCGGCGCCGATCTCCAGCCGCAGGCTCTCCAGCACCGCCCGGGCCCGAACCTCCCAGTCGACGAACAGCGAACGCGCGTCCTCGGCCAGGAACATCCACCGCGCGTAGTTGCGCTCGCCGGGCGGGACGGCCGCGAAGTCGGCGAACAGTGCCCGCGCTATCACGTTGGCGGCCAGCACGTCGGTACTCCGGCCCAGGAGGAGGGCCGGTTGGCAGTCGAACGCGGCCAGGAGCCAGTCGCGGCCCGGGCGCACGCGCTGCACCGAGGGCCGGGCCCGGTTGCCCGGGCCGGCCGGCCCGACGAGGTCCTCGAGTCAGGCCCGCCCCGCCGCGTCGAGGTTCAGCGCCTGGGCGAGCCCCTCGAGCACCGTCGGCGAGGGCACGGTGCCCTGTTCCAGCCGGGCGTAGTAGCCGGTGGAAATCCCGGCCAGCAGCGCCACTTCCTCGCGGCGAAGGCCGGGCACGCGCCGGTTCCGGGAATCCGTCGGCAATCCGAGCCGGGCCGGGTCGCACCGGCTGCGGGCGCGGCGCAGGAAATCGGCGAGTGCTCGGTTGTTCGCGGGCATGTGTCCATTGTGCACGGAAATCGCCGGCCCGCCTGGTCCTCTGAGTCCTAGGCGACAGCGTCCCGGCCCTCGCAGGGCACGAGATAGTGGTCCACAACGCCCTTTCGGTTGCCAGGCTGGGAATCGCACCGGACAACCGGCAACGGCCCCACGACCGATCCACTGGTCAAAGAGAAGAAGACCACCATGAGCTACCCCGTCTACCGGCCCGCGACTTGGTTCGTCACCGGCACTTCCCGACCTCTCGGCCTCGAATTCGTTGCCCAGCTTCTCGAACGCGGGGATAACGTCACCGCGTTCGAGAAGCTCCACCGAACGGCTCACCGGCGCCTTGCGCGACCGGGTCAACACCAAGCGCCTCCTCGCATTTGACGTCGACCTGCGCGACGGCAGCGACGTCGACCGTGTGATGCGGGAGACCACTGCCCGACTCGGCGCGCTCGACGTCGTCGTGAACAACGCGGCTACGGTTTCCTCGCTGCGGTCGAGGAGACCAGTGCCGGCGACGTCCACGACATGCTTGACGTCCGAGTGAGCGGTGTGTGGAACGTCCTCCGCTCGACTCTAGGGGGTTGTGCGCTCCTAGGGGCAGCGGCCACGGCGTGAACGTGTCCTCCATCCTCGGCCTGACCACCATGCCGGAGTGGGCGCTCTACTGCACGGGCACGTTCGCTCTGGAGGGCCTCAGCGAAGCCCTGGCCGCGGAGCTCGCCGGCTTCAAGGTGAAGGTCACCGTCGTCGAACCCGGGGCACTTCCGCACCGACTTCCTGACCACCGGCTCTCTCGCCCTGCCGGCCACGACGACCCGCGCTTCGCTCGAACACCACGGTCTTGTACAGGCGGCTCAGCCAGCGTTCGCCAGCCGCTTCTCCTCCGAGGCGACAATCTCCTCCAGCGACTTCTCGGCGACCGCGTCCGCCGGTGCGCCCAGTTGCGCGGAGATCGCCACAGCAGTCCGCGACATCGCGGCGAGCACCTGCGGAAGTCGGTCAGGAGCCAGCCGACCGCGCGGCGCCGAGACGTGGACGGCGGCTTCGATGGCGCCGGAGGCACCTGCGACCGGAGTGGCCAGGCCGATGATGCCCTCGACGCTTTCGCCGTCGCTCACGCTGTAGCCACGGGCCCGGATGATCTCCAGTTCCTTCCGGAGCTCGGTGCGGTTGGTGAGGGTGAACGGAGTGAGCTGGTCCAGCTGCGGGGTTCCGAGCACCAGCTTCTCGAGGTCGGCGTTGTAGGCGGTGATCAGCTTCCCGATGCTCGAGCCGTGCAGCGGACGCGGGCCACCGAGTTTCATGACGACCGAGAGCGTCTGCCCTGCCTCATAGCGGTCCGCATAGGTGACCGTGTTGCCGCTGCGCAGAGCGAGGTACGTGTTTTCGTTGAGCTCTTCACACAGCTCGGCCAGGTATGGCCGGCTGATCTGCCGGAGGTCGACGGCGTCGACGATGGAGAGCGCGAGCACGAGGGACCGCGGGCCGAGGTAGTACGTGCGCTGGTCCGCGATCCGCACCGCGCCGATCTGGACAGGCGTTGCTCAGCGCTCTCCACTGCTCGCAGGTCGGCCATCGCCTTGTCCGGCGCCGGATCCAAGACAGCGTGTCCTTGAACGCCGTGACGATCTTCCCACCCTTGGGAATCTTGCCCCACGGCAGCGCAGTCAGTACCTCCCAACCGCAGGCAGCGAGGTTGAAGTCCTTGATGCAGTTGTCGACGATGCCCTTCACACCGATGATCTCCTGCAGGACGTCGCCGCCGACCTGGATGGCGATGTCGACCCAGCTGCGCTTGGCCGCGGCGGCCTTCTTCGCCTCCTCGTACTCGGCTTGGTTCGCAGCGGCTGCGGCAGTTGTGATCGCAGCCGCCGCAGCGTTCGCTTGCCTTCGTTGGTGGGCTCCGCGAGTCGCTCCGGGCATGGCCCCGCCCGACAAGTTTGAAGTTGGAGGATGGCTTTGGTACGGACCAACAGTTCTTCCCGGCTCGTGGCTGACTTGAGATGGGTCTCAGTGACGAACGTGTATCGCCAGGTCCCGAACTTGACTTTGTCGCGGACGAACCGGGGCCCACTCTTCGGCTGCGCGCTGGTCCTCGAGCCCATCGGTGTCGAGCGCTTCCTCCGGTCCGACTGGCCTTCGGCGACCCAGTGGACACCGTCCTTGCCAAGGACGATGAAGTCTGACTAGTACTTCTTGCCGCTGTTGCGTTCGATCCACACACTGCTGCTGGGGTTTCGCGGTGGTGACCCTTCACCAACGGTGGTCGGACAGGCCCCCTGCTCTTCCGTCGGATGTTGCGCGCAACCTCCGACGGAAGGTCCTCAAGCGATTGCCCCGGAAACCTCAGCAGCACGACCGGCCCGGGAACCGCCCGAACCAAACGTTCGAAGCCGCCACAACAGACTTGATCCGCGTGTCGGATCGGTCCTACTCTTCAGCGTCGACGACTGCCGAGGAGGACCAAACCAATGCGAGGCGCCAACCGTAGCCGTGGCCACTTGTTGATCATCTCCGGCGCACTGGCCGCCGGTCTGCTGGCCGCGACGAGCCCGGCAGCGGAAGCGACGCCGGCACGAGAACCGCTGTACTCCCCTGGTGCTCCAGGCGCCGGGGATCCGTATTTCCCCGACATGGGCAACGGCGGCTACGACGTCAGTCACTACGACATCCGGCTGGCGTTCAACCCCGAAACCAAAGCAATCAACGCGACCACGACGATCCTCGCCACGGCCACACAGGATCTCGCCCGCTTCGACCTGGACTTCCAAGGACCGCTGAAGATCAGCAGGCTCTCGGTGGACGGCCGAAACACCACCTACAGCCGCAGAGGTGCCCAGGAGTTGGCGATCACCCCGCCGCACGGTCTACGGAAGGGTAGCTCGTTCGTCGTCTCGGTGAGCTACGCCGGCGTCCCGCAGAAGATCGACGACCCCGCGCTGGGCGTCTCCGGCTGGGTCGCCACCAAGGACGGCGCGGTCGCACTCAACCAGCCGATCGGTGCGGCGACCTACTACCCGGTGAACGACACCACCGACGACAAAGCGACCTACACCCAGACCATCACCGTCCCCACCGGACTCACGGTGCTGGCCAACGGCGAACCCGGGCCCACCACCACGCACGATCACCAGACCACCTTCCGCTGGACCATGAACCGGCCGATGGCCAGCGAGCTGAGCATGCTCGCGATCGGCAACTACGACGTCACCCGCGGCGTGGCGGCCGGCGGCCTGCCGAACATCACCGCGATCGGCAAGTCGATCGACACCAAGCCCGGTCAGGGCAAGGTGTTCAACCAGACCACGGCGCAGGTCATCCAATGGGAATCCTCGATGTACGGGCGGTACCCGTTCGACTCGACCGGCGGCATCCTCGCCGACGTCGGCGTCGACTACGCCCTCGAGACGCAGAGCCGGCCGGTCTACGACCAGAGCACCAGCGATGTCGACGGCGACCTGCTCGCCCACGAACTCGGCCACCAGTGGTTCGGCGACAGCCTCACTCCCGTGCACTGGTCGGACATCTGGCTCAACGAAGGCTTCGCGACCTACTCCGAGTGGCTCTACCAGGAGAAATTCAACAACGTCCCCGTGCAACAGACCTTCGCGAAGGCCTACGCCGACGAGAAGGACTGGAGCGGCGAAGTCGCCGACCCCGGACGTGATCACATCTTCGACGACCTGGTCTACAACCGCGGCGCGATGACACTGCAGGCGCTGCGCATGAAGATCGGCGACCGCGCCTTCTTCGAAGTGCTCACGCAGTGGCCGACCGCTCACCGATACGGCAACGTCTCGACGCGGCAATTCATCCAGTTCGTCGAGCGACTGACCCACCGCAACCTCGACTCGTTCTTCCATGCCTGGCTCTACCAAGCGGGCAAGCCGGCACTCTGACCACGTCATGGACTGCACTGACCGCGTCACGCTCTCCTAAGAGCGTGTCTCATTTGGTGAGTTTCTTGTGGCGGGTGTGGGTGGCGGCGAGGGTGAGGAAGGCGCAGAAGTGGTTGGCGTAGCGGTCGTGGCGGATGGGAGTCGGTGGTAGCCGAAGAGTCAGGCGATGGATCGTTCGATGATCCAGCGGTGTGTGCCGAGTTTCTTGCTGGTCTCGATGCCTGTGCGGGCGATGCGCACGGCGATGCCGCGGTCGCGGACCCAGTCCCGCAGGTCGGCCTGGTCGGACAGAACATGGATCTTCGATCCGGACTTGCCGCCCTCGACCGGGTTCGGGCCGGTCATGGGTCCCCTTTTTTTCGCGCGCACCGATGCTCCGTCCAGGACTGCCCGGGACCAGTCGATCTCGCCTTGACTACCCAGTTCGTCCAGGACAGCCCGGTGCAGCCTGATGGCCAAGTACACCTAGGGCATGGTTCATGTCGTCGGGCTGACGACAGGCCGGTCGTGATGTTGCGCTCCGCGACCGGCTGGCCGTTGAACGTGTAGAACCGCGTGCCAACCGTGCTGGAAGTTCCGGTCGCACGGAACAGCTCCAGGTCGTTCAGGGTCAGCGTGGTGCCGGTCGCGTCCTTGGTCAGCAGCAGGTTGCCGTCGGCGTCGTAGGTGTAGCTGGAGACGTGGCCGCTGGCGTCGGTGGCGGTGGCGATGTCGCCTTCGCCGTCGTAGGTGAAGGTCTGTCGGGTGTCGCCGGTTCCCTGGGTGAGGCGGCGGCGGCGGTCTACGCCTTCCTTCTCCCGCCAGTGAAGCGCCTGCGAGCGGGCTGAACCACGGGGCAACCAATCCTCCCCTTCAGTCGTGCACGTCCTGCATGCATGCAACAAGGGAGGGCCAGCATGACCTTACGAAGATCACCGACGTTGCTCGCCGTCGCGCTCGCCATCGCGCTCACCGTCACCGATGGCGCGATGGCGGCAGCGGAAACCACTGGTCAACAGCGTTCCGAGGTGACGCTGTCCGCGACGTCCTGGGGTTACGTCGACTCAGCGACACCGACCACCGCCAATTTCAAGCCATCCGGCAACTTGCCGATCGGCACCTGGGACAACACACCGCACCTCCAACGCTCGTACCTCAATTTCGACCTGAGCTCGTTGCGAGGTGTGCCGTTCACGACGGTGCTGCTTTCGGCCGGCGAGACGCACTACGTCGACTGCGGCAGCCGCGCCACCGAGGTGTGGCGGACCTCCGCCTACACTAAGCAGTCGACCTGGCAGAACCGCCCGGCGGAGCGGACACGGGTAGCCTCCAGGGGCGCCGACGGCACCTGCATCGACAACGACGCCACGTTCGACGTCACCACTGCGGTGCGGGACGCGGTCGACCACAAGGACCGTCACCTCACGCTGGGCTTCCGGGTCGCCGAAGCCCACGAGGCGGACCCGGCGTTCTATCGGCTGATCGAGGCCCCGGCAACGCTGCGGGTGGTCAACAACGCGCCGCCCGCGCCGCCGACCGACCTCCGCACCAACGACGAACCCTGTGCCAAGGACGGCACCGGAGCACTGGTGCGCCGCCAGCTGGAGCTGAGCGCACAGGTATCCGACCCGGACGGCGACTTCACGTCCGGGCAGTTCACGTGGTGGCCGGTGGCGGACCCGTCGCAACGGCACACGGGTGCCGGGTCGGGCAACCCCGCCGCGGCGTACCCGGACACCTCGGACCTCGCCGACGGCACCTACGCGTGGGAGGTGTACGCACAGGACAGCTGGGGTGCGAAGTCGTCCACGGTGGGCCCGTGCCGGTTCACCGTCGACCGCACGGATCCGAACGCGCCTGCCGTCGTCTCCGCGACGTACCCGGCGGGCGCCGAGGGCGGCGGGGTCGGTGTGGCGGGCGAGTTCACCTTCTCTCCCAACGGTTCCACCGACGTCGTGCGGTACGACTACAACTTCGGTGCGAACACGCGTGAGATCGCCGCAGGCCCCGACGGCACGGCCACCGTCAGCTTCACGCCAACGGCCAACGGCTGGCAGTCGGTGATCGTGCGGGCGTGGGACCGGGCGGGCAACCTCTCGCTCAGCACCTACTACTCATTCCTTGTCAAGGAGACGCGGCCGACGGTCACGTCCGACCGCTACCCGCCGCAGGGCGGCCCGGACGACGGCATCGGCGTGCCGGGCGTGTTCCGGTTCGCGCCGGGGATGCCGAACGTCGTGGCGTATGACTACCGGCTGGACGACGGCGCGTCCGCCACGGTCACGGCCGGCCAGGACGGTGTCGCCGAGGTGACGATCACGCCGGCCACCGGTGGTGATCACGTGCTGTTCGTGCGCAGCACCGACACCTCGGGCGTAACGTCGCCGGAACGGGAGTACCGATTCCTCGTCGATGCGTCACCGGTGGTAAGCGGGCCCGAGAACGTCGACCTGGGCACCTCGGCCACGTACACGGCAACCCCGAGAATGCCGGACGTCGTCGAGTACAACTACTGGTTCGCGAGTGCCGAGAGTACGAAGTGGACGGTCAAGGCGAACGCCGACGGAACCGCCACGCTGCCGGTCGAGTTCACCTCAGCTGACCAGAACCTGCTGCGGGTCCAGGCCCGCGACGCGTCCGGCGGGCTGTCCCCGGTGACGGAGAAACGGTTGTCGCTCAACACCTGGCGACCGACGATCGGCCACGAGGGCGACATCGCGACGGAGGGCAGAGCCGCCACGTTCACGTTCACCACCCCGATGCCGAACGCCGTGGAGTTCGAGTACTGGCTGACGGCGGACCCGGCGACCAGGTGGACCGTGCCGGTGGGCGGGAACACCTCGACGGTGAGCTACACCCCACCAAGGATCGGTGACTACGAGATGGTGGTACGCACGAGGAACACGGCGGGCGTGTGGTCGTCAACGGACAACATCACGTGGACAGTGACGAACGATCCAACGGTGACCTCGAAGGAGTTCCAGGCAAACGGGCGGGTGTTCCCCGGCACCTTCACGTTGGAAGCCCGCCAGCCGGGCGCGGTGGCGTTCGAGTACTCGTTCGACTGGGGTCCGTTCCAGCAGGTGGCCGCTCAGAACGGGCGCTCCGTGCTGGCATGGACTCCCCCGCTGCCACCGGAAGGCTGGGCCTCCCACAACCTGCGGGTGCGTACGGTGACGGCCGACCAGGTCTCCTCGCAGGAGAACACGTACGGGTTCAGCATCTCGAGCGCGCCGTACGTGTCGTCCAAGAAATACCCGGAAAGCGAGTGGTCGGGCGGTGCTGGTGTGCCGGGGACGTTCACCTTCACGCCGGGTATGCCGGGCATCGTCTCCTACACCTACTACGTCCAGAACGACCGGGGTGCCGTGACAGAGGAGCTCACCGTGCCGGCGGACAGTTCGGGTGCGGGGACGATGACGTGGACCCCACCGGACCGAGGCATCTACTCGGTCACCGTGTGGGGCAACACGGCCGACGGCACCAGGTCGGGTGGCATCGGCTACTCGGTGTACGTCAACTAACCGCGTGACCGGCGGCCCCGCTCCCGCCAGGGCGGGGCCGCATGCCCAGTATCGGCAGCACGCTCTCCCGAACCAGTAGGCACATCGACGAGCTGAAGCGGCCAGGTGCAGCGAGGACGAGATCTTCGTTGTGACGGGTCCCGCCCGATCGGGGCGGTGCTGGGCAGCTTCGAAACCGACCGCGACACGATCCATCGCTGAGAGGTGCCGAGAACGTACGTGGCCGCTCGTCCTTCGGTGGTCAACACCGACCACCGAGAGGACCGACCATGACCGAAAACGTCAACTGGGTCGAATCACCGTCGGCCGCCCACACACTGTCACGCCGACCAGGGCATCCTGTCCAGCTTGTACGAAGCCGCGCCGCAGAGCTGAGCAGGTCTCGCCTCGAAAGGCGTAACAGAAAGATCCACTGCGCCGACTCCCTCCGCCACCGGGCACGAGGAGGCGCCATGGACATCGAGCTGGGCCGGGTGGTGCTCGACGGCGAGATCGTCGCCTACCGGGAAGGGCGCCTGGACTTCGCGGCCCTGGGCTACGGGCCGCTGCGCCGCCGCTCCGAGGGTGTCACGGTGGTGTTCGTGGCGTTCGACCTGCTCGGCGCCCGCGGCCGCGACCTGCGGACGTTGCCGTACGCACGCCGGCGGGAACGGCTGGAAGCCGTCATCGGCGCGGGCAACGCCGGCGTGCAGCTGATGCGCTCGACACTCGACGTCGAGCTGGCCCGTGGGTGGATCGGCGCCGAGCAGGCTGCCGTCGGCGTCGAGGGAGCCCTCGCGAAGCCGCTGGGCAGCCGATGTCCGCTGCGCGGCGGACGTTCGGGCTGGGTGAAGGTCCGCCACTTCGACGACGTCGACGCCCTGGTCCTCGGCCAGACCGACCGGCGGCAGGTGCGGGCGGTCGGGCTCTCGACGACGCTGTCCCGGCCGGCGCTCGTGTCGCTCGCGGGCAGGCTCCGGCTCGCGCCCGGCGGCCCCGTCCGGGCATCGGGGGTCGTGGCCGGCTTGCCCGGCAACGAGGACTTCACCTACTGGCCGGTCGAACCCGGTGTGGTGGTCGAGGCCCGCGCGGACTCGGCAGTCGAACTCGGCCGGTACCGACATCGGCTCACCGTGGTAAGGGCGAAACCCTTCACCACCACGCCATGAGCCCCAGGTCAGGGGTTCGTCGGTGCCTCACCGCGTTTCAGGGCGGCAATGGTGGCCCGGATTCTCTCTTCTTCCTCGTCAGCGGCTGAGCCCATGCCGGTGACCCGGTCCATGTGGACGACCAGGAGGGCTTCAAGCCGATTCAGCCATTGGGCGTTCGATTCGCCGGGTCTCTGCTGTACCTGGTCAGCCATGCCCTCAGAGTACGGCTTCGCCCTGACGCGCGAAGCCGTCGGGTGTCCGTGGGACGGCACCGTCATCCGCCCGGGCAGCCAGCTCTCACACCGTCCGCGGCAGGGTCACCCCGGCCGCGGCGACCGCCTCGGCGATCGTCATGCCCTCGGACGGATCGCCCTCCAGCGTCCACTCCAGCCGCACCGTGTAGCGCTGGGCCATCGCCTGCAGGTCCTCGACAATGTGCTGGACCAGCACGGCCAGGTCCTCCTCCTGGTCCTCGACGCCCTCGCTCGAATCGCGAACGGCCCACTCGGCTCCCCACGAGATGTAGGGGTCGTCCGGGTCGGAGTCGTCGACTCCGCGACGCAGCACCACCTCCACCACGCGCGTCGGCCGCGCGCTGAGGCCTGGACGGGAAGCCTTGAGCTCGGCACGCTCACGGGCGCGCCGCTGTTGCCTGGATTCGGTCACCCCGGATGTATCGGCACCCCACGCCACCGAGATGAAGGCTCAAGCCGATCACACCGAATCGCCCGGTTGGAGCGTCGGCAGCCGGATCACGAACTGGAAGGATCTTGGACGTGGCCACACCAACGCCGTCCATGATCGCCCGCCGCCTGCTCTACGCGCTCAACGACAAGATCCGCGATGACTCGGAACCTGAACTGCTGCTGCAGCTCGGCACGCTCGCGGCCCAGGTCGCGATCGCCGAACGTCTCGCCGGCATCGAAGTCCCTCGACGCCGGCATCGACGTCCACACACACGGCAACTAGCAGTTGACCTCTCGAACGTCAGTGGTGGCGTTTGCGGTGCTCACGTCCGGAGGCGCGGCGTTGCTGGCGCGTGAGTGAGGTCGGGTCGGCGGGCGGGCGGCGCGCGGGTTCGACAAGTTCACGCAGAGCCTCGAGGGTGTACATCAGGGCTGTGCTCGCCGACTCCCTCCTTCGCGTGGGCCGGCCTTCGTAGACGGACGTGCCTTCATGCCCACCGGCGGGACGGGTGGCGTGACGGCTGGGTAACTACGCGCGTTCGGCAGGCGGTGTCGTGGAGCGGACTCCGGCCAGCAGGAGGTCCACGAGCCGGCGGACGTAGTCGCGGTCAGCCGGCTGATTGCGTTCCAGGACGCGGAAGTGCAGCGAGCCAGTCAGGGCCTCCAGCAAGAGTTCCGCGTCGGTTTCGCGGGGGAGTTCGCCCCGGTCGATGCCGCGGTGGATGACCTCGCCGGCGCGGTCGAGGCGGGCGGCCCGAAACTGCTGGAGCAGTTCCTCGAACCGTGTGTCGTCCGGTTGGACGAGGGTGATGCGGGCCAGCGCCCGGCCGGTGGGCGTGGCGAGGAAGGCAGCCAGGTCGGTGAAGAAGGCCGTCAGGTCCTCGCGGATGGAGCCGGTGTCCGGACGGGGCAGCTCAGCATCCAGACGATCGGAGAGGGCCTCGAGGATCAGGGCGTTGCGAGTGCCCCACCGGCGGTAGACGGAGGTCTCGTGGACCCCGGCGCGGGCGGCGATGTCGGCGACGCGAGCACCTGCCAGGCCCTCGGCGGCCAGGAGTTCGGTGGTGGCTTCGAGGACGGCTTGGCGTACGGCGGCGCCGCGACGGTGCGAGGGGGCCGGGTGGGGTGGTGCCATACCTCTCATCATCGCAAGTCGAGTTGCGTTCCGGCCGGAAGGGGGCTTCACTGGAATTAACGCAAGTTGACTTGCGTTGGCGTGATCCGAGGAGGTTTCTGTGCTCACCACCATGGCCAAGACCGCCGATGGCGTGCTGCGCGGGCGGGTCGAGGACGGCCTGACCGTTTTCCGGGGTGTGCGCTATGCCACCTGCGAGCGGTTCGGCCCGCCCCGCCGGGTGCCCACCTGGAGCGGGGAGCGCGACGCCACCGTCGACGGTCCGATCGCCCCGCAGCGGCCGTCCCGGCTGGAGCCCGTCATGGGTGCTCCGGAGCCCCACGAACAGGGTGAGGACTGCCTGAACCTGACCATCACCACTCCTGGGGCCGACGATCGTGCCCGCCCGGTGCTGGTGTGGTTCCACGGCGGCGCCTGGATCTCGGGCGCCGGCTCGTGGAAGTGGTACGGCGGTCACCGGCTGGCCCAGGAAGGTGACGTGGTCGTCGTCTCGGTCAGCTACCGGCTGGGCGTGCTCGGTTATCTGCGTGCCCCGGGGATCTCCGAGGGCAACCTGGGCCTTGCCGACCAGCTCGCCGCGCTGAGGTGGGTGCACCAAAACATCGCCGCCTTCGGTGGTGACCCGGACGCGGTGACGGTGGCCGGCCAGTCCGCAGGTGGCCACACCGTGCGGTGCCTACTGGGCATGCCCGCCGCCGAGAACCTCTTCCGCCGGGCCATCCTCCAAAGTTCGCCGGGTTTCGACCTCATTAATGCCCGCACCGTCGAGCGTGCCGCCCAACGGTTCCTCACCCGGCTCGGTCAGGACCCGCGCGCCGCTTCGGTGCCCGACATCCTCGATGCCCAGAGTGAGGTCGCGCGCGCAGCTGCCGGCAGGTTCGGGCTGAAAATCATCTCCCCGTTCTGTCCCATCCCCGGAGTCGGGCCCCTCCCGGACGAGGCGGACTGGACCGCCTGCCTCGTCGACCGCGCACCCACGCTGGACGTCATCATCGGCACCACCGCACGCGAGATGAGCGCCTTCTACACCTTGAATCCGGCGCTGCGCCGCCTGCGCCGAGTTCCCGCCGTGGGACCAGTGATCACCAACACCTGGGAACATCACGCGAGCGACACCGTGTGCAACCGCCCCACCCGTCGCCTGGCCGCCCGCCTCAACGACAGCGGGGCGCGCGTCCGGGCCTACCGGTTTGACTACGCCCCGCCCGCGTCCCCCTTCGGGGCCACCCATTGCATCGAGCTACCCTTCCTGTTCGGCACCGCCGCCGACTGGGCCACCGCGCCGATGCTCGCCGGAGCGGACCCGAACGACATCGACACACTGGGCCGACACCTGCGCGCCGCCTGGCTCGGCTTCATCCGCACCGGCACCCCGGCCACCGAGCCGCCCTGGCCGCAATACACGGCAGACTCAGCCGCCGTCCGCCACTGGCGCCGCTGAGGATCACAGCGGGCAGCGCGGGCCCGCCGATCCGGCGTTCGAGAGAGCGATGAGTCATGCCGCGAACTCTGGCGACGATCGGGCCGTGGCGGGTCGGCCGCTGAGGGACAGTTTCCCGCCACCGCATCAGCCCGGGGATGACGACCGTAGTCCGCGCTGACGCGCTCACCCCGGTGCAGCGGCTCGTAGTCGGACTCGTCGCCGTCTACGCGGTCCGCGCGACCTCAGTCCGCCGGCTCACGCTGGACGACCTGGACTTCCGCTGGCGACGCATCCGCATCGGCCGAACGACCCGGCCGATGCCCGATCTGGTGCACCGGCTGCTGCTGACCTGGCTGGCCCAGCGCCGCCGAAAGTGGCCGCACACCGGCAACCGGCACATGCTGCTCAGCCACACATCCGCAGCCGGCACCGCGCCGGTCAGCAACTACTACCTCAGCTGGCACCTGGCCATGCGCGAATCCCGCTGGAACGCCTCCGCGCGGACCGCGTCCTGTCCGAAGCTCTGGCCGTCGACGCCGATCCACTGCACCTCGCGGCCGTCTTCGGCCTCAGTCTGCAAACCGCCATCGACTACTTCGAGATCGCCCGCGCCCTCGCCGCCCGACCGATCGAGCAGCCAGGTCTGCCGTCCACTCCGGGCCGATGACGGCTGTCCTTGCCATCGTCGCGAGAACCACTTTGCAACGAACTCGACGCTTTTCCGGTCACCATGACCCAGAGTCACTTGGGTTCCCACCAAAACAGCTTCAGCGTGCGTGAACACGAGCAGATCGCCGGAGCGAGATAGGCCGTATCCCTGGATACGGCGGCGGCCTGGCGGCCGCTGGCATGATCGGAAGGGCACGAGCGGGGGCAACCCCCGGCCCACCTCGTCACCACGTCCCGCCCGACGCCGTCGAAGTCGACCCACGGCAGGTACAGGACTTCATTGGGCGGCAGACGAGCACCGGCAGTCCAGTGGCAGCGATACACCGTCTTCGTCACCCGCGCCGTCCCCTCCCACGTCGTCCATTGTGGTCGATGTCTACAACTCCTCGGTATCAGCGGCTTTGCCTCCCGCTACAGCCAGCGCCAGGATCACAAGCATGGAGAGAGCCCTCGGCGCCAAGCTCTCGATCAGGCAACGACGAGGGGTGACGCCCTCGCCGGCCGGGTGGGCGCTCGTCAGCCACGCTCGTCAGGTTATGGCCGAATTGGCTCGGATGGATGCGGAACGCTTGGCCAGACGCGGCAAGACGTCGCAAGGCACGATTCAACTCCCGGAGTGAATCGCTGCTCGGCAGGATTGCGGGGTGAAGCGCCTCGCCGGCCAGCATCACGCGGAATCAAGCCCGGCCGGGCAACTCCGTGCCACAGTTCGCCGTCCCGGCTGGGATTTCCGGCTCGGGTCTGGGCTCGTCCGAGCAGCAGTTGAAGGGTGATCATTTGCCCCCGTGGGCGTCCGGGCTGTACGCCCCCGCCGCTACAGCGACGCCGCTGGCCCGCGAGACCTGGCCGCCGGGCGATGGGCGCGTCGACTGCGATCTCGCACGGGCGGCGGTCGATCCGGGGACGGCGAGGTAGCCACCGAGAGTGCGGCCTGGGCCGCGGATGTCAATGCCCGGGCTGAGCTGGGTGCCACGGCCTCGCCCAGGTATTCGTCCGTGCACCCTGATCATATGCATGTGCATACTACTGCTGATCACCGCGTACTGCGTGGGCCTCGGCCTGCCGTTCATCGCACTCGCGCTCGGCGCTCGCTGGGCCGTGAGCGCCACCAGTTGGGTGCGCCGTTATATCCGCCGTGTGCAACAGATCGGCGGGGTACTCCTGCTCGCCATCGGCATCGCCCTGGTCACCGGTCTATGCGGCGAGATCATCGCCTGGCTGCGCGGCCCGATTTCCGGCTTCGCCGTGCCCATCTAAGCGATCAGTACGGTCCTCTTCGGCCTCTTCGACGGGGTCGCCGTGGTACTCGGGGAAATCGGGGAGCGTCTGTGAGAACACCGCCACGAACTAAAGCCGTGGACGGGATGGCACCAGCGGGGAGCCACGACCGTCACCCCGAGCTCACACCTGCCACGGCTTGACAACCACATAGGGCACCCCCTACTCCGACGTCCGGGAGTATGGGCGAGCAGAACGTGCCACCAGCGGCGATCAAGCCGGATCGCCGCACCGACCGCAGGGAGATGACCTCGGTGACCGCAGGAAACTCCACACCGGCGACTGCCGCGGTGACAGCGCTCGTCACCGACCTGGCCCGGCGGCTGGCGAGCGAGGGCCTGCCCGAGCACGCGGCCGACCTGCGCAGCACCCACCCGACCGCGCCGGACGCGCCTGCGGCGCCGAGCGCCGCCCTGCCTGCCCTACGCCACCTGCCGAAAGCCCTCCGCATCGCGCGGACGGACGACGCGACCGGACTGGCGCAGGCGCTGACGTCCGCGCGATGGACGCAGACCAACACATACGTCAGAAATCCACCCAACGAACGCTTCCTGCGCGGCTACGCACACTGCACCCTGCTCGGCCCCGCCACCGCGCTACCCGTAGCCATCGACCCCGCCGGCCTGGTCACACTCGGCGTCCTGCTGCTCGGCCCCCACCTGCACTACCCACCTCACTGGCACCCCGCCGACGAGGTCTACCTACCGCTCACCACGGCCCGCTGGTCCACCGACCAATCCCCCTACAAAGCACGCGAACCCGGCACGATCCTGCACCACACCCCCACCCAATCCCACGCCATCCACACCGACGCCGTCCCCCTCCTCGCGCTCTACCTCTGGCGCGGCGACCTCCACACACCCGCACGCCTCATCAACCCACCCCACTGAAATTCGGACGGGCGTCGGGTCCAGGTGAAACCCACGACCGCATGGTCCAGCGGTGAACCTCCGAGAATGTGACATTGGCACAGACAAGGCAATCTTTACAGATCGCTCACTGCGGAAACGCCGATCAGCCACGTGTGTCTCGTGAACGATCGTTTCCGAGACCTGACCCAGCCGGCCAGTCAGCTGGGAACCGTGGGGGCGCCGCATGTACGGTTCACCGCTACCGCCCCGCCTCCTCCTCGTTGGTCTCCATCCGATCGCTCGGGTCGTCTCCGCCGCTTTCCTGCCCCAGCGTGACGTAGAGAGCTCCGGCGATGTTGATCACGTCGCGGGTGATCTCGCGCAACTTCGCTTCGCAGGCGTCTACCTGGCCGGACGCGGGTGTCATGCACGCTTGTCCACCGTCGTCCTGGCACGAGCTGACGGTGTCGCACACCTCCCACAACACGGGCAAGACGTCGGCCAGCTTCTCATCCACACAGGACTGCCGGTCTTCACCGAGGCCGAGCGCGCCACGCTAGAGCTGGCCGAGCAGGGCACCCAGGGTCGCGGAGGCGACGCGGCCGGCCGACTGACCGACGATGCCTGGGCGAACGTCGCCAAGCACTTCGACGAGGAGCAGCTCATCGCGCTGATCTCGCTCATCGCCGTCATCAACGGATCTCCGGTAGCGTGAATCCGATCATGTCTGACTCGGCGGCGCCGGCTCCTCTTTTGTGGCAAGGGATCGCGACAATGCGAGCCAGGCGTGGGCGAGCATCGACAGGGTGATGTGGGCATACCACGCCCGCCAGGAGCGGACCTGGCAGTGATCCAGTCCGGGCTTCGTTCTTGGCCTGCTGGAAACACTCCTCGATCCACCACCGGGCCCCGGCGATCCAGGCCAGATCCAGCAGGGTTGACCGCCGGGGCCCGTAGCAGACGTAGTAGGCGATCTCGCCCGGATCAGAGATCGACCGGCGGGCGAGCAGCCAATGTCCGCGCCCGGCCTGCCAGCCGATCCGGATCGGCACCCGCGCCCAGTCGTACTCACGGGGCCCGTGCGCATTGAGCCCAGCATGTGTTCAACGAGCAACGCCCCGACAGTAACGGTCGATGACTGCACCCGCCTGCGCATCCTGCGGATCTACCCGCGCTCGGACCAGAAGACCGCGGCCTAGTCCTGGACTAGGTACTGTCCCGACTGCCGTTCCAGGTCGAGAAGACCCACACCGACAACGGCGCAGAGTTCCAAACCGATTTCCACTGGCGCGTCGTGGACCGGGGGCCATCGGCCATGTCTACATCCGGCTTGCCACGCCACGGTTGAACGGCAAGGTGCGTGAAGACTGGGGCTTGGTGCTGCGCCGGGCCGGCCAGTCCTTCCGAGCGTCGCTTGACAAACATCGTCTGCGCCGTCTCCCACAGCCCCACTGCACGATCTGGTTGGCCACTTTCACCGTGCCGATTGCCGCGTCGGTTTCTCGCGACCGACTACGCTGCGTAACTGCGGACGAGCAGCGCCGCCGACACATTGGATCATTCCGCGGTCGGAATCGGGCACGAGCGTCGAGGGAAGTACCTGCCTCCTGCCGTTTCCGCACCTCCGGCGAGCCCATACCCCTCGAGCGCGGCGCGGGCCCGATGTCGATGCGCGGCCCGTCCACACCGCCGCGGACGCGTCCCTCGTGGCGGGCCATCGTCTGGTGACCACGCGGCTCGCACACTATGCCAGGACAGCATGGCGCTGGGTGACCAACAATGAGGCGGAATGAACACCACTGCATGCGTTCCTGGTGCCGTGCGTCGCTCAGGCATCGCGGTTGAGTACTTCTGTCTCTCCGGCCAGGTACCCCAGAGCCAGCGCGGTGTTCTCTACCAGTGGTCGCGTCTACCTTGCAGCGATGCGTTGCCGGTAGCCGGTCTTACGTCCGATCCCGACGGCTTGGCGTGGCTCAAACGTCGCCATGACGCAGAAGATCAGCTGTCAGTACTGCGAATCGATCTCCAGCCGCCGCTCCCTTGAATACTCGACCCAAGCGCCTGACAGGGGCTATGGCATACCTGATCACCACCCGCGAACTCGTCCGCTCTCGTCCACGCTGACGCGCTCCGAGAACGGAAAGTCCGACGAGCACGCCACTCAAGATCTTCGTCCCCACGTCTGGATAATTGCTCGCCTGGCCACGACAAATCCCGGGTTGATCAACTTACGGAGAAACCTCATTGGCGGTAAGACGGCGCGACGGGCCGGTACTAAGCACTTGCACGATGACGCTGGTCGCTGTGCGAGCCTACAACGACCGCTGAACCGCACGCAGGAGGAGCACGTGAAGATGAGCGAAACCAAGCAGTCGCTCGAGGGGCCTGGCGATTCTCACGCCGCTCAACCGTCACTACGTCGAGGCCGACCGGGCCGCCGCCCGCGAGGCTTCTGGTCGCGACCCAGCCGTGCAGTTCGACCGGGCCCACAAAACCTTTAGGCGTAGCCAACACCAGAAAGAAGTTGCTCGATGCACAACGCGGTACCAGTGACCAACCCTGCCAGCAAGGCCAGAACACTCCGGCTGGCCTTCTTATCTGCGGTGGTCTCCCTGGTGGCCGTGTTTGCCGCGGTGGGTTCGACGATCCCGCTGTTCAACATCTACCGGGCCGAGGACGGGTTCACCAACGCCGGCATTTCGGCGACGGTCGTCGCCTACTCCGTCGCCACTCTCATCACACTGTTGGTGCTGGGACGGGTATCCAATCATCTAGGTCGGCGGCCCACTTCCATCGCCAGCCTCGGCCTGCTCGTGCTGGGGTGTCTGCTGTTGTTGAACGTGCACCACATCGGCATCTTGATCGCCGGTCGACTCCTGATGGGTCTCGGTGCCGGACTCGCCAGCAGCAGCCTCACCTCCTACATCGTCGACGCCGCACCTCTCAGGCCGGTTTGGCTGGCTTCTGTGGCCTCGACCCAGACTGTGATGCTTGGTCTTGCCGTCGGCGCAATCGCTTCCGGTGCTCTGGTCCAGTTCGGCCCCTGGCCACGCGACCTCATCTACCTGGTTGTGATCGGCCTTCTCGTCGTCTCTGTCGCGCTCATCGCCATCAGTCCGGAAACCGTGACTCCGACACCGGGTGTTTGGCGATCGCTACGCCCCCGGGTCCGTGCACCAGCCCGGGTTAGGCACCTGATCCCCGTCGCGGCGGCGGTGCTCCTGGCCACCTGGGCGGCTGGGGCTTTCTACCAAGCGTTCGTGCCGGCACTGGTCGAAAACCAACTCCACACTCGCAGCCCGCTCGTGATCGGACTGGTGTTCGCCGCCTACATGGGTCCCAGTGTTCTCGGCGCTCCCCTCGGCGGCCGGTTCAGACCGGCGGCAACGCAACGCGTCAGCATGATCGCCTTCCTGGCCGGAATGATCGGCATCATCACGGCGATCACCACTGGCACCCTAGTGTTGTTCATCGCCGCGACAATCGTCGCCGGCGCCAGCCAAGGCATCGCCATCAGCGCCGCCACCCGATGCCTGTTGTACGGCAGCACCCAGGCCGACCGCGCGCCGATCTTCAGTGTCGTCTATCTCCTCAGCTACAGCGGTGCCACGATCCCGGCGCTGATCGCCGGGCGACTTTCCACCACCTTCTCGCTGCCGCAAATCGCCCTCGGCTACGGGGGACTCGCCATCGTCGCCACCCTGTTCACCGTGATCGCTGCACGCAACCCGCAGGCCGACGCGCCCAGGAACAACCGGGACGGTGAGTAGCCAACCGGACGATCCGCGGTTACTGGTCCGTCCGCGCCACGTGGGCCGAGCGAGCACCCTGGTCCAAATCGGACTGGAATCAACCGGGAGCAGCTCGCCCCGTTGCGCGCGGGTCACGCGGTTGGCGGGCACGCGCCGGAACTGTGTCCGAGCAAATCGCGGCCGCGCTTCGCGAGGGCCTGGTCGCTCGAGGTGCGTGCCGCGGTGCTTCGGGCGGCCGGGTCCAGCGTATCCACCTCGGTGTGGTCTGCTTCCAGTTCTGCGCGACAGCCCTCTGACGCCCAAGCCGTCACGTCACTGAGCCTGACATGGTTTTCGTTGATATTCCAGGACTAGGATCCCTCACGCCGGCCCTGTCTACGACGCCGTCTTGGACGCGCTCAGCGTGGCCGGCATCGACACCGATAGCGGCCGCATGCGATCGGCCGAGACAGGGCGAGGAATAACCTCCGGGGTTGCTGCCCCCGGAGGTTCGGCATTGTCAGCGCCGTCCAGATTGGACCAGTGGGTTACGAGGTAAAGCGAATGTGCGGCTGCCGTCCTCGACGGCGCTCCCTTCGCGCACGGGTCTCCCGTTACCCACGCACGACCATGACCGGGCAGGACGCGTGCTGGATCAGCGCCTGGCTCGTCGAACCGAGCACCAGTCCCTTGAACCCGCCGCGGCCCCGGCTACCGACCACGACGAGCTGGGCCTTGTGGCTCCACTCCAGCAGCTGGTGGCGAGGATGGTCGCGGACCACGACGCGCTGGACCGTCACGTCGGGGTACTTCTCCTGCCACCCCGCGAGGCTTTCGGCCAGCACCTGGGCCTGCTCTTCCTCTTCCGGCTCACCTTCGACCAGGCCGTACTGGGTGGCGAGCAGGTAGTCCGAGTCGAACCAGGAGTGCACGGCGACCAAGGGCGCCCGCCGCCAGGCCGCCTCGTCGAAGGCCGCCGCCAGCGCTCCGAGGCTGGTCTCGTTGCCGTCGACGCCGACTACCACTGGACCCGCGGGCTCGGCAGCCGGGCGGACGACCACGACGGGGCATTCGCTGCGCGCCACCACGGACACCGCGGTCGACCCGAGCAGCATGCCGGCGTACCCGCCACGCCCGGACGCACCGAGGGCGAGCAGGCGGGCGTGCTTGGACTGCTCGACCAGTACCGGGATCGCCGGACTGGGGAAGTACTCGGTGCGGACGGTGATGTCCGCGGTCACACGGGCGAGCTGGGCGGCCTTCTCGAGGTCCGCCTTCGCGATCTGCTCGATGGCCTCGACCGCCTCTTCCACGACGGGCGGCCCAGCTGTAGCGACGGCAATCGCCGGGTCGACGGCGGACACCAGCTGCAGTGGGAGGGCCCGGGGTGCCGCTTCGGCGGCGGCCCAACGTACCGCGTCCAGCGCCTGGTCCGATCCATCGACGCCGACGACGATCGCGGGGTCTGTCATGAGGTCCACTCCTTGTCCGAGTACGGCTCCGGCGAACACGCCTACGCCGTGGTAAGGATACAATCGTTTTGGTGGAGCAAGACATACGACCGGCCCGGCTGGTCGAGCAAAGATCTTGCCAGTCGGATCCGGTTCTCAAATACACCGAGACGTCTGATCGAGCGCTTTGCTGGGCCATGGTATTCGGCCAATCGGACGTGTCCGAGTTCGCCGAGCAGACACCGGTTACTGTACCAGTCGACACACTCCGCCGGCGCAATTTTCAGGTCGTCGATACCTCGCGCGCGGCCCCGGTTGCGGACAAGTCCGGCATTGTAGAGGGAGTTCGAACGCCTCGGCTCCAGCGTTGTCGTAGGAGTAGTCTCTGGGTCCGATCGAGGCGAGCGCGCCGGCCTCGGCCAGGCACCGGGTGTAGCGGGGCGGTCTGCACTGCACTTCGACGTCGCTGCGCTCTCGCACATGAGCCGTTCGACCGTGCACCGGGCCACATCCACACCGTGGCGGTTCAGCTCGGCCCAGACGTTCCTGGCCCCGTAGACGGCAGGGCTCCCGGCCGCAAACGTGAACGTGACCCTGCGACGGTAAGAGTCGACGTGGGCTCGACGCTGATCATCCACACACCTATCGGAGGTCGAGCACTGTGTCACGACTGAATGTTCCCGCTCCAGACGATGCTCGCCGGCGCCCAGCGGATGCTTGACGGGCGCACAGCTCGGATTTCGTGCCGGACAGGTTCAAGGTCATCGCGTCGAGCAAGACTATTCGATGCTGTCACGAATTTGCAGGGCAACTTGAGCCGGGTGCTGGACACGAAGACCCGGCACACCAGACCGACGTCGACACCCCCGCCGTCAACTCGGCCGGCACGCCCAGCCAACCGGTGGCCCGCCGGTCTGCCGGCGCGCACAGCTCGGGAAAGGGCTGCTCTTGCGAACGCTTGGGATCGTCTCTCGTAATGTTGGCCGATACCGGTTTCGAGGTGGTCGCGACGTCGTCGGCCGTGCTCGCCGCCACCGCCTCGGCCAACTCGCCGGGCCGCCCGCCAACGGCGACCCAGACCGGCCTGTCTGTGAGAGCTTTTCACCTCTCCAGGCCGCTACCTCATAATTAGGGCACATTCCAACGAGAGGAGCCGAGAACATGATCGACGCCGATATGCGACTGATTGTGGAGGCTGCGAAACTCACCTTTGTCGCGACGGTGCGGCCAGATGGTTCGCCCAGCCTGTCGCCGAAGGCGTCAGCGCGGGTGTACGACGACGAGCACATCGCGTTCATGAACATCGCCTCGCCCGGCACGATCGAGAACCTGACCGCGGACCCGCGTATTGAGATGAATACGGTGGACATCTTCCGGCGCCGGGGCTATCGGTTCACCGGAACGGCCGCGATTCATGACCGTGAATCGCCGGTTTACCAGTGGCTGCACAGCTGGCTGCTCGACCTGAACGGGCCAGGCTACCCCGCGCACGAGGCCGTTCTGGTGCACGTCGATCGCGTCCAACCGATCATGTCGCCCGCTTATGCGTTCGGTGGTGGCGATGAAACCGCTCTCGTCGCCGAGTGGTCGAAGAAATACCAGGCTGGTCAGAGTGAAATGGAGAAAATGTGATGCGTGCCGCTGGAGTGCGTGAAATCGGTGGCCAAGTCGAGCTGCTTGAGCTCTCGGAGCCGGCTAGCCCCGGTCCTGACGAAGTGGTGATCGAGGTTGAGACAGCCGGAGTTGGTAACTGGGACAACATCGTCCGGGCGGGCGCGTGGGATGTCGGGCTGACCCCGCCGATGGCTCTCGGCGTCGAAGTCGCCGGCAAGGTCGTCGCGGTCGGTTCGCAGGTGACGGACCTTCGGCTCGGCGACGAGGTTCTGGGGCACCCGCTGCCACTGCGTCACCAGGGCTGCTGGGCGGAGCGCGTGGTTGTCGACGCCGGTCTGGTCGTGCAGAAGCCTCGTGGCGTGTCGTGGGAGACGGCGGCGGCGTTCCCGGTGCCTGCGCTGACTGCGGAGCAGGTCCTCACCGAGTCGCTCAAGGTCGCCGCGAACGAGACGCTGCTCGTTCACGGCGCCGGCAGCACAACCGGTGGGTTGGTCGTGCAGCTCGCCGCCCTGCGTGGGGTCCGGGTGATCGCAACCGCCGGACCTTCGAGCGCCGCTCGCGTAACGCAGGCTGGAGCCGCCGAGGTCGTCGACTACCACGACAGCAGGTGGCCCGAGCGCGCCCGTGAACTGACCGGCGGCGTCGGCGTCGACGCCGCCATCAACGCGGTTCCCGGCGGCAGCGCTGAGGTCATCGTGGCTTTGCGGGAGGGTGGCCGGATGGCGACCATCACCGGCGACCCGCCGGCGGTCGAGCGTGGCATCAGCATCGCCGACGTCTACGTGCGCCCAGATGCCACCCAGCTCGCGGAGCTCTGTGCGCTGCTGGGTGACGGCCGGCTGACCATGTCGGTCGGCGCAGTACTTCCGCTGGCCGACGCGGCAACGGCGCTGGAGCGCGCTGTTTCGGGCGCCAAGGGCGGCCCGGGCGTGCTTCAAGTCAGGCCCGTGCTTGCCGGAAACTGAGCCCCTCCGGCTCTCAGACATCGGCGCCGGCGTTGGAGTGCGTGACAATGCGCCCCAACGCCGGTCTGGTCTTTTGTCGGTGCCCGGCTGATTGACACTAGCCACATGGGTGTGGCCATTCCTGTCGGTCAATCGGCAATAGAATTCACTCATTGGCTGCCGCGGCTCTCGATTCCACAGGCGTCAGCCAACGCCACCTAAGGGATGTCTCATAACTGGTGTCGTGGTTGGCGTTACGGCTCAGTCGGTGACGAAGATGTGCGCTGGTGGGCGATTCCGGACTCCGTCTCGTTCAGGGTGTGCTGGCGACGCGGCGGCAGTCGCACAAGACCTTCCGACACTTCATCCGCACCACAGCGTGTTCGACTCGGACGCGGGTCTTGTGACGGCCGCTCTCAGTGGTCGCGGGGCGGGCCGGTCCGCCGAACCCGACGGAACTTGCAACACCGGACACCATAATGGACGATACGGTCCACAGAGTCGTCTGCAAGGTAGGACGGCGAGGACTGATACAGAGCGGTTTTCATATGAAAGCGGTTGTGGTGACGGATGAAGCGGCGGGAACGGCGGGGATGACCCTGGTGGAGCGGCCCGATCCGGACACGGTGACGCTCGCGAGCCTCTCCGGCGCGAACTACGGCGATGTCGTCGTTGAAGTTCATGCGTCGGGGTTCACTGGTGATGAGTTGGAGTGGCCTTCGACCTGGATCGACCGCCTCGGTCGTGACCGGACGCCGTCGATCCCCGGACACGAGGTGGCCGGGGTGGTCAGCGCCCTCAGCTACGGTGCGGCGGGGCTGGCGGTGGGACAGCGGGTGTTCGGTATCACGGACTGGACTCGCGACGGCACGCTGGCGGAGTATGTAGTCGTCGAGGCCCGCAACCTCGCGCCGCTGCCGGGCGACGTTGACTTCACGGTAGGCGCGAGCCTCACGATGACAGGCCTGACTGCGTGGCAGGGGCTGTTCGAGCACGGCCACCTCCGGGTGGGGCAGAGCGTCCTCGTGCACGGCGCGGCCGGCGCCGTCGGTTCGATGGCAACCCAGCTCGCGCGAGAGGCAGGCGCCTACGTCATCGGCACTGGGCGTGCTGCCGGTCGTCAGGCCGCACTCGACTTCGGCGCGAACGAGTTCATCGACCTCGAGAACGATACGTTGGAAGACGTTGGCGGAGTCGATCTGGTGTTTGATGTCTTCGGCGGCGACATCGGCAAGCGGTCCGCGAGGCTGGTTCGAGCCGGCGGAACGCTGGTGACAGTCACCGGCCCGCCGGAGGGGCGGCCCGCCGACGGCGTGGCGATCGACTTCGTCGTTGTGCCCGATCGCGCGCAACTGAGTGAGATCGCCCGGCGGGTGCGGGATGGACGAGTGCGGACGAACATCGGCACCGTCGCGGCCCTCGACGACGCCGTTGCCGCCTTCAATCCGACCGAACGGGTCAAGGGCAAGACGATCATCCGCGTTCGTCCGTAAAAACGGAGAGAACGACCGATCCTGCCCGCCTCGTGGACCACCGTCAGCCTCGGGACCAAGGCGTCGAGGGGCCGATCGGTCCTCTGCGGATTTGCAGATACCACGTAACCTGTGTGCGAAGACAGATCGAAGCTCGTGATCGGCGGGTTGATCACAAGGTCGCCCGCCCTGCCGGGGGTCTTCCGCGTACCTGTCTGCCCTCCCTGCCCCGAGGTGTCTATCTCGACTCTGTTCTTCCTGTGCGCCTAATTACGGACCCACCGGCGCGCATCCGGCACCCAGCATCGGGATGCGCTCTACTCCACCAGTTCGTCCGGCATGCACTGGAAGCGGCGACTCTCCGGGTCTCATTCAGGTGGTTCGGCGCCGCGGCTCGCGCTGCACAACGGTTGCCTGTTGTCGTGTGCCCTCTCGGCCGTTCGCGACCTAACACCGAATTCGGAGACAAAACCTGCGAGGCGGTCGACAATGCCACTGACGCGCCCGCGAATCCTGTCAGCTAAGGGATGTCTCGTAACCCGGTGCTGGGCCGGCGGGGCCGGTAGTCGATCATGTTGGTGTGGTGCAGGTGATCACAGCGTCGCGGCCGGAGTGGATTGCCCCGTTCACCGGGCTGGAGCCGGGTCAGTTCCGCAAGCTCGTGCGGCTGGTCGCGAAGCGAGGCGGGGACGAGATCGCTGACGGCCGGCCCGGTCGGCAGTGGGCATTGCCGCTGGCCGATCGCGTGTTGCTGGTCGCAACGTAGTGGCGGACGAACCTGACGATGCGCCAGATCGGGCCGTTGTTCGGGGTGTCGCATTCGGCGGCGCACCGGGGGAAGCGACACGATCGGTCCGCTGCTGGCCCTGGCCCCGGTCCGCAAACGCCGGGTGGATGCGGTCGCGATCGTGGACGGCACACTGGTGCCTACCCGGGATCACCGGCTGGCGACACCGTCGAAGAACTACCGGTACTCAGGCGTTCGTGCAGGTCGCGATCGACGCCGAGACCCGGCTGGTGATCGCGACCGGTGACCCGCAGCCGGGCAACCGCGACGACTGCACCGTCTACCGCGCCTCGGGCATGGCCGAGCAACTCGCCGGTCGGCCGGTGATGGCCGACGGCGGCTATCAAGGCAACCCGGCGGTCGTCATGCCCTACCGCAAACCTCGCGACGGCAGCGAACTCCCGGACTGGAAAGAGAATCTCAACGCCACCCACCGCAAGGTCCGCGCTCGCGTCGAACACGTCCTGGCCCGGATGAAGAACTTCAAGATCCTCCGCGACTACCGCCGCGCCGCCAGCACGCTCGCCGACACGGTGTCCGGAATCGCGCACCTGCACAACGTCCTCCTCGAAGCCTGACGCAACACCAGCCCCACCAACCACGCTCTCAGTTACGAGACATCCCTTAGCAGCAACTGATGGGTGGGGAACAATCGCAGGGCTGATCTAACACTTCGGCGAGCCTGCGCACCTATCCGTTGTGACGCAAGGAGAAGGGAACGAGGACATGGGCGTTCGACACGCGGTCGCGGCCTCGCCGGTCGGCGACCTGACGCTGGTCGCGGACGGCACGGCCCTGGTAGGTCTCTACTTCGACGGCCACAAGCGCGAGCCGCGCCTGACGGGCCTGGGGCCGGGAGCGACCCGACTTTCGCGGAGGCGATCCGCCAGCTGACGGAATACTTCGCCGGCGAGCGGCGGGACTTCGATCTCGAGCTGGCGCCACGCGGCTCGGCCTTCGACCGCAAGGTGTGAGGACTGCTCACGAAGATCCCGTACGGCGAGAAGCGCACCTACGGCGACCTCGCCGCGGAACTCGGCGACCCGGGCGCTGCGCAGGCCGTGGGCAACGCGAACGGCTGGAACCCGATCACCATCGTCGTGCCGTGCCACCGCGTGGTCGGCGCGAGCGGCGGCCTGACCGGGTACGCGGGCGGTGTCGACCGCAAAACGCTTCCTACTCAACCTGGAAGAGCCGCCCGCCGAGGACGACGGCAGGCTGTTCTGAAACAGCGCAACATGCGGCCCTTCGAAGCGGTCGTGCGGGAACACGGCGCGACGATGCTGCGAGCCTGTCACGCCGTCGTCGATCCGCACCTACCCGACCGGCTCCTGCGCTCGAAACGCGAGGCAGAACAACACGAACGCGCGCTCCCGCTCCTGCCGCCGGACTCCCGGTGCCGCGGCGGGAGCGGGGGCACCCAGGCCTAACAGTCGACGGGCGCCAGGGCGTCCTCCAAGACGCTCCGGCGCCCGCCTTGTGGTGTTGGGTCAGCCGTTGGCAGCGCTGGTGTTGACCTCGCCATTCAGGCCCTTGGGGAAGAACCCGCCTGAGGTGGCCGCCTTCGGCGTGAGGTAGACGATATTGAGGACCTGGCCGGGAGAGCGACTGTAGGCGATGCCGTTGGCGTCGGCCGGGACGATGTTGACATTGCCCTGGCTGTCGACGACGCCCTGGTCGTCGTCGACCGAACCGTCGAGGCTGTCACGGGCGTTGGATAGCTTGACGCTGGCCTCCTTGAGGTCGTGGCCGAGGTGGCCTAAACCGTCGAGGCTGCCGCCGTGCTGGTAAAGCGCGCTGCGGATGCCAGCGGCGTGGTACGCCTCGACTGCGAGGATGCCGGCGGCAGCTTCGAGGTACGTCTTGTTGCTGATCAGAGGCGCGGCGCCCTTGAAGGCGGTGACGCCGACGTCCTCGAAGAGGAACGCGGCGAGCAGGAAATTCTCTTCACAGGCGAAGGCGTCGAAGCTGTGGCCGGGTTTGACCAGGCCGGCGGCCTGGGCGGCCGCGGTGAAGCTGGACTGCAGATCGATCGACGGCCGGCTCACCGCCGCCGAGCCCAGCGCGGTCCGCAGGAACTGGACGTGGGCCTTCTCGTCCGACGCGATCTCCTGGGCGAATTGGCGGGTGGCTTTGGTCTTGAACTTGACCGCGCGACCACCCGTGACGCCGCCACGGGTCCCGGTGCCGGTGGTCATCGAATCAGCGAGTCCTTTGCCTGTGACGGCGTGCAAGTAGAACTCGGCCTCGAGGTACTCGAGGTTGAGCGCGAAGTTGAGCACCGCACCGTCACTGACGGCACCTTCTGCAGCCGCAGCGGTCGCCGCCGTCGCAGGTCTTGCGGCGAGCCCGCCAAGAGCTCCGGCTCCGACGACACCCAAGCTGGCCATTCCAGCCGCTCGCAGAAAGCGGCGACGGTCCCGGACGTTCTCGGCGCTCCGGGCAATCATCGACGCGGCATAGCGTTTCCCAAACACGGGCGAGCTCCTCTCCCGCCCGCCAATGGCAGGCGGATCCTTAGCGGGCATTGTTGATTCAAGGCTGTAGTGGCCACAGATACGACCGTTGCCGGGTCGAGCGAGCTATCAACCTCGCCTGGCCTTGGGGCGCGCGATCGAAGAACGGATCATCAGCCAAACCTCCAGAGTGCGTCGGGGCGCTCGTCTTCGATCGGAACACACGCTGACTGGTTAGCGCCGCGCGGTCGGAGGTTCTTACCGACTGCCATGCCGGCAGCCACTGTTCCCACGGCGATAGCGCCACACGGGTCACGCGGCGATGACGGGCCGCCCGATCGCGGTCTCGGCGAGTCGACCTTCAGCAGACCCGGGTCGGCGGTAACCGCCACACCTCAGCGCCTGATCCCTCAAGCCGGTGGTCCGCCTACTACTCCCCCGCTGGGCGGGCCACCTCTCCCGACCACAACGTCACCGTCCACATTGGAGGTATTCGATTACAGTCCGGATCCAAGCAGCGCATTACGGTGAGACCGAGCAGCGCCTGGTCGACGCCCCGGTCGTTCAGCATATGGCCGCCGAGCTCCGCGTCGGCAGAGTCCCGATGAGCGGGGTCGCGCACGCCGACGGCGGGCCGCGGCACGAGTTCATGGGCAGCGCGAACCAGGGCTACCGGATACTCGGCGGCACCAACGAGGGCCCGACGCACCTCGGCACGATCGCCGCCGCAGTCATCCGCCTCGCCTACAACACCCCTCGGACCGAATACACCGTGCGGTTGACAACGGAGCCGATGAGCCGGCTGTCGCCGTGGAAGGTCAACGCGGTCACCAAGCCCGAGCTCGCCGTCAAGATCAGCCAGCTCGTGGCAAAGTCCTCGTCGCTCCCGATAGGGGACGTTCGCATCGCGCTGCTGGGCAACGGCAACGTCGGTTTCGCCCAACGTCCCAGCGACGGCCCCGAGATCGTGTCGTTCACGATCACCGAGGAGAAGGATGCGGACGCGTGACGTTGAAGCGGCGGGCGCCGGTGCCGCAGAGCCTGACCACCGAGGATGAGGCGTGCCAGCTGCTCGCCCGAGGTTCGTCTTACCGGCGGCGGACGGTGGCCCTCATCACCTGGAAGCTGGGTAACGCTGTTCTTGATCGACTCGACGGAAGATGGCTGAGCCGAATTCCCAAAGGTGGGGGCAATGTTGACGGACGTCGCGGACAGGCCTACGCCGAACACAGTGGGGCGGGCGCTCACCGCGCCTCCTCCTCGTTCGGCCGATCTCCCCTCCGGACGCCGATCTCGCGCGCGCGTTGCCGTGGGCACGGTCGGGTTACGCGCGCGCGACGGGACTGTTCCTCGCGGTCCGGCTGTTCAGCGTGGGCGTGCTGGCCCTCATGGCCGCGCACAGCAACCAGCCGTTGTTCGACCGGCTGCGGTCGTGGGACGGCTGGTGGTACCCGGAACTACACCGGTGTCCCCCACCCGGTAGACATCAGCAGCCACCCTTTTCCCTACGCGCCGTACGGGTTTTTTCCGCTCTACCCCGCGTTCACCGAGTTCGTCGGCCAGCTGCCGAGGATCTCGGTGACTGCGGCCGACCTCATCGTGTCGACGGTCGCCGGCATCGCAGCCGCGTGCGGGCTGTACCGGATCGGCCGGCTGGTGAGCTTGCCGCGCGTCGGGTTGTTGCTGGCCGTGCTGTGGGCGGGTGCGCCGATGGCGATCACCGCGAGCATGGTCATGACGGAGTCGCTGTTCACCGCGCGGGCGGTGTGGGCGCTCGTCGGCGTGCTCGAGCGGAATTGGTTCCTCACGGGCAGCGCGACGGTGTTCGCTGGGCTTGCGCCTGAACGGCGTGGTCGAGCGTGAGCATGGCGATGTCGTCTGTCGGCGCGGTCATGCCCCTGCTCCAGCCGGGGTGAACGACGATCTTCACCACGGTGGCCGTATCACCGCCGGTAGGGCGGTCTGGCGAACCGACCCTTCTCCGGACTGAAGCGGAATGTTTTTGATCGCTGACATGCTCAAAGCCGGTCGGCTTCGGCGGCGTGCTCCACCGGGAGCTGAACCTGTAGGGTGGTGCCCTCTCCGGGCGGGCTGTGCAGTGCCAGGTGGCCGCCAAGCGCCTCGGCCCGGTCCTGGAGACCGGTGAGACCGGAGCCGCGGGTGATGTCGGCGCCGCCGCAGCCGTCGTCGTGGACGCGCACGTGCAGCACGCCCTCACCGGCGGCCACTTGGACCTCGGCAACGGTGGCGTGCGCATGCTTGGCCGCATTGGTCAGCGCCTCGGCCACCACGTAGTAGGCGGCGGTCTCGACAGGTTCGGCCAGCCGCCCCTCCACCTGGGCATCCAGCCGGACGGGGACCGCGGACCGGCGAGCCAGCGCCTTCAGTGCGGAGCGCAGTCCGCGCTCGGCCAGGATGGCCGGGTGCAGGCCGTGGGCGATCTCGCGCAGCTCCTCCTGCACCTCGACCAGCCCAGTGGCCACCTCGTCGAGCTGCCGCATCAGCTCGCCGGTCCCGGGTGGCGCGGCCAGCTGCGCGGCTCGTAGCTGCAGGGCGAGGGAGATCAGGTGCTGCTGGGCGCCGTCGTGCAGGTTGCGCTCGATCCGGCGGCGGGTGATGTCGGCGGTGGTCACGATCCGCGCCCGGGAAGCGGCCAGCTGGGCCTGGGCCTCGGCGTTGGCAATGGCGGTGGCGGCCAGCTCGGTGAACCCGGCCAACCACGCCTCGGTGTCGGCGGGCAACGGCTCCTCTTGCGTGCATGACACGACCATGACACCCCACAGACGGCCCTCGACGTTGACCGGCACGCCGACGGCCGAGCGGACGCCCAGCTCGCTGGCGACATCGCAGTCCGGGCCCGGGGTGCCGGCGGGGCTGTCGATCCGTGCGGGACGGCCGGTCCGGAACACCAGCGTGTACACGTTGCGCCCTCCGGGGGGCAGCCGTGTTCCAGCGGGGACGCCGGCGCCGGTGCTGCTCCACGTGGCGATCAACCTTGCCGCGCCATCGGGGTCGTACCGGGTCATCCAGGAGTGGTGGGCGCCCAGCAGCCGCCCGGCTTCCTCCGTGACCGCGGCAAACACCTCTGCCGGCGGCGGCGCTCGGGCCACCAGCGTTGCCACCCGCCGCAGCGCCGCCTGCTCCCCTGCGAACCGGCGCAGCTCCACGCGCGCCTGCGAGTTGGCGATCGCGGTGGCCATCAGCTCGGTGAACCCGGCCAGCCACGCCTCGGAATCGGTCGGCAGCGGCTCCCCTGGCGAGGATGCGACGGCCATGACGCCCCACAGGCGGCCCTCGACGCTGACCGGCACGCCCACGGCGGTGCCGTAATCGAACTCGCGGGGGAGGCCGGCGATGACGCCCGGGGTGCCGGCGGAGCTGTCGATCCGCGCGGGATGGCCGGTCCGGAACACCAGCGTGCGCACGTCGCGCCCTCCGAGGCGCAGCCGGGTCCCGGCTGGGACGGCGGCGCCGGTGCTGCTCCACGTCGCGACCAACGTTGCCCCGCCGTCGGGGTCGTACCGGGCCATCCACGAGTGGTGGGCGCCCAGCAGCCGCCCGGCTTCCTCCGTGACCGCGGCAAACACTTGCTCCGGCGGCGCTGCCCGGGCCACCAGCGTCGCCACCCGCCGCAGTGCTGCCTGCTCCCTGGCGATCCGGTCGCTCAGCTGAGTAACCATCAGGCCTCCGCTCCGGCGGCAGCCACGCCGCCTCCTCGCTCGACGCCCACCAGCGCCCGCGCGCCGACAGCCGGAAGGCCGGCCAGGAACCGTCCGGGTGGACGTGCCCGGCCACCCACCGCCGCCGGCCGGATCCGGCCGCGCCGATCACCTCGCCACCACCGGCCCGACCAGCGGCAACTACTCCAACATAACCCCGGTCTGCCAGGGCGGGAAGTATGCGGGAAGTTGCCGCCACGAGCACCCGGTCTGCACGACGTAGAGGATCGCGTCCACTCAGCGCGCGCCGGGGATGCTTCTCCCGCCGGCCCCGGTCCTCACCTCCGCTAACAGCGGCTCGATCAGAACCCAGTGTTTGGTCGCTGGTGTCCGAGGGGTACCGCGCACGTCGTGCCACCCCGGCACTGTTGATCATCTGCGCCGACAAGGTCACGCACGCACGCCGAGCCTTCTCAAACACACTCTAAAAGGAACGTCTTTGATCACTGGCATGCCCAGGTCCGTCACGGTATCGGCTCGATCGGCACCAGGTCCTCATCAACAACCCATCACGACATCGCGCGCCCGCCTGGCATCACTCGCTCCCGTTACCTTTTTCGTAGTTCCTGATCAAGGGGCTGTGGTCACCAGACCCGGCATGACGACGGTGACGTGACCGTCGTCCGGGCTGTCGACTTCATCGCCGACACGGAGGTTGTCGGCCTCGCGCCAGGTGTGGAGGGTGGCGTCCCAGAACAGGTGCTGGGCGGTGCTGGTGATGGTCGCCGGCCCGTCCGGCGTGCTGAAGGTGAGGTCGTCGAAGGACTTGTCGGTGGTGGTGACGTGCACCGCTGTCACCACGTGCTGTTCATCGTTGTGGCCGTCTGGTTCGGCGTTGGTGATCACGTCGCCGACGTGGACCTGATCGATCGGCTTGCTCGAGCCATCAGCCATCAGGACGCCCGTGGCACCAGCAAAACTGTTGCACCCAGACGAAGCCTTGGCCGGGCTGGCAGCCGGGGCTTCCTCAGCCGGAGCGTTCTTCGCAACGGGAGGTGGCGGCGGGTCGGCGGTTATGGGCGCCGCGCCTGCCTCGCCGGCGGACTCGCCCGCGGCCGCTTCCGCCCCAGCTCCGCCGCCGGTTGCTTCACCGGCGCCGTCGCCGAACATCTCGCCTGCGACTCCGGCGCCTGCGGTCACTCCACCGGCCGCTGCTACGGCGCCGGCGCGCTGTGAGATCGCTGTTGCGCCGGCTGCGATCGCGCACAGGCAGAGCCTATCGGGGGCAGCTACGCACACCACCCCGCCGACAACTGCTAAAACGCCTTTGTATTACCCTCCCATTTCAAAATAATCGACGGCCGAGCATCCAACCGCAGCTCGCCGTTAGGCATGAAAGCGACCACTATAGCGTCTATTTCTGTTCCCACCGGCGGAAATTCATTCGCCAGCAAGCGCGTCGACCCATCGGAGATAAGCTTCCCGCGCGTAGACCAGTTCGACCGCGATCAGCACACCGACCTGAAGAAGTGCCACGCCAGCTGAGGCCGCACGCTGGCGGGAATCGAAGTCAGGAAGACACCCTGCTCCGGCGTCCACATCCGCCTCGAGGGCCAGACGCAGATACCTGTGATCAGCGGCGACGTCGATTCCAGGGCCGTCCTGGCCGAAAACGTGCATGCCATGGCCACTGCCGAGGACGGCGGCTACCTTCACGTCGACTACTTCCCCGGGCACCCCTACCTCGTCGAGGGATCCCTGCCCTTGGTGATCAACAGCCCGCACGGAGGTATGCCGGCCCGTTGAACCACTTTTCCGCTCTTGCCAAGGCGTGGCCAACGTGGGGGGCTTCGGCACGGCGCTGGGCCGTTGGCCCGCAGGTGTTCCGCGCAGGCCTCCGGCACGTGCACGAGCTGCTCGACCCGAACCTGATTGCCCGCTGACCATCACCCGCGCACCCTCGGGCCGCGACTCCGGTGCAGAGCCACACGGTTCCCTTGCCGTTACTGGATGCTCGTGAAGACCAGCCGTCCTGCGCCCCCGCCGGCGGGGAGGAGTCCGCGGTGGAACTTCCGGCACTCTCGTTGCTGCTGTTGGCTTTGATGGGTTCGACGTGGTCGTCGCGGGCGCCGTGACCTGCTGAATCTATGGCGGCAGCGCCCGTCATCGATGCCCCGGCCGCGATACCGGCTGCGGACACGATGTTCAGCGGCACACCGGCGATCGCCCCCACGCCGGTCGCGTCCAAGAGTCCGCCCACGCCTTCCCCGGCACTGCTGATCACCGTGAGACCGATACCGCCCACGGCGGTGAGGGTATCCAGCGGGTGGTTGAGCATGGCGTTCCCGGCAGAAGCCATCGCGTTGACTACATCTGCGCCGGCTTGTGCGAGTGTGTCCCCGACGTCGTCGAGCCAGCTGGATTTCTGTGGTGCCTGACCTGCACGGTCGCGCAGTGTCTGCGCGGTGATGTTGCCGCTGTCCGTGAGCTGGGCGCGGGCGCGGTTGAGCTTTTCGCGAGCGGCTTGCCGTTGTGACTCGCCCGGGTCGGTGAAGGGTGGTGGGGGCTGGTTGTTCGCCGCGGCCTGCGCAGCCGCATGGTCGTGGGACGCCTTGGCTTGCTGGGTTGTGGCTTGGCCTTGATTCCACAGCGAGATGGCCTCGGCTGCCTGAGCTTGTGCCCACCGCAGCGTGCTGGCGTGGTCGTTGAGCGCCCCGCTGGCGGCCTGCAAGGAGTCGGCTGCTGCGTACCACTTTCCGGGTTCGTAGGAGAACTTGTCATGAAACGCTGATGCGGCGGGCCCTTGCCAGGCGCCGGTGTCGATTGCCTTGAGACCGTCGGCGGCATTACCCGCTTCGCCGGCGCGCGCCTGTAGGACGCGCGCGTTCTCTTCAATCGCCTCCGGTTTGCCGGGGATCAGGGCTGCCGGATCTTGGGTTTCGCCAAGTTCAGCCACCCTCGACCGCCTGCTGCCCGGGATCGGTCCGCAGGGTCCGCGCTGATGCATCATCGATTCCGCGGTAGGCGTTCGCGGCTCTGGTGAGGGTGTCGCCGATCTTGTCGGCGTCGTCGGTCAGGATGTCCAGGCCGTCGGACCACCGCACGCAGAAGTCCATCAGCCCGTCGTGCACACCTTGATGGCCGTACAGCTCCGCGTCACCGCACAGGCCGCGGAGCTGGAAACCCTGCTGATCGGTGACACTGCGGCTGATCCCGCGTCCGGCCTCAGCCACTTTGTCGACGTCGACATGGAACCCCGGCCCATCCACCACTGAAACGGCCCCCTCGAACACTCACAGTACTCGTGCATCATCCTATGGGCCCGAACTGTCGGCAAGCTCTCGATCACTCGCAGACGAAACAAGGCCTTCCTGGTGTCGTTGTTCCGCCGCGCGGCGTCAGGTGGGGCCAAGAGACGGTGATCGCACAGCCGGCGTGACTGCCTGAATCCCCGGTTTACCAGAACAGGTGCGTGCGTTCGCCGGCGCAGAACCGGCTCGCGGCGACGAACAGCCGCAGGTAGAGCTGGTCGAGTTTGAGGTAGTTGGGAATGAGGTCGGCGGTGGTCAGGGTGGCCTCGCTGTATTCGAGGCCGGTGTCGGTTCGGGTGGCGTAGCGTGCGGGCACGGTGTCGGTGTCGCCGTCGGCAAGCCTGATCGCGTCGTCCAAAGCGATGTCCACCAGGCCGGATACCTCGGCGTCGGCGAGCGGGATGTCTTCCAACGCCACGTTGAGCGGGATCAGGTGCCAGTGCTGGAACTCGCGTTCGACGTAGTCGGGGGCGAGAGTCACGGCGGTCTGCCGCAAGCCGATCGGGTGCAGGTCAGCGTAAGCAACAGGCAGGCCCAGCTCCTCGTGAACCTCGCGTACGCCGTCAGCGATGTTCTCGCCAGCCTGGTAGTGGCCGCCGACGGTGATGTCGGCAAAGTCAGACCGGTCGAAGCTGTATCGGCCCGGAGCCTTCTTCTGGAGAAATACACGCTGGGTGGCGGGGTTGATCGCGAGCGCGGAGAAGGTGCGGTGCCACAGGCCCTGGGCGTGGGCGGTCTTCTTGTCCTCGGTGCCGACGGGTTCGTAGCGGTCGTTGAAGATGTCGATCAGCTTCACGGTCATCCTCAGCGGTGAATGGCGGGTTCGGTCTGGAGCTGCCAGTAGGTTTGGAGGGCTTCAGCTGAACATGCCGGTGATCTCGATGTCGAGGCCGGCCTCTTCCTCGACTTCGCGGATGGCTGTGCCGGGCGGGGAGTCAGTGAGGTCTACGCCTCTGCCGGACAGCGCCCAGCCGTCACGCCCGATATCGCTTGTACACCAGCTCCGCAGTGATCTCCAAGGCGAGCGCGTGATCGTTGCCCAGGCGTTGCCGTGGCCGGGCGCCGGCAACGACCCGCTGCCAGTACTCCAGATCTCGGTCGCCGCGCAGTCCTTCGAGCTGTCGCGTGGACGATGTCGGTCACTGGATTGACTGCGATCAGACGTTCGTCGCCGATGCGTTGTACGGCCTTCCCAACAGTATCGACCAAGTGGATCAGCCGTTTCGCAGGAGACGACGTCACCGATAACCGAATTGTCGCAATATTTCGGGAAGCAGACCCACCTCCGAAGCCTTGACTGATTATGATCACATGATCAGGACTTTACAATATCTTTGGCAATTTCGAGTGTTCTTCTTACCATTCGAGCCATGCAGGCAGCGTCGTGATCCATTTCTGTCAGTAGTCCGATGAACACTCGAAATTCGTTCATTCAATGTCATTCGTACGTTACCCAAGGTTCACCTGGTACGCCCTGTCGATTCTATGGAGTGTAGTTAGGTTTCTTCAAGCCGCAGATCACATTAGAGGGTCCAAATGCATAAATCCGCTCGTAATACGCGGAGGTCGTCGCCTGTGACAGGCTGAACCTCGATGTCGCGGAATGCCACGTACCTGGTCTGGTCGCGCCGGACGAGACCGGTCAGACGACGCCGCGACGGGTGCTGTTCGGGCTGCCGAGGCCGATCGCGGCGACCTAGAGACCCCAGTCGGTCTGCTCTGACCGGCTGGGTCTGCCGGCTCAACGTCACCCCGGGTGGGTGGTAGGTCGCCGATGGTCACGAACTTCAGGAGGCCGGCAGCTTTCGCGGTCCGTGTCACAACGGGTATTGCGGCCCGACCCTCTGTGGGAGTTCGGAATGTGGCATTTCGGCGCTCCGGACGATCTGCCCGCCCCGGTAGAAAGGGATAGGTATGCAAGTTACGAGACAACGCAGGCAAGGCTCGGGAGTCCGGTTGGGGCTCTCGCGCCGGAACGGCCAACGGTTCCGCATCGTGGTGGCCGGTCTGGCCGGTGTTCTCACGATCGGCACGGGAGTGGCCGGCGCCACCACAGTGCCGCCGGGCGACAACCAGGTCGGTACGCAGTACCGCAACGGGCTGCAGGTCGCCGACGACCAGCTCATCAACCCGATCGGCGCCCGGTTGATGACCCAGTTCGGCAAGTTCATGGGCTCGACGGTCAGCCCCGACGGGCGGTTCCTCGCGGCGACCAGCACCGACAAGTCGGTGGCTCTGCAGGTCTTCGACCTGAATAGCTACAAGCTGATTTGGACGGTGGGCACCGCGTCCGCGGTCAACCAGAAGCTCTCCGACGGCTCCGTCGGGCAAGAGGGGCCGACCTACTCGCCGGATGGCAAGTTCCTCTGGCTGCCCGAGCAGGACGCCATCACCCGGTTCCCGGTCAACGCCGACGGCACCCTCGGCACGCCGACCCGCTTCCCGGTACCGACGTCGGGCACCCATCTTTCGGGTAACGACCGCAGTAGAGTGGCCAACTCCGCGCTGGTCGGCCAGCTCAAGTACTCGCTTGACGGCTCCACCTTGTACGCCGCGCTCAACGGGCAGAACACGGTCGTGGCGCTCAACCCCACCACCGGTGCGGTCGAGCAGACCTGGAACGTCGGCATCGCGCCGCGCGAGCTCGCGTTCGTCGGCAACACGCTCTACGTGAGCAACGAGGGCGGCCGCCAGGCCCAGGCTGGCGACACGACGATGGACTCGTACGGCACCCAGGTGCCCGCCAACGGATCCACCGGCGCCTCGACGACCGGCACCGTCAGCGTCATCAACACCGCGAAACCGGGAGCGGCGGTCGGATCGATCGCGGTCGGGCTGCACCCCACCGCGATGTACGTCAAGAACAACGCGCTGTTCGTCGCCAACACCAACAGCGACACCGTCTCGGTCGTCGACACCACCAAGAACCAGGTCGTGCAGACGATCGACACCAAGCCGTGGCCGTCGTCCGATGTCGGTTACGAGCCCACCGGCATCGCGCTGACCGCCGACGGGCACCTGCTGGTGACCCTCGGCCGGGCGAACGCCGTCGCGGTCTACCGCTATGACGGCGCACCGCAGCAGCCGGTGAGCTACATCGGCCTGCTGCCGACGGACTACTACCCGTCGGACGTGGCGACGGTCGGTGGCCAGGTCGTGGTCACCAACACTCGCGGTATCGACGCGCGGGGCCCGGGCATCACGACGTCCAAGGGACAGGGCACCGTCCCGGTGACCGGCCACGACACGCACAGCACCACCGCGTCGCTGACCCGTTTCACCATGCCGAGCGACAAGGACATCGCCGGCAAGTACACCGACACGGTTTTCGCCCAGAACGGCTGGGGCAAGAACGACGTCCAGCAGTCCAAGGGCGGCAAAGCGGCGGCCGTGCCGGTGCCGGCCCGGATCGGCGATCCGTCGACGATCAAGCACGTCTTCCTGCTCATCAACGAGAACCGCACCTACGACCAGATCCTCGGCGACATGAAACAGGGCAACGGTGATCCGACCCTGACGCAGTTCGGTGCGAAGACCACGCCGAACCAGCACGCGCTGGCCACGCAGTTCGGCCTCTACGACAACACCTACGACCCCGCGACGAATTCCGCCGAGGGCCACAACTGGCTCATGGAGGGTGACAACCCCGAGTACACCGAATCCTCGGCCGGTGAATACCAGCGCAGCTACGACACCGAAGAGGACGTCCTCGGTCACCAGCGTGCCGGTTTCCTGTGGACCGGGGTCGAGGCCGCCGGCAAGACCGCCAGGAACTACGGCGAGTTCGAGTACATGGAGGGCAGGCCTTCCGGCAGCTGGCAGCAGTACTACTGCGCGGCCACGAGCGTCCAGAACGGCGGCGATGCCGGCCAACTGACCGCGCCCGCGCTGAAGGGTACCTACGGCTCGGCGATCCCGTCGTTGAACGCGATCGCCGACCCGCAGTCCCCGCCGTTTGACCTGTCGATCCCGGACGTCTACCGCGCCCAGCTGTGGAAGCAGGACTTCGAGAAGAACGGTCCGGCCAACTTGAACATGGTGTGGCTGTCCAGCGACCACACCGGCGGGCCGACCACTTCGGAGTCGGGCGTGGCCGACGGCGACCTCGCCATCGGCCAGATCGTCGACACGATCTCGCACAGCCAGTACTGGAAGGACTCGGCCATCTTCGTCGTCGACGACGACAGCCAGGACGGTGCCGACCACGTCGACGGACACCGCGCCCCGGTCCAGGTCATCAGCCCGTACGCGGTGCACGGCAAGACCGTGAGTACTTACTACTCGCAGATCAGCATGGTCCGCACCATCGAGCAGATGCTCGGAGCGCAGCCGCTCAACGAGAAGCTCGCGGCGGCCACACCGATGGTCGACGCGTTCACCAACAAGCCCGACTACACGCCGTTCACCACGGTGCGGAACCAGGTTCCGCTCACCGAGGGCATCGCCACCGCCCCGTCGTGCGGTCTCGACACCTTGGGCCAGACGGGCGCCGCGGCGACCGCGCTGAACAAGGCTGAGGCTCAGAAAGTCGCGGTACCAGCGGACATGCAGGCCACCGCCGCCGCGTGGCAGACCTGGCTCGGCGGCCAGCACACCACCGGCAACGGAGCGATCCCGGACTACTCGAACCCCGAGCAGATGAACCGCTACACCTGGTACCAGACCCACCAATGGAAGACGCCCTACCCGGGCGACACGAAGATCTACCCACCGAACCAGGTGCCCGGCGCCTACCTCCCCGGCCCCGACACCGACTGACGAGTCAGCATTAACAACTCGACAGCAGCACGACGCGACGGCCCGCCGGGTATCCGGCGGGCCGTCCGCGTTCCGCCTAAGTCAATTCGCTCGAGTGATGGAGACCTGGGCGGATTGGTGATGTGTTTGGCCGGGGTGCAGCAGTCGGCCGCGGCGCACCCGGACCGTCCTCGAACCGCAGATCGTCGTCGATCAGCTGGCCCGCACGAGCGGGGGTGCGGCCCGTCGCCGAAGGTGAGCGCGACATGGCCGGGGTCGCCCACGCCGGCGAGCGCGGCGGTGCGCAGGGGCGGCAGGAACAACGCGGCCGAGCCGGCGTGGCCCGCGAGCGCGGCCAGGGCCGCCACCCGGATCGTGATCCTGCACGCGGGCCAAGCAGGTTCAATTTTGGCGTGCCGGTCAGGGTGCGTAGGTGGTTCTCGACTCGGGCGGCGAGGGCTGGTGCGTGGTCGCTCTCGTCGAGCAGCAGGCCTATCGCTCCGGTCAGCGCTCGGCTGAGCTCGGCTGGGAGCCGGAGCCCGCGGTCGTCGCCCCGGTCGAGGTGGCCGGGTGACGCGGGCCAGGGCGAGCCGGATCCAGCGGTTGTCGTATTTATCCGGACGGCACCGAACCCCGTACCGCGGCGGAGGCGCGCGTACGGGGTTCGGCGGAGGCGCTCACTCGGTCGGTCGGCGGGAGAGTGAGCATCTCCTTTCCGCGGTGGCGGAGAGTTTCGTTCAGGCGGCCAGATCCCGTGCAGGTGGTCTGGTGTCCGGTGCGGGGAAGCGCAGTGTTTCCCGGTCGCGTCCGGCCATCTCGCAGCCGGGGCGCCAGGTACCCACGTGCGTCCACTGCCGGCCCCACCAGTGACTGATGAGGACGGTGGACCGGAAGCAGACCGGGCACTGCTGGCGAAGAGAGTCGATCGCCATCGGGAGGGACCTCCGTGTCGGTTTCGCTTCGTACCCCTGAAGTGTTGCTTCTTACTGGCCGTCCGCACATCGGGAGTCCTACGGAGAAACTACGTACGCAACGAGGTGGGCCGTTCAGCCCAGCGACACCGCCGCAATGGCGTCGTCGACGACCAGTCCGGCTCGATGAGCAGCTCGGTCAGTTCCGGCCGCGGCAGCGGGTCCACCAGCTGCAAGCGCAGCTGCTCGACGGCGTCCGGCACGGCCATCGCCGAGAGCTTGAACACGACGATTGCGCCTGTGTCAGTCGTGGACCGGCCCGTCGCCGGAGGCGAGCAGCATTTCCAGCTCGTCGAGCGCGGCGTGCAGCTGCTCGCCGACCTGCTCCAACGCCTCATTCGCCGACGGGGAGACGGCCACCAGAGCGCAGTACTCCGCCCGCCGCCCCTCCCACCGCTGCCCGGGGAGCCGGAACGTGGTCGGGTCGGCGTAGCGGCGCGACCCGGGCACCCACACGTCGCCCGCGCGCAACGTCGCGCAGGCCCAGCAGCGTGCACAGTTCCCAGTAGTGCCGGTAGGCGGTGGTGTCGGCGGCCTCGCGGGCGTGCTCGAGGTAACCGCGTCAGCGGGTCGGCACGAACTCCGCCGGCGTTCCGACCGGCACCTTCAGGGCACCCTTCGCGTACAAATCACGCAGCACCTCGATCGTCGCGAGAAGCGGCTGCGCGTCCACCGACCCGCAACGACATATCGACTGGTCTCGCGCGGTCCTCGACGGAGCGTCCCTCAGGGCCAAAAAGGGCTCTTTGTACTGATGTGTGGGTGGGTTTGCCCAGGTGACAGGGGGGCACGTCGTTGCTGGGTCTAGGTTTCTGAGCTGTCGAGGAACAGAAACTGGATAGACGGAGAACGACGTGCCCTCAACCAGGGTATGGGGTCGGCTGCTGGGGGTGAACCCGGCGGTCGTGGAAGGGATCGAGTTCGACGAGGCCGAGCAGGTACTGGTGGCCGCGGTGCGGGTCCGCCGGCGGGATCGTGACCGGTGCGGGGTGTGCTCGCGGCGATGTCCGCGGTATGACGCCGGCCGGGGCCGGCGGCGGTGGCGTGCGCTGGACCTGGGAACTGTGCAGGCGTTCGTTGAAGCTGACGCATCCCGGGTGCGGTGTCGTGAGCACGGGGTCGTGGTCAGTGCGGTGCCCTGGGCCCGGCACGGCGCTGGGCATACCCGTGCTTTCGATGACACCGTGGCCTGGCTGGCGACCGCGACGTCGAGGTCCACGGTCCGGCAGCTGATGCGGATCGCCTGGCCGACGGTCGGTTCGATTATCACTCGGGTCCGGGCCGACATCGACGCGAGAGTGGATCGACTGGCCGGGTTGCGCAGAATCGGGATCGATGAGATCAGTTATAAGAAGAACCACCGATATCTCACCGTTGTCGTCGATCACGACACCGGCCGGCTGGTATGGGCGGCGGCGGGCAATGACAAACCGACATTGGCCGCGTTCTTCGAGTTGCTCGGGCCGCGGCGGTGCGCGCGGATCACGCATGTCTCGGCGGACGCGGCCGCCTGGATCGGCCGCACTGTCGAACAATACTGCCCGGACGCGATCCGCTGCGCTGATCCGTTCCACGTGGTCAAGTGGGCCACCGACGCCCTGGACCAGGTCCGGCGCCAGACCTGGAACTACGCACGCCGACAACCCGGGGGCAGCCACAAAGACCGGCGTGGCCGCACCGCATCAGCCGGCACCGCTCAAAGCATGAAGCGTGCACGATGGGCGTTGTGGAAGAACCCGGAAAACCTCACCGACCATCAGCGTCACAAATTGGCCTGGATTGCCAAGACCGACCCTCGACTTTATCGCGCCTACCTGCTCAAAGAAGGACTCCGACACGTCTTCGCAGTCGGCGGCCAGGCCGGAATAGAAGCATTACAACGCTGGCTGGCCTGGGCGGCACGCTGCCGGATACCCGAATTCGTCAAGCTCGCCCGCACCGTCCGGTCCGAGCTGTCGGCGATCCACGCGAGTCTGGATCACGGCCTGTCCAACGCGCTGATCGAGTCGACAAACACCAAGATCAGACTGCTGACCCGCCTGGCCTTCGGATTCAAACGCCCGGACGCCCTGATCTCACTCGCCCTCCTCGCCCTCGGCGGCTACCGCCCCGAACTCCCCGACCGCACCCACACATAGATCAACAGAGCCCCAAAAAGGGGGCGGGTTGACCTGCCCGAGCCCGGTTGATCGCGGCAAACCGGGTTCGAAGATCCACGTCGTGTCCGGCCGGGCAGGCCTGCCCCTGACCGTCGGAATCTCTGCGGCCAACACCCACGACAGCCACGCACTCAAGCCCCTGGTCAACGCGCTCCCAGCGATCCGCTCCCGCCGGGGACCCCGGCGCCGGAAACCAGCCAAGCTCCACGCGGACAAGGCCTACGACATTCCAGCCCTGCGCGACTGGCTCCGCCAACGCCGAATCCTCCCGCGCATCGCCCGCAAGGGCATCGAATCCAGGGACAAGCTCGGCAAACACCGGTGGGTCATCGAACGGGCCATCGCCTGGCTGACCGGCTACCGTCGACTCACCATCCGCTACGAGCGCGATGCCGGCCATTTCCTCGCCTTCCTCACCCTCACCGCCACCATCACCTGCTACAAGAAACTCGCCAAATGAGACACGCTCTAATACTGCAACGACACTTCGTTATGAAGCGACCGGCGTGTCGGTTAGGCTCTGGTTCGACGGTCGTGTAGTTGATCTTGTGTGCTGGAGATGGTGACGGACTGGTCGGCGCGTTTCGCTGCGTTCGCGGGGCGGTTCGCGGAGCGGTTTTCGCGGGTGGAGCCGCGGCGGCAAATGGTTTTCTACCTGCGGGGACTGCTGGCGGAAGCCGAGCGTAAGAACGGCTGGACCCTGGCAGAGATGGCGGGCGAGACGGGTCCGCAGGGCATGCAGCGGCTGCTGAACTTCTATGCCTGGGACGCCGAGGGCATGCGTGATGATGTGCGCACTGCGGTGGTCGACGTGCTCGGGGACGCCGAACGCGGCGTGTTGATCGCCGACGAGACCGGATTCGTGAAGAAGGGCACGAAATCCGCCGGCGTGGCGCGCCAGTATTCGGGCACGGCCGGGCGGATCGAGAATTCGCAGATCGGCGTGTTCTTGGCGTACGCCTCGGATCGGGGGCGGGCTTTGATCGATCGCGAGTTGTATCTGCCGAAAGAGTGGATCGCGGATCGGGGAAGGTGCGCTGCAGCCGGTATTCCGGACGACGTCGGATTCGCGACCAAGCCCGAACTGGCACAACTGATGGTGGAACGCGCGCTCGCCGCGAGAATCCCGTTTGCATGGTTCACCGCCGATGAAGCCTATGGGCAGGTCGGGCGGCTACGGCTCTGGCTGGAAGAGCACGACATCGCGCATGTGCTGGCAGTACCCAAGTCCCAAATGGTGATTTCCATGGATCTGCGGCAACGACGCGTCCACACCGTCATCGCGGACGTCGACCCGGCCACCTGGCAGCGTCTGCCCTGCGGCGATGGCGCCCACGGGCAACGGATCTACGATTGGGCCGCCGTCGACATCCGCCCCCTGCGCCGACCAGGAGTCGACCACTGGCTGCTGGCCCGCCGCTCAGTCAGCGACCCCACCGAGACCGCCTACTACATTTGCTTCGGCCCCGCCGACACCGACATCCACGAACTGGTGCGCGTCGCCGGAAGCCGCTGGGCAATCGAAGAAAGTTTCCAAACCGCGAAGAACGAAACAGGGCTCGACCACTACCAGGTCCGCCGATACCAAGCATGGTATCGGCACATCACCCTCTCCATGGCGGCGGCGGCATTCCTCGTCATCACCCGAGACGCCGCGAAAAAAGGGGATCTGCACCCGGTCTGATACCGCTAACGTCCAACGAAATCCGCAAACTGCTCAACCGCGTCACCGCACCGATCCGCCACACAATCCAGCATGCGATGCACTGGTCACGATGGCGACGCACCAGCCAAGCCCGAGCACGTACCAGCCACTACCGACGACGCGGCCATCACGAAGTGTCGTTGCAGTACTAAGGGTCCGGACCAGCGGGGTAGGCTGCGAATGGCGGCCGGGCGGTCAAGCAGCGCGCTCTCCGGCCCGCCCCACCAGAAGACACGCCACGGCCCGCATCGCGAGTCTCGTGATCGTCGGAGTCGTGGCCGCGAGGCTCAGTCCGGTCTGGACAGCAGTGCGGTGTAGAGCGTCAGGCCAGGCCCGAATGCCATCATCACCGCGGGTTTCCCGGTTTTGGATTGCCCGCCACGGAGGAGTTCGTCGAGGATCACCAGGACGGTGGCCGAGGAGCAGTTCCCGCGTTCGCGCAGGACGCCGTGGGAGACTCCGAGCGCGCCGGGTGGCAGCTCCAGCCGATGTTCGACGATCTCGAGGATGCGCGGCCCGCCGGGGTGGACCGCCCACGCTCCGATGTCGCTGACCGCGAGGTCGTGTTCTTCCAAGAGGCGGGTCACCACCGGGCCGACGTGCCGACCGAGCACAGCGGGGACCTCGGGGGAAAGCCCCATGCGGAAGCCCTGGTCGGTTACCTCCCAGCGCATGTGCCCGGCGGTAGCGGAGTCGGTGCGCGCCGCGATGTCCACCACTCCGGGGCCCGGGCCCGTCGGCCGCAGCACGACGGCTGCGGCGGCGTCCGCGAACAGGGCGTGTGTGACGACTTGTGAGAGGTCACCGGTCGCGGGCTGTGCGTGCAGCGAGGTCAGTTCCAGGCACAGCAGCACCGCGGGCCGGCGCCGGGCCACCACGTAGTCGGAAACGGCACCCAGGCCCGGCAGCGCGGCGTAGCAGCCCATGTGGCCGATCAGCAGGCGCTGGACGTCGTCGGGCATGCCCAGGGCCGATGCCACGCGAATGTCGAGACCGGGGGTGGAGTAGCCGGTGCAGGAAGCCACGGCGAACATGCCGACCTCGGACGCGTCCAGCCCCGCGTCGGCCAACGCGGCGGCGACGGCCTCCGCCCCCAGCGCGGGCGCATCGGCGATGAACCGTTCCATCCGCTGCGAGGTCGACCACTGCGAGACGTCCTCCTCGAGGGGATTGGCCACCCCGTGCCGGTGCCGCACGCCGGCCGCCCGGAACAACCGCTCGGCGACGCGGGAATGACCCAACCTCGGCGCGAAGAACTCGTCCCACAAGACGTCCTGCTCGAGCCGGGCCGGGAACGCGCATCCGGATCCGGCGAGCCTCGCGATCACCACCGGGGCACCGCTGCGTCGCCGTCGGTGTCGAGTGCTGTGCTTCCGAGGTGGTCGGCGCAGACGTCGGAGGTGGCCGGCTGTAGCGCGCCGCACCGCGCGTCGCGGTAGAGCCGTTCCAGCGGATGTCCGCGCCGGCTCGCCGACGCTCCCGCCGCTTCGAGCATCGATGACGCGACCGTCGCCGCGGCGTCCCCGGCGAGGAGTTTGGCCCGCCAGACCCATCTGTTGGTCTCCGTTTCGCCCGGTGCCGTGTCCACGCGTCGTGCGGCTTCGGCCACGACTGCCCGTGCCGCTGCCACGGTGGCATCGGCACGGCCGACGCGGGTCCGGACCGAAGGGAGCGTGTGCAGCTTGCGCTCGCGCAGGTGCGCGACGGCCGCGTCGATCGACGCTTGGGCCACCCCGACATACACCGCGGCGTAGGACGCGACCAGCCATTGGGGCATGACCTCGGCCAACAGGAGAGCCAGCCCCTCAACCCCGCCCAGCAGCGCGTCCGATCCCACGGTCACGTCGAAGTGCACGTCGTGGCTGCCGGTTGCCCGCATGCCGAGCGAATCCCAGGTCTTCTCGACGCGGACTCCAGGGCCCGCGGGCACCAGGAACTGCGACACGACCGGCTGATCTCCCCTTGTGGTGGTGGTACGTGCGGCGACCAGGTAGGCGTCGACGTGTCCGGCACCGGATACGAAAGCCTTGCTTCCCCTGATGTGGTACCCACCCTTCACCTGGGCGTAGCTGGTGGTCAGCGAGGAAAGCCGGGAACCGGCACCGCGCTCGCTCATCGCGACGCCGAACAGCTTCCCGCCGAGCACCTCGGTCAGCACACGGTCACGAGCGGTGAAAAATCCGTCCGGAACCCCGAACGCGCGGGCCAGGTCCTCGGACACGAGCGCGATTGCACCGGTGACCGAGGCGTGCATGTTGAAGATCAGCGCGGTGGACCCGGCGCCTGTGCCGAGTTCCGCGGCGACCCGCGCGTAGTCGGCGAAGCCGGCGCCGATGCCCCCCAGCCGTGCGGGAACCATCAATCCCAGGAGTCCTGACTCCCTCAGGTCGGTGAAATCCTCGACCGGGAACAGCCCCTCCGTATCGTGCGCCATGGCGCGCGCGGCGAATCGCGGGGCGAGATCCCTGGCCACTTCCAGGGCACTCGCAGGATCGGCCGGAACTCTCGGCACGCTCTCGATCATGAACGTTCCTTCCTTCCCCAGCCTTGGAAGAGCACAGCGGTGGTCCCCACGGGCAGCATGCGCACCGACTCGGTGCGGTGGGCGAGCCAGCGAGCAACGTCCACCGCTGACGGCCGGATACCCCGCAGCGTCAGCGCGACACCTTGATCCGCGCAGCACTCGATCAAGCGGCCACGATCGACGAACAACGCGGGATCGTGGATCCCCGGCGGCGGACCGCCGGGCAGGCGTTCGGCCACGCTCACAGCGAGCATGCGCGACAGCCAGGTGTCGGCCAGGGTGTCCAGCACCAGCAAGCCGTCCGGCCGCAGCACGCGGCACGCCTCCGCGACGACCGCGGCGAAGTCCCGGACGTGCTCCAATATTTCCCCGGCGCACACGACGTCCGCGCACCCGTCGGCCAGGGGCACGAAGCGGACATCGGCGCGCACCGGCGACACACCGTGTGCGACCGCTTGCGCCAGAGCGGTCTGGGAGAGATCGACACCGATGTGGCGGTAACCCTTGCCACCCAGGTGCGGCGCGAGAAGACCGGCCCCGCAGCCGAGGTCGACCAGCACCGCGTCCGGTCCGGTCGATGGCGGGATCACCGCGGCTCGCGCCGCCGCGAGCCAGTGGAGCATCGCGAACGCCCCTCGCGGCCGCCACCACTGCGCAACCAGATCGTCGTACTGCGCGGGATCGTTCGGCGCGCGGTGCGCTGCGGAACGGAAAGGCACGCCTCCACGCTCGCACACCCGGCGGCGTTCCGCGCCGCGAAGAGGCCCGCGAGGGGCGGCCGACCGGTGGGCGGGCGCAGACCCTGCGAAGCTGGCCCCGTGCACGCAACCGTTCGAGGTCTGGTGCGGGCCTGCCACCCAGAGCCAACGCTCGCCGTCACCGCGGTGGCGGCCGGGATCGCGGTCAGCGCGGGACGCCCACCCTGGGGTGTCCTCCTCGTCGCGGCCGCCGTTCTCACGGGCCAGCTGTCGGTGGGCTGGCTCAACGACTACCTCGACGCCGCACGGGACCGGGAAGTCGGCCGTACCGACAAGCCCATAGCCACCGGCCTCGTGAAAAAACGGATCGTCGGTGCGGCCGCCTGCTGCGCCAGCGCGGCGTGCGTGCCGCTGTCATTTACGACCGGCCTGCTCGCCGGCGGTGTGCACCTGGTCGCGGTGGTGTCCGCGTGGGCCTACGACGCGGGTGTGAAGTCGACCCGGCTCTCGGTTCTGCCCTACGCGCTGTCCTTCGGACTGCTGCCGGTGTTCGTAGTACTCACCAGTGGCCAGGCCCCGCCGTGGTGGCTGTTCACCGCAGGTGCGCTGCTGGGCAGCGGCGCACACTTTGCCAACGCACTGCCGGATCTCGCCGACGATGCGCGAACCGGCGTGCACGGCCTGCCGCACCTGCTGGGACCGCGCTGGTCCAGCTGGGCGGCGGTGGCGCTGCTGCTCGGCGCCATGACGTGCCTCGTCGCAGGCCCGGCAGGTGCACCGAGTGTCGCGGGCCTGTCGCTGCTCGCCGCCGCCTGCCTCGTCCTCACCGCCGCCCTGGCCCCGAGACGTGGTAGCGGCTCACGCGCGCTGTTCCGGGCGATCATGGCCGTCGCGCTGCTGGCGGTCGTGCTCCTTCTGATCACCCCGTTGGGATGACCGCACGCTGCGCTCGAACCGCCTCGCGGAAGTCCATCGCCCTCCTCTCAGCCGGCCAGGCCCCGGCCGTACTGGGCGCGGACGGTGTCCCCCGCTCGTCCCCGCTGTCGACGAACCTGCGCACCCGTTCCGATTCAGCCCAGCGGCGACCGCCGGATAGGCGAAGGCAAGGACGTCGATCCCTGCGTTACGGCGCCTAGAGCCGCCGGCAGGGCCCCAGCGCAGAGAGTGACGCGAGGTGGAGGCTCTGTGGTGGCCCACGTAGCTGTCGGCACCAGTGGACTCGACCAGCTCGCCGCTCTCGCGCCCCGGCGGAACAGTCAACCAGTCCGGGGCGTGGTTTTGCATGACAGCCGAACAGGTGCTGCGGATCGCGGCCTGGCGCGGTTGACGTGGCCATCGCCGTTGCCCACGATCCGACCGTCTTTCACCGCAATTCGAAGCCGTCACCATCGGAGTGCAGCGCCGCCGAACTCCCAGATTCAAGCGTCGACGTCGCCGGGACGACCCGCCTCGGCGAGGTGACTGTCGACCCGCACCGGCGAGTCCTCCCCGAACCATACGGCGTCCACCAACGCCACGACTCGGCGTTGGCCTCCCGGTGAGCCCGGCTCCTCGACCGACCGGTGCTCACCACCGGGGCCCGTGGCCCGGCATGGGTAAACGGTCGCTCTCCGTCCCGGGTAGCTCCGCGTTGCCCGGATCCTCGCGGCCGCCGGCGCGCACTCCTGGCGCCGCCACGTGTACCCCGAGCCACCCCGGTACCTGCGGGTCCGTGACCGCCGAAATCGCCGGGAACTCCTTGTCCTACCTCGGCACTGCGACGACCCTGCTGCGGCTTGGGCTGTTCACCGCGCTGACCGACCCGAACTTCCTCCACCGCGGTCAGCGGTCGTACTTCGGCCAGGGTCTGGTGTCCCGGCGCCGGACCGAACCCTCGGTGCAACCCGCGGGCCTCCCGCCACTAACCGCTGTGGTGCTCTCGCACCTGCACGGCGACCACTTCGACCCGGTGGCCGCCCGGGAATTCCCCGCGGACTGCCGATCGTGACGACCGACCACGCGGCCCGGCGACTGCGGCGGCGCGGGTTCCACGCGCCGGTCCCGCTCGAGCCTGGCCTTCCGAGCGGTTCACCGACGCCGGCGCGACGCTCACCGTGACCGCGGTACCGGCCCAGCACGCGCCCGGCCGTACTACCGCAGCCACACCGAGTACGGGCGCGGTGGACGACCTGGTCGACTGCAGTGCGCTCATCGACGATCACCAGTCCTCCTGGCCGGCCCGGCTCTCACCGCGATTCCCCACCGTCGAACTGCGGGCCTCCGATGCCAGTTCCACTGTGGACGGTTCACTGCTGCAAGCCGCTCTGGACCGCACCTGCGGACCGATACGAGAACTCACTGGTCAAGGTTTTCGTCGTCGTCCCCCTGCTGGCGCTGGTCGCGGCGGTGCCGTTCGCGTGGGGCTGGGGCCTGGGCTGGGTCGACCTCGCGCTGGCCGCCGGGTTCTACGTCCTCACCTGCCTCGGCGTCACGATCGGATTCCACCGCTATTTCACCCACGGCGCGTTCAAATCCCGCCGTGCACTTCGGATCGCACTCGCCGTCGCCGGCAGTATGGCCATGCAAGGTCCCGTGATCACCTGGGTCGCCGACCACCGCCGCCACCACGCCTTGGCCGACCGCGAAGGCGATCCGCACTCCCCGTGGCGCTAGGGCACCTCACCCGCCGCACTCGCCAAGGGGTTCTAGCCCGGCCGCCGTGGTTGCCGTACCACCCGCAGGGCTGTCGCGGAGGGTACGTCGCGAGACGCAGAACCGGGACCACGCCAGGGTCTCCTCGGCCGTACATCGAAGCAGGCATCCCCGCCGGCGCACGGACTACGGCCCCGGCGGACTCCAGGCGTGACCGCGCGGCACCACCCGCCTTTCGAGGCCACCGTCGCATTGAACACACCGACGCGCCGGTCACAGCGGAGGGGGACCGCTGCCGATACCCGCCTCGCTCCAGCGGTACCACGCCGACCAGCCGGCCGCCGAGGTCCGGGCGCCGGGATGCGCGGCCCGGGTCACCCGGCGGAAAGGGAGGGATTCCGAAGTTGGCGGTCATGATCGCGTCGAACTCCGCGCGCAGCCAGGCCGTATCGGCGCAGATCAGCTCGGCGAACCCGCTGGTCGCCATCGTGTGATGGGTGGTGCCCGGCATCCTCGATCACTCCCCAGCAACGTCGTCGTTGTCGACACCAGGTCATGTACCGCTCTCTTTTTCTATAGCGCTCACTGGAGTTTGTGGCATGCGGTCGCTTTTCTCCACCCTGCACAACATCGTGCACCTGCTCTTCGGCATCGTCGGCCTGGCCTGCGCCCGCACCTCACGCGCCGCACGGCTGTACCTGCTCATCGGAACCCGCTAGAGGCGCTTCACAGATGAATCGAAGTTGTTGCCGCCGAAGCAGGGGAAGTTGTACCCGGAGTTCGGCGAATCACAGCTTCGCCGGCCCGTGTAGTGGTAGCCCTCGTACAGGCAGAAGCTCTGCGGCGAGCGATTCCACTGCGAACTCGCCGCCGTGGTCCAGGCCCTGGTGAGCGCGTCCCGTTGCCAGTCGCCTGAGCGTGGTCAACACCAGGATGTTGAGTCAATGCTGATCCGTGTGGACGAGATCGCCGCCGTCAGAGGCCCTCGACGGCACGCGGTGCCCTCATCGAGTTGATCGTGGATGCGCTACTGCGCAGGCTGCCGGCCGAACTCCCCGTACAGGCCCGTACTTCACCGCGAGGCACAGTTCGCTGACGGTGAACCCCGGAATCGGGCACGCGGCGAGACGCGTTTGCAAGGCATGAACAACGACTACGCGGAGCCCGACCCGCTGGACGCCTACTCGGCAATCGTCACCTCCGTCGCCGCGCAGCTCACACCCCGCGTGGCGGCGTTGGCCGTCCGCTCCCGCAACGGGGAATCCGCCGGGTCGGCCGTCGTCCTGACCGCCGAATCCCATCTGATCACCAACTCACACGTCATTTCCGGTGGCGACCACGGCACCGCGGAGTTCGCCGACGGCACCGTCGCGCGCTTCGACGTCGTCGGCAGCGATCCCCTCTCCGACATCGCCGTCATCCGCGCCGACCGGGAAATCCCCGCCCCACCGGAATTCGGCGACATGTTCTCGGCGTCGGTCGCGGCGCAGCACTACGACGGCCTGTTCGTTTCCGCATTCGGCTTCGCCGCGTCCCACTACGGCCTGCCCGACATCGGGTTCCTCGCGTGGCCCGACATGGTCGCCTTCGTGCAGCGGCTGCGCCTGGCGCTACCCCGCCACCACCTGCTGGTCGACATCGCCGACGGGTACGTCGGCCCCGAACGACGTGGCAGGCGACCTCCGCCGCGCCCGAGCCCTGTCCCGCACCGACGCGGACGTGGTCCTCATCGACGGCGTCCGGTCCGCCGAAGCGATCACGGAAATCCGGCGGATCATCGGCGACAAGCCGTTGCTGTTCAACCAGATCGCGGGTGGCAAGTCGCCGGGCCTGTCCCTGCCCGAACTCTCGGCCCTCGAGGTCGACTTGGCGATCTATAGCACGCCATGCCTGTTCGCCGCGCAGGAAGGCATGGACAACGCACTCATCCGGCTGCGCCACGCCGACGGGCGCCTCCCCGAGCTCAACATCGACAGGGTCGGTGTGACACCGCCGCTCGGCTTGCTCGAGCACAACATCAGCCGCCACCACGGAACTCCGGTGCGCGCCGGCAGGTGACACCAGGTGCCGACCGGACCGTCGCACCGGCCGGCGCCCCCGCAACCGAGGCAACCTCGACGACCCGGTCATCGCCCCGGCTCCCTGGCCGACCCGCCCCCTGCCGGAAGCGATTAGCTTCCTTCCCTCCGGAGACGACGAATCGTGACTGCTGCGGCGTTGCCCGACTTCGGGCTACGCGGACCGCGACGGGCCCCTTGGTACTGGTGGTACTCGCGCTGGCGATGGGTCGCGGCCGTTGAGCGTGGCCGAGGTGTGGCACGCGCTGACTCGCCCGGCACTGACGCGGCGCGCGCGGCGCTGGCGGTCGTGGTGGGTGTGGACCTCACCGTCGCGGGTGTGCTCATGCTGGCGTCCAAGAACGCGGCCTCCAGCGCCGCAACCGACTGAAGCTAAACTAGTCATGCTCCGGACTCCGACGCCTCCGGGCAACACTTGGCGGGACTAGTACGGGCTGAGTGCGGCCCGTCCTTGCCTATGTCGTGGGGATCGGCTCGAAGCCTGCGAGCATCTGCTCGAGTGCGGCCTGGTCCGGGCCGATGAACGGTTCCGACTCCGGCGCGACCGCGAGCATCTCCAGATACTCCGGTGTACGCCGCAACGCCGGCGGCAGGTGGGTGCTCAGCAGCATCGCCGGATCCAGTGTCTGCAGCGGAGTGAGCGTGTCCAGATACCCAACCCGGTCGACGATGTGCACCCACGGACTGTCGACCGTGGCCCACAACAGCTGCGCGGCGCGTACGTCACTGGATGGTGTGTCACCGATGTCGCTGCAGGTGGCGAGTTCGGCGCTCGGCATCGGGGCGCCGAAACAGTCGGAGCTGAAGTAGGCCTGAGTACGTTCGTCGTAACACCCGACCGTCGAGGGGCTGTCGAACAGCGGCGGGCGCAGCGCCGTCAGGCGCCGGTCTCCGACGTCGACGGACTGCCCGGGATTGAGCAAGTAGACCCGGCTCATCGGCAGCGGTCGGTAGGTCGACATGATGCCGACGCCCAGGAACGTCGTGATCACGCGAGCCCGTGGAGCGGCATCGAGCAGGTCGAACAGGGCTCCGGTGTGGTCGCGGTCCGGGTGGGTGAGCCAGATCCACTCCACATCCCCGATTTCGACCAGCGAGCCCAGGGCGTCCATGAAGCCACGACCGGGAAGGCTGAGGCCGGTGTCGATGACGACCGGCTCGTCGGCGTGCAGGACGAAGGCGTTGACCGGCAGGTACCCGACCCCCGGCACCTCGAGCTGGTCGGCGAGGACGCTGATGTCGGGGTTGATTCGATTGATCTTCATCGGAAACCACCGTCGAAGACGAACTGGATCATCGACAGGCCGGCGGTGTCCAGATCGAGGACGGTCGGTTCGAATCCTCGGGCGATCTTCAGGCCGAGGTCGAACGGTGAGGCGCCGTTGTCGAGCGCCGCCCGCAGGGCCGCACCGACCTGACCCCGGGTCGGTTCCACCAGGACGGCCTCACCCTCCCGGCGCTCGCTCCGGCGGACCACCGTCACCGGCACGCCACCGGTGAAGTTCAGCCGCCAAGTCCGACGCGTGAAGGCGGTGAGAACACCGTCGATGTCGTGCAGGCCCATCGGGATCCGCAGCACCTTGCCGGTACGCCTGCCCCGCACCTGCACCAGGGAGACGGTGCCGATCCGGGCCGCCAGGACCCGGCTGGTCAGCACCCGTCGCACGAGCGGGTTGACCATGCGCATCAGCGCCGGTGGCGGTGTACTGAGCTGTACGCTCATCATCGATGTCATGGTTTGGCCTCGTCTCTGTGCCGATACACCGACGCTAGGCACCTGGCTATCCACGCGGTATGCCACAAATCTGGTATCCGATGTGCCGCGTGCGGCGACCTATGGTTGGTGGATGAGGGCGGATACGCTGCAACGCGCCGCCGACAAGATCACCGGGCTGTGCGGCCGGCCCAGCGATCTGGTGTCGCTCTGGCAGGAGTCGACCGAGGTGCTGGCACGTGCGGTGCCGCACTACTGGACGCCCTGCTGGTACACGCTCGATCCCGCTTCGCTGCTGATGACCAGCCACTTCCACCCGGGCCTGTACGAATTCCCGCGCGAGTGGCTGGTCAGCGAGTACTACGACGACGACGTCAACCAGCTCGTCGACGTCGTACGGTCCCCGTCAGGAATATCCACACTGCACGAAGCCACCGGTGGGCAACCGTCGAACAGCCCCCGCTGGCACCGCAACATGACCCTGGGCGGCGACCAGGAACTGATCACCCGGCTGCGTGCCAGGTCCGGTCAGGTGTGGGGCGCTCTCGCGCTGTACCGCGCACCGGGCGAACCGACCTTCACAGAGACGGAAAAGGCGTTCCTGCAGTCGGTCGCGCCCGCACTGGCCGACGGCGTTTGCCGGGCCTTGCTGCTGGGCCAAGCCAAGGAGCCCGAGTTTGCCGACTCCCCCGGGCTGCTGGTGCTCGACGATGCCTGGGAGGTCGAGTCCGCCACACCCGCGGCGGCACAGTGGTTGGCCGAGTTGCCTGACGGCGACTGGGCCGCGGGCCGCCTGCCCTCCTCAGTGATCACGCTCGCCGCTCGCACCATGCGGATGGCGCGCAGTCCGGACACCCGTGACATCGCGGTCAGCCGGGTACAGACCCGCAACGGGACCTGGGTGGTGCTCCACGGCGCACCCCTGACCTCGACCGGTACCCACCGGATCGCCGTGATCGTGGAACCGGCCCATCCCGACCGCATCTACCCGCTGCTCACGTCGGCGTACGGGTTGACCGAGCGTGAAAAGGACATCACCGGACTGGTGCTGCAGGGCGCGTCGACCGCCCAGATTGCGTCCGAGCTGGTGGTGTCCGCGCACACCGTCCAGCAACACCTGAAGAGCATCTTCGACAAAACTGGCGTACACAGCCGCCGCGACCTGGTCGGCAAGGTCTTCTTCGCGCACTACGAACCGCGGTTCCGCGACAACGAAACCCGCTCCCAACATGGCAGGCCCCTGCGCGGCCACCCTTGGCCCCTGCCCAGAGCCTGACCACCGTGCCGTACGCCCTCACGAGCGCGCCAGCCCGGCACGTGAGCCCCGGCAACGCCTGCGTGAGGTGCCGCAGGGACCCGACTGGCGCGGAAGCAGCACACGGTGTCGTCGACGTACACGTGCAAAACGGCGAGGAAATGATCCTCGCCTACAGCAGCGGAGAGCCGGAACCACCCGAAGTCACCACGTCCGAGACCGGATTCCCAGCATAATCCGGGTGAAGATACCCGGCTCCGGGAGGCGAGGAATCGCCTGGCTTCACGGCGACTCAGACATCGATCCGGGCAGCGCATCGCCAACCGCGTTCGGTGCGCTCGCACCTGACCTCCCGCCGTGACACGCCCTTCGGGATCGCCCCAGCCGGGATGACGGCGCCGAGGTCGGTGATCTGGCAGCGCAGCCCCACCATCGAGCCGTCCACGACGACTCCCTCGACCGTGACCGGGATCCGGCTCCGCGTCCGCATCATGGCGACAACCCCGTCAAGCAGCGCAACCAGGACCGAACCACCCGTCGAGCCGCCGGCCTCGAACCACCAGGCTGCGCACACACCCGTAGGCCGTGCGCGGACGAAACTCTCCACCAGCGCCCGCACGGCTTCCGCCAGACACGCTTCCCGCGTCGGCCCCCACGCTTCGATGCGCAGATCAGCGTCGTGCACAACGCGCCGCGCACCACGGGCGTTCTGCTTCAGCACCGGTCCCTGCCCGGACCTCCCCACTCCGACAGTGTCCAGACGACTGCCTCCGTCGACCTCACCCGGACCACGTGAATCGTGAGCCCCGGACGATCCCCACGCTCCGAAAGCATGTCGCATCAGGGTCTGAACCGGACGAATTTCACATCGGGTCGCCGAGTGCGCCCAGCTTGTCGCTGCGGTCCGGCGACGATGGATGCGGCTAGCTCGTTGTGGAAGCGCAGCCGGCGTGTGCAAAAATGCACAACGCATCGCGGGATAGAGCGGCGCTCGCCGGATATCAGTCCTGAAACCCGATCATCTTCTTGATCGTCGTCTTGATTCCCCGTTCGACCCGGGTGACCGGCAGCCGTTCGAAACGGAACTCCGGGGATACGATCCGGCGCGCGCCGAATCGCTCCTTGAACTGGCCGAGTGTGCCGGTGCCGGATTCTCCGAGGTAATAGTAGCGGCACCCGGCCTCGCACGCGTCCTGGATCGCCCGCGCCTGAATCAGGTCGGTGGCTCTGTAATGCTTCAGTCGTTCGTCCATGGCCCCACGGAAGTCGTGCGCGTTGACCCCCCGCGCCACGAGGCTGGCCGCGGCGGGCCGGCCGTCGACGCGGGCCACCCACACCTGGAAGCGATCGCCCAGGCGGCGTCCGATCGCCTCGAACTTCTCAAGCGGATCCCGCCGGTGCAGCCGTCGCCTCGCGAGCCAAGCCGGCTCGTGCTGCTGACGCGCCCATCGCAGGACCGCACGTTCCATCAGTGCGTAGAACTCCGGAACGAGCTCGCCCCCGGTTCCGCGTTCCACCGTGACACCCCTGCGCTCCGCTGTCCGGACACCACGGCGGGAGTTCTTGGTGAACCGCTGCGCCCAGACCTCGTCCCACCCACCCTGCAAATCGAGCAAGTGCACGTGGTGCGGATGGACGAGAGCTCGCGGGTGGTGCGCGTCGCGCCACGCGTCCATCGCGAGCGGGCCAGGCGACACGGACTGGACCACAACACGCCGCTTCGCCAGGTCCTCGAGCACAGCGTTGACCTCGCCGGCCTGCACCCCACCCGCAGCGAGGATCCCACCCAGCCCGCACGCCGGCGGATTGGACTGCTCCGCCGGGAGGAACGCGGCCGCCAGCGGACGCCAGAGCATCGGCAGGACGAGCGTGCGCCCTCCGGCCGTTTCATACAGCCTGCTCACATCTCGCAGTCGGCGGGCGTCGCACATCGCGTCAGCCCATTCCGGAGATTGGCTCTCCAGAGCGTACGGATCACTGCGCATGATCGCCACCCACTCCGCACGGGGAGCCGGACTGATCATTTTCACCAAACTGTCGGCGGCCGGTACGTACACCTGCCCGTCCGACAGATTTTTCACGCCTTTCCTATCCATGACCCGGCCCCGTTCACTCCTCACCCACGGCCGTTGCGCGCAGGTGGCGTACCTGGTAATTCGTCCGATTCTGCGCAAGGGTTACACAAGATCGTTGAAATTTCTGCCCCGACAAGTCATTCGGATCGGCACTCCGCTGTAACAGGGCCAATCAGCTCAGCGAATTACCGATGATGAGGTGATGCCGCGAATACACGCGGCGAATCTGTGCACACAGGCGGCGAACACCATGCTGGAGGGCTCTTCGATGAGGCATTCTCACGGCGAGAAACCGATCTTCGACGGTGATCCGCTCGTCGTGGCCGATCTGCTCTCCGACCTGGCCGAAGTCGTGCACCGGCTGATCGATCGCGTGGCCGCACACGACGTCCTCGACTCATACCTGCTCGCCGCCGCCGCGGTGCAGATCGTGGAAGACCACCTCCAGCGGGACACTTTCGCCTTGCACCGCGCCGCCTCGTACCTCCGTGACCGGGGCACAGCCACGGTCGTCCCGGACCTGCTGGGCAAGGTCGCCACCGCCCTGGAAATAGCGACATCGTCACGGGCCGCCGAGCGGCGAGCAATCCGCTGGCGGGACGCCGCGGCGACGTTGCGCGACGCGGCCGCCCTGCACGTGGTCGCCGACCCAACGGAGGCCGAGTTCGAGTTGTGGGCGACCGCTGCTGTCCGCCTGCGCGGCTCCCTCCCCTCGCTCGACCGCGATCTCGCCGGCGCGGTCCTCCGGATTCCGTCGTGTTTCCGGAGTTTCGATCAGGAACCAGCCGACATGGTCGCGCTCGCGACGCGGCTGCGGCTGCGGTATCCGGACCGCGGACGGCCGGTTGTCGTCCTGGGGGTGCGCACTTCGGGCAACTACCTCGCGCCGCTGGTCGCCGCGGCCCTGCGCGACGCCGGTTTTCGAGAGGTGCACGCCGAGACGGTGCGACCGGGCCACCGGCTGCGGCCGCCCGTGCGCGCGCTCGTGCGGTCAGCCTCGTGGCGCGGAGGCAGGATCGCCGTGGTCGACGACCCGCCCGAGACCGGGCAGTCGGTCGCCGACGTCGCCTCGGCCGTCTGCAGGGTCGGGGTTCCGGAAAGCGCTGTCACGCTGCTGCTCCCGCTGTTCGCCGACACCCCACCGGACACTTTGGCCCGCTACGACTCTGTCACGTTGCCCTATCGCGAGTGGGCGATCCACGACCGGCTCGAAACCGAGGCCGTGGTGCGGTCGCTGTCCGCGCTGCTGGGCCGTCCGGTTCGTTCGGTCAGCCCGGTGCCGCACACCGGGGTGTCCCGCGGGAGAGAGCATGCCCGTACCGTGTTCGACGTCGGGTTGCCGGACGGCGAACCCCGGCGCATCGTGGCAGCCGGGGCCGGGCTCGGGTTCTTCGGGAGGCACGCGCTCGCCGTCGCGCACGCAGTGTCCGACCACCTGCCCCACACCTATGGCTTCCTCGACGGGATCGTGTTCCGTGACTGGTTGCCGACCGAGCAGCGGCTCCGGGCTGCCGGCACAGCAGATGCGGAACAGCTGGCGAGCTACGTCCGCGATCGCGCGGCCGCCCTGCCTGCGGGAGCCGACCACGCCGCCGGGCTGGCCGGCCGGCAACCGGCGTGGGAGGCGGCGAGCCGCGTGCTGCAACGCAACTACGGCCGCGCCGGCGTAGCCCTGCGGCCCGTTCTGCTCGATCCCCTGATCCGCCGGCTGTGCGAGGTGGCCGAACCCTCCGTCGTCGACGGCGCGACCGGCCTCGACCACTGGTTCCGCGGTGCCACCAGGCTGTACAAAGTGGACGCTGATGTCCGCGACTTCGCCAACACCGATCTTGCATGCTACGACCCAGCGTACGACCTCGCCGGCATCGATCCGGGCAGCGCGGACCCCGCGTTCGCAGAGTCCCTGCGCCGGGAGATGCCGTGCGACCCCGAACGGTTCCTCCTCTACGAACTCGCGCACCTGTGGGACCGGGAACGCGAGGGCCGGCCCCTTCACCGCGCCGGCGCGCGAGCCGTCCAACACTACCTACGCGAGGTGCTGTTCGCCGGAGTGCACGCCGCTGCGGACGGTGCGGTGTGCGCACTCGATGTGGACGGGGTGCTCGAATCGGACGCGCTCGGGTTCCCCATGGCCACTCCAACCGCCGCACTCACCCTGCGTGCGCTGCTGGCCCACGGCTTCCGGCCGGTCCTGGTCACCGGCCGATGCTTGGACGAGGTCCGCGAGCGGTGCACGTCCTACGGACTGACGGGGGGCGTCGCCGAGTACGGATCGGTCGTCTTCCACGACGGAGCGGCGCACGATCTCGTCCCCAGGGCGGGCGTCGACGCGGTAGCCCGGGTCCGGGACGTCCTGGCGGCCCGGACCGACGTGGTCGTGGACGCGGACTACCGGCGCATCGTCCGCGCCTACCGACACGGCTCCGGCGGGGTTCACCAGGCCCTGCCTGCCGCAGCGGTCGAGCGCGTGCTGGAGCAGGTGGGAGGCGCCGCCTCGCACCTGCGCGTGATCGCGGGCGACGGCCAGACCGACTTCGTCGCCGCGGCGGTGGACAAGGGCACAGGGCTGGCCGCGCTCACGGCCCGGCTCGGGGTCGACGCGGTGGCTTGGGCGGTCGGGGACACCGCGGCGGACCTGCCGATGTTGGAGGCTGCGACTGTCGCCTACTCACCCGGCAACGCGGACGAGCAGGTGCGCGCGTCCGGAGTGCCGGTGCTGCGGCGGCGGTACTCCGCCGGGGCCGCGCAGGCTGCGGCACTGTTGATCGGGCATCGTCCGGGCGCCTGCGAGAGGTGCCGCCAGCCTGCCCACACCGCGCGCACCCGCACATTGCTGACCCTGCTCGACGCGTCCAATGCGGGCGCACGGGGGCTGCCCGTCGCCGTTGTCCGGTGTCTATCGAAGGTGGCGGTGAGCACCCGATGACGACCGCGGTGCACGGGCAGCCAGAGCGAGCGGCCGCCGCGCGCGGGGCACCTCCCCGCCGCTCCCTGTATGGCCATGGCTACGCGCTGGTACTGAGCTCGGCGCTGACCTCCGGGATCGGCCTGGTGTTCTGGGTCGTCGCCGCGCACAGCTACGACCAGGCCGTCCTCGGCCGAAATTCGGCACTGGTCTTCGCGATCATGTTCCTGGCCGGGGTGGCGCAGCTGAATCTGATGAACCTGCTCATCCGGTTCGTCCCGGTGGCCGGGCCGCGGGCACGCCGGCTGGTGGCCCTGGCGTACCTCGTCGGTGGCGGGCTGGCGGGTCTGGCCGGTCTGGGCTTCGCGCTCGGCATCCGCTGGTGGTCGCCGGGCCTGGCAGAGCTCCTGCACGGTCCGGTCGCGGTCGCCGGGTGCGCGGCCGCCTGCGCGGTCTGGGCGATCTTCGTGATGCAGGACGGGGTGCTGACCGCCGTCGGCCGGGCGCGGGTGGTCCCCGTCGAGAACCTGGTGTTCTCCGTCGTGAAGCTCGGATTGCTCGCGACCCTCGCGGCGGCGTTGCCGCACGGCGGGATCACCGTGTCGTGGATGGCCGCCACCGCGGTGGCCGTACTCGCAACCACCGCGTACCTGTTCCTGCGTGCGCTGCCCGCGTATGAAGGCACAGCGACCACCGGCGAGCGGATTTCGCCGCGGGCGCTTGCCGGCTACCTGGGCGGTGATTTCGTCGGTGCGACGTGCTGGCTCGCGTGCACCCAGCTGCTGCCGGTGCTGGTGCTCGGTGTGCTCGGCGCCCGGTCGACCGCGACCTTCGCCGTGGCCTGGACAATCGCTTACGCGCTCTACCTGGTCCCCGCGGCGATGGGGCAGTCACTGGTCGCGCACACGGCGCTCGATTCCGAGAGCGTGGCCGCGGCCCGGGTGGGGGTCGAGCGGCGATCGCTGTTCCTGCTCTTGCCGGTGGTCGCCGCGCTGACCCTTGCCGCGCCCTGGGTCTTGCGGCTGCTCGGCCCCGACTATGCCGACGCAGGCCGCTGGGGGCTGCCGCTGATGGCGGCCTCGGCGTTGCCCAACATCGTCGTCGCGGCCGCGGTGAGCCAGGCTCGAGCGTTCCGGCGGACCGGAGTGGTGGCCACACTCCTCGGGACCCTTTCGGTGCTCGTGCTGGGCCTCGCCTTGGTCCTGATGCCGGCCTTCGCCATCGTAGGAGTCGGTCTGGCCGTGCTGGCCGGGCAAACCGTCCTCGCGGGCGTGATCCTTTTGCTGCGTGCCGAGTGGGTGCCGCGGCCCATCGTCGGCCCGCTCGCCGGCGTGCGAAGCTGGAGCTTGCTGCGCCGGATCGCTCCGACCGCACTCAGGTCCCGGTCGTGGTCCCTCCAACACCGGTTGCGCGGGCGGTCGGACTCCGCGATCGCCTCGGTCGGCCCCGGCGACCACCGGGCCGCGCTGCTCAAGGTCGCCGACACCGAGCAGGGACGAAAAGCTCTCCTTCACGAGGTGAGCGCCCTGCGCCTGCTGCACGAAGATCGCCGGCTGGACAGCTGGCGGCACCTGGTGCCGACCGCGTACGACGTCGGGAACGCACTGGGGGCCTCCTACAGCATCCAGCAACTGCTGCCAGGCGCGGACGCGCGCGCCCGCGTAGCCGATCCGGCAGGACGCAACCGGTTCGCCGCTGCGGCGCTCGCCGTTCTCGGAGGACTGCACCAGTGCACCGCGGAACTGACCCGGGTCGACGAGCGCCTGGTCCGACAACATGTCACCGCGCCTGCGGAACTGGTGCGGGCGGCGGTCGCGAAACGCGCCGGATCCGCGGTCGACCAGCTCGTGGCCGAGCTCGCCACGGGTCTGCGGGGCCGGCGCCTGCCCGTGGGATGGGTCCACGGCGATTTCAGTGCCGACAACGTGCTCATCGACGCCGACGACCAGGTCACCGGCGTCGTCGACTGGGGGCAAGCGACCAGTGCCGGGCTCGTCGCCGTCGACGTGGCCGGGCTCGTACTGGCGACGGCGGCGACCGGGCGGGAACTCGGCGCGGTGGTCTCCACGTGGCTCGCTCCGGGTGCAGCGCCCGCGCTCGCCGAGGTGCTGCACCACCGAAGCACGCTGGGTGGCGATCCGGTATCTGTTCGCACGCTCGTGCTGCTGGGATGGCTGCACATGGTCTCGGCCAATCTCGCCAAGTCCTCGCGCTACGGCGCGAACCCGATCTGGTTGCGCCGCAACGTCATCGCGGTGCTGCACACCGTCGGCGGGGGGCTCCCGTGAGGGCCGATCCGGCGTCAAGCGCCTGGGCGAGGCGGAGAGCCGGCCGCAACTCCGAGCAGACCATGGTCCGCGACGGCGCGTCGCTGGTCGTGGGCGCCGTGCTGACCTCACTCGTCGGCGTCGCGGCGTGGGTCGTGGCCGCCCGCCTGCTGCCCCAGGACGAGGTCGGCCACGCCTCCGCATTCGTGTCCGGATTCCTCCTGGTGGCCGGCCTCGGCGACCTGGGGCTGGCCGCCGCCCTGATGCGCTGGGTTCCCCGCGCCGGTGTCCGCCGCACCGGGCTCATCGCCCGCTGCTACGGCCTCGTGCTCGCCGGTTCCGTGGTGGCGGCGGTTGCCGTGCTCCTGCTACCCACCGGCGACGAGATCACTGAGAGCCTTCCCGAGTTCAGCGCCGCCGCGTTCTTGTTCGCCGCAGTGGCCTGGGCGCTGTTCCAGTTCCAGGACGCCGTGCTGGTCTCGCTGGGCCGGGCCCGCTGGGTGCCCTACGAGAACGCCACGATCGGCCTGGCGCGCGTCGGCATCCTGGCACTCGCCGGACCGGCACTCGGCGCCACCGGCATCCTGCTCTCCTGGATCCTCCCGGCCGTCGCGGGCGTGGCGGTGATCTCCGTCGTGCTCTACCGGGTGCTCACCCGCGAACCGGAGCCCTCCCTGGCGCAGCGGACCCCGGTCCTCCCGGACCGGCGCGAGGTGCTGCGGCTGCTCGCGCCGACGTATCCGGCGAAGGTGACCGGCGGCGTGCTGACGGACCTTGTGCCGTTGCTGGTGATCGGCCGGTTCGGCCCAGCGACGGGCGCGGTTTTCTTCCTGGTGTGGATGGCCGGGAACACCGTGGACTACGCCGCGATCAGCTTTTCCCAGTCGATCATCGTGCGGATCGCGCACGAACCCCACCGCACCCGCGAACTCTTCGGAATCGGATGCCGCAAACTCGCGATGGTCTTCATCCCGGCGCTGCTCCTCGCGGTCGCGTTCGCGCACCCGCTGCTGTCAGTGTTCGGCCAGGCCTACGCTGACCAGGGCGCGTGGTTGCTGCGCCTGGTCATGCTCGGCTGCCTGCCGAGACTGCTCATCACCCTGGTGGTCGCGACGGGTATCGCTCACGGACGCGGAGGGCTGGTCGCCGCGCTCGAAGGCAGCAGCGCGCTCGGGGTGATCGGCGTGGTCGCCGTGGTTCCCATAACGCACCTGAATCTAGTCGGCGTGGGCTTCCTGATCGTGCAATGTCTGGTGGCCATCGGCGCCGTCGGTGTGCTGTGGCGATGGCGAAACCAGACGACTCGACCGAAAGAGGCCCTCGGATGAGCGCCCGCGGCCGGGTCGCGACGTGCGTGTTCCTCGCGGCGACGTTCGCGGCCGCGTGCGCACCCTCCACATCGGACGGTCCGCCCACGGCGAGTCCGACCACTGCACCCGACACCGCCACCGGGGCGAACGCAGCCGTGCCGCGGCCCAGCCACGTGGTCGTGGTGGTGTTGGAGAACCACGGGACCGAGCAGGTGTCAAGCAACAGCCAGGCGCCGTACCTCAACGAGCTCGCCGCCGCGGGCGCCCGCTTCACCGACGCCACCGCCATCACTCACCCGAGTCAGCCGAACTACCTCGCGCTGTTCTCCGGCGACCCCCAGGGCGTCACCGACGACTCCTGCCCGCACACGTTCCCCGGTCCGAACCTGGCTCGCCAGCTGATCGACGCGGATTACAGCTTCGGGGCGTTCGCCGAAGACCTGCCCGATCCCGGCTACCCCGGCTGCCGATCCGGCGACTACGTGCGCTGGCACGCACCCTGGGTGGACTTCACCACGGTCCCCGCCGCGGTGAACCGGCCGTTCACCGCGTTCGGACCGGACTACACAAGACTGCCCGCCGTGTCGTTCGTGATCCCGAACATGTGCCACAACATGCACGACTGCGACACCGTAACTGCCGATGCCTGGCTCCGGGCGCACCTGAGCGCATATGCGAGCTGGGCCGCCACGCACAACGGCCTGCTCGTGGTGACGTTCGACGAGGCCGAAGACACCTCGGCGACGAACGGGATACCGCTGAGCCTGACCGGTCCGATGATCCGGCCGGGCACGTACGCGGAGCCGGTGAACCACTACCGGTTGCTGCGGACGCTGGAAGCCATGTACGGCTTGCCCGCACTGGGCCACGCCGCCGACACGAAACCGATCAGCGATGTCTGGCGTCCCTGACCCGGGGAACGGGCGCGGCGACCGTCGCGACCGTCCACAGCGGAATCGGAAATGGGCGATCCCCGAAGCCGGGGGCGCTCTCGCCGCAGCGCGCCGGCGCGCGCTCGCTCTCGCCGGGCCGCTGGCCCGTCCCATCGGGTCGCTCGTCGCCGTCCGCACGCAGGCACCGGAAGTCGTCCTGACGTTCGACGACGGGCCTGAACCCGGGGGGACCGACCGCGTGCTCTCGGTGTTGTCGGACCACGCCGCGACGGCGACGTTCTTCGTGCTCGTCGACCGCGCCCGGCGGCACCGCTCGCTGGTGCGCGACGTGCTGGCGGGCGGCCACGAGATCGGCCTGCACGGGATGGATCACCAGAGGCTGTCGCGGCTACCATCCGCCGTCGTGCGCACGCTGCTCGCCTCCGCCACGGCAGAGCTCGAGGACCTCCTCGGCACCCAGATCCGCTGGTTTCGACCTCCCTACGGTGCCCAGACGCCGGTGGTGTGGCGCGCGGCCCGCCGGCAGGGACTCACGTCCGTCCTCTGGGGCCCCTGCGCCTGGGACTGGCTCGACCGCCCGCCCGAACTCCTCGCCGCGCAGGCGTTGCGTGGGCTCGGACCCGGTGCGGTGCTACTGGCCCACGACGGGCACGCGGGGCCCGAAGACGGTGCGGACGACGGTCCACGGCCCGCGTTCGATCGCGGTGACCTGGTCCGGCGGGTGCTGGCCGGCCTCGACGAACGCGGGCTTCGGGGACGCTCCCTGTCCGACGTCCTGGCCACGGGCGAAGCCCGGACCGTGCCGTGGTTCCTCCGATGAACCGCGCCCGGATCGCCGGAGTGGTCGCGGTTCTGCTCGCCGCGGTGCTGACCGGCTGCTCCCCCGCTTCGCGCAATGGGGTCCCGGCTCCGGAACCCATCGTGGGGGTGACCCACACCCAGGAAAGCGCGGACGACTACCCCGCGGGGCAGGTGGTCGCCGCGACCACGACCCTCGCCCGCCACCCGATGCTCCAGAACCAATATCTGATGGGCTGGGGTGCGGACAACCCCGAACCCTCGCCGGCGGTGTTCGACTGGTCCTCCTTGGACCAGCGGATGAACCTGATCAGGCAGACCCGCGGCGTACCCGTCCTCACCCTCGCCGGCGCGCCGGACTGGATGAAGGGCGGTCCAGCCGGCACCACCGACTGGAGCCGCCTGAACACCGCACCCACCCGTGCGCACTACGGGGACTTCGCCGCACTCGCCGCCGCCGCGGCGGCGCGCTATCCGCAGGTGCGGTACTTCCAGGTGTGGAGCGAGCTGAAAGGCTTGTACGACGAGGCCGCGAACCGCTGGGACTACGAGGCCTACACCGAGCTGTACAACATGATCTACGACGCCGTGAAGAAAGTGCGCCCGGATGCACTGGTCGGTGGACCGTACGTGGTTCTCGACACCTGGTCGGCAGCGGGCACCCCGGCGCCCTCGGCTCTGTCCGGTCCGTGGGGTGTGGTCGACCAGCGCGCGCTCGACGTGATCGACTACTGGAACACGCACAAGCACGGCGCCGATTTCCTTGTCGTGGACGGGTCGAGCGGCACCCGGGACGCCGGTCTCACCACCGACGCGTTCCGCGCGACGGCGATGTTCGGCGCGGTCAGCAGCTGGCTTCGAGTCCGGGTCGGCCTGCCGGTGTGGTGGGCGGAGTTCTACCCCACGCAGCCCGGCGGACCACAGTGGTCGCAGGAAAGCCCGGCGCCGGCCGCATTGAGCGTGGCCGCTGTCGCCCAGGCGCTGCGCGGCGGGGCCGCCCGGCTGCTGCTGTGGCAGCCACAGGCTTCGGCCGACGTGCCTAGCGCGGCATTGTGGACGACGCCCACGGCGAACTCCGCTGCCGCGCTGCTGCCCCTCTCTGCGGCCTGGACCTGGCTCGCGGCCAACGTCGACACCCGGACCACGATCGACTATTTGCCGGCCGGCACAGTTCTCAAGATCATCGCGGACCGGGAAGTGCTCACCGTCAACCTCACCGCCGGCGAATTGATCCCACCGGGACAAAGCACGCCCTTGCCGGCATATGGAATACTGATCACTCCTCGCCGCTGATCGCCCACGGCCGGCGCACGAGGTTGAAAAATTGCCAGGCTCGATGTTACGGCCGCATAACGTTCAAGCTTTGACGATTCGGGCATATCAGCACCGTTTGCCCACACGGCGCGTGGCTACCGGCGCACGGTCTGGGATTGCCGCCAGCACAAAGTCCGATCAGGACTCCGAAATATGCAACCTGACCTGCGAAGCTCTCGTGCCCGCCAGGGCACCGTGATCGTCGCATGAGCCGCTCGCGCTTCCCGTTAATCGTCACCACTCCCGGCCGCCATTTCTTTTTCACCGTAACGGTCACCAATCGGTGTACGACACCCGTATATCACCTTAAATCTGGGGCAACTTAACGCAATGGATCAGCGCAGAATGAATCGAGAAGAGGAGCGTTCGATGGAACGGTGCGCGAATCCGAAGATCAGCATTGTGATTCCCGCGCGCAACGAGGCACGCAATCTGGAGGTGATCCTTCCGGAACTGCCCGAAGTCAACGAGGTTGTGCTGGTGGACGGGCATTCGGTGGACCAGACCGTCGAGGTCGCGCGCAAGGTGCTGCCCTCGATCGTGACGCTGACGCAGACCCGGCGCGGGAAAGGAAACGCACTGGCGTGTGGTTTCGAGGCTGCCTGCGGGGACATCATCGTGATGTTCGACGCCGACGGGTCAGCCGATCCGGCGGAGATTCCCGCCTTCGTGGAGACCTTGGTTCGGGGCGCCGACTTCGCGAAGGGGACCCGGTTCCACCGGCACGGTGGCAGCGACGACATCACCGCGTTGCGCCGAGCCGGTAACGCCGCGCTGAACGGGTTGACCAATGCCCTTTACCAGACGAGCTTCACGGATCTCTGCTACGGCTACAACGCGTTCTGGCGAGACATCGTGCCCCAGCTCAAGTTGCCACCGACCACCGTGCCCGCCCTCGCTTCGGGAGGCTTCTGGGGTGACGGGTTCGAGATCGAGACCGTGCTGAACTGCCGAGTGGTCGCAGCGGGGCTGAAGGTCGCCGAGGTACCCAGCTTCGAACGGACCCGAATATTCGGCGAGACCAACCTGCGTACGTTCGCCGACGGCCTCCGGATCCTTCGCACCATCTTCGCGGAACACCGGAGGTACCGAGCTCGGAAGAGATCGGGCCTGTCAGGTACCGGAGACTTGACCGCGCAGGAGATCGCGTGATGGCCTTTTCGGGGGAAGACCGCGAGCGCGCACCGGCGACGTCGGTCGTCGTCTGCGCTTACACGACCGCTCGGTGGCACACGATCCGCGCCGCCCTTGCCTCAGCCGCCGGACAGACCCCGGCGCCGCTGGAAGTGCTGCTGGTGGTCGATCACAACCCCGAACTGGCGCGCCGCGCTCGCGCCGAACTGCCCGGAATCAGAATTCTCGACAACGAAGGACCACGCGGCCTGTCCGGTGCCCGGAACACCGGGATCGACCACAGCGTCGGAGACGTCATCGCCTTCCTCGACGACGACGCCGCAGCCCTGCCCGGCTGGCTGGCGCACTTGCTGGCGCCATACGCGGATCCGGATGTCGTCGCCGTGGGTGGCGCGGCTCGTCCACAGTGGCCGACGGGGTCCGGCCGTCCCGCCTGGCTGCCGGCCACCGGAGTGCTGGACTGGGTGGCGGGGTGCACCTACACCGGCCTGCCCACCGCACTCGCAGAGGTGCGCAACGTCATGGGCTGCACCATGTCCTTTCGCCGCACCGTGTTCGACGCGATCGGCGGCTTCTCCACCCGAGTGGGCCGGGTGGGCACGCTTCCCCTAGGGTGCGAGGAAACCGAGTTGTGCATCCGCGCCCACCGGCAGTTGCCCCGGGCCCGCATCCTGTTCGAACCGCGCGCGACCGTGACCCACCAAGTCAGCGTGGACCGGCTGACCTGGTCTTACCTGCGCCGCCGCAGCTGGTCCGAAGGAGTCTCCAAAGCCGCAGTGAGCCGGCTGGCCGGTACCGGACCCGCGCTCGCCGTCGAGCGCCGCTACGTCGCCCGCGTGCTCCCGGCCGCCGTGGGACACGAGCTGGTCCAGGCCGCACGGGGACGACCGGCCAACGCGAGCAAGGCCATCATCGCGATCGCCACCGCGCTCCTGGCCACGGCCGGGGGCTACCTGCGCGAGTCGGCCCGACGACGAAGCAGTTCGGTACCTTCCGCCGCCGAACCCGCCGTCACCGCGCCCGCGACGGCGGTCACCGAACTCGACATCCGCCACGGGCCGGAGGCACTGCCTGTTCCCGCGAACCCCGGGATCGTCTACCGCGACGCGCAGGTGCTCGTGCGTGACGGGCGCTGGGCGCTGGACCTGCTCCGGTTGCCCGTCACCGGTACGCGCGTGAATTCCGAGGACCTTCGCCTCGCCGCTCCGCCAACGCGGCCCGAACCGGGCTCGTGGACCCCGAAGGTGAGCGTCGTGGTACCAACGGCCGACCGCGCCGACAAGGTCCGCCGGTGCGTGAAATCGTTGCTGGCGACCGACTACCCGGACCTGGAAGTTCTGCTGGTCGACAACCGGCCGCACGCGGCCGCAGCCGCCGCGCTGGTCGAACTCGCCTCGGGCGACCCGCGGACCCGGTACCTCGCCGAAGCCGAGCCCGGTGTCAGCCGAGCCCGCAACACCGGCCTGGCCGAGGCGTGTGGGCCGCTGGTCGCCTTCGTCGACGACGACATCGAGGTCGACCGGTGGTGGCTCGCCAACCTGGTGGCCGAACTCGCCGACGAGACCGTCGACTGCGCGACCAGCCTGGTTCTGCCGACCTCACTGGACACTCCCGCCCAGCGGAAGTTCGAGCAGCTGAAGGGTTTCGGCCGAGGCGTGCGCCGCCAAGTGTTCGGTCCGGACCTATCCGGCGGCGGCTCGCAGAACCCGTTCACACCCGGGCAGTTCGGTCCCGGCGGCTGCGCGCTCTGGCGCCGCTCCACCCTGGCCGGCCTGGGCGGGTTCGATCCACTGCTCGGCCCGGGTACGCCCACCCGCGCCGGCGAGGATCTCGAACTGTTCCTGCGGCTCGCGCGCGCCGGTGGCTCCATCGTCTACACGCCGCACGCGGTGGCGTGGCACGAGCACAGCGCGGAATGGGCGGAGCTGCGCGATCACTTGCACGCCTACAGCATCGGGTTGTCGGCGATGTTCGTCCGCCACCTGCTGCACCGGCCCGGGGACGCCGGGGCGATCGCCGCGGTGGTGCCGAGCCGTGTCCGCCGGATCCTGCTCGCGCGATCCTCGCCACGAGACGATGGTTCGGCCGGACCGGGCGCACGGCTGCTGCTGGAGCAGCTCACCGGCCTGGCCTGGGGGCCGGCTGCGCTCGCGCGCAGCGCCTGGCGCGCGCGGTGCAGGTGGTCGCGATGCCCCTGAACGAGCGGCGAGCGGTGGCCGCGGTCCTGCTCGGCCTGACCACGACCGTGCTGCTGCTGGCGGCCTTCCGCGTGACCAGCGAAGTGCGGCTGTACCTGGACGTCGCGTTCGTGCTCCTGGCACCGGGGTGGGCAGTGGTCGCCCACGTGCGGCTCGCCACCCGCGCCGCGGAGTGGATCACCGCGATCGCGATCGGCCTGTCGGGGACGTTGCTGATCGCACAGATCATGGTCTCGACCCACTGGTGGCACCCGAAGGTGGGCTTCGTCATGGTCGCGGTGGCCACGTTCTTGGCGCTGCTGTGGCAGCTCATCGCGCCCCGCACCGCAGGGGCGGCGCGGTGACGAGACTTGCCTTGGCGCTTCCCGGGTTCAGGCGGTCCAAGGACCTCGAAACGCCGACGCAAGAATCCGTCCCAGGCAGCCCCTGGTGGCAGGGGCGCGACGCGCTGAGTCCCCTGCTCGCCCTCCTTGCCGCGTTGCTGTGGCTGATGGGGCTGCGTCCGGTTCTGCCGACACAGCTCGGCAGCCTCGGTTTGATCACCGCCCTGTCGCCGGTACTGCTGGCGTCCTACCCCGTACTCGTCGCGGCGGTGGTGCTCGAACTGGTCCGGCGGCGTCCGCGTCCGCGGGTGCTGGCGTGCGTCACCACGCTGGGCGTGGTGCTCGTCTACGGGCTGCAGCCGGCGACCGAACAGACGGCCCGGCTGACGGTGTCCTGGCTGCACACCGGTTTCGCGCGCTACATCGCCGAGAACGGGCACGCGCTGCAGGGCTACGACGCGCGGTTCTCGTGGCCAGGGTTCTTCTCCTTGACCGCGTTCCTGACCAAGGCGAGCGGCCAACCGGACGCCTCCCCCTCCTGCAGTGGGCGCCGGTGTTCTTCGCCGGTGCCGCGGTGCTGGGGATGCGAGCACTCGCCGCCGCGGTCTTCGGCAACGGGCGCGCCGGATGGCTTGCGACCTGGATCTTCCTGCTGGCCGAGTGGACCGAGCAGGACTACCTGTCGCCCCAGGCCGCCGGCTACCTGATCATGCTCGCCGCGCTGGCGCTGACCGTCCGGTACCTGGTGCGCCCCGGCCTTGCCCACCCGGTGCGGTCCCGGCCGGGCCGCCGCCTGCCGCCGGCGAACCTGCCGCGCGAACGCTTGGCCGTACACGGGCTGATCCTGATCTTCGCGCTGGCGCTAGCACCCACTCACCAGCTGACGCCTTTCGTGCTGGCGGGACTACTTCTCGTCATGGCGCTGACCCGGCGGCTCTGGCCGGGCTGGCTACCGTGGCTGGTCCTGGTACCCGCGCTGGTGTGGTTCTCGCTGGGCGCCAAGGATTTCTGGCAGGGCCAGCTGCACATGGTGGTCGGCGACATCGGGCAAGTGACTTCCTCGGTGGACCAGGGCATCACCGGCCGGTTCACCGGCGACGCGGGACGGACGGCCATCCTGATCGTGCGCGTGGCGCTGACCGGGGCCGTCGGCGCTCTGGCGCTGGGCGGCTGGTGGGTGCGGCACCGCCGGGGCCTGCACTCTCTGCCCTTGGTGGTGCTCGCGGCCGCCCCCCTGGCGATGGCCGTGCTCCAGTCCTACGGCGGCGAGGTCTTCGTCCGCTGCTACCTGTTCGCGCTGCCGTTCGCCGCCCTGCTCGCCGCGGGTGGGCTCGACGCGGCGCTCGGCGCGCGAGCTGCGCCGGGACCGCTGGCCACGACGACGCGGGTGGCTCACCGGTTCCCCCAGGCCGGGCCCGTGGTCGTCGGGCTCGTGCTGACGTTGCTGGGCCTGGCGACGATCACCGCCCGAGGCGGCGGCGACGCCTACCTCAGCTACACCCGCAGCGACGTCGCCGCAGTGGCGGACGCCTACCGGCTGGCCAAGCCCGGCCAGACGATCAGCGGGCTCAGCGCCGACGCCACACCGCTGGGCTTCGACAAGATCGGGGTGGTGTCGCAAACGTCGATCGAAGACACCTGCCCGCGCTACATCCAGGTGACCGACTGCGTACAGGAAACGGCGCCGGACTACCTGGTGGTCATTCCCTCGCAGGACAACTACGGGCAGATCTACTACGGGCTCCGGGCCGGCTGGACCGACCGCCTCGTCGCGGATCTAGTCCGCTACGGGAAGTACCGCGTGGTATTCGACGAAGGTGGCAGCCGGCTGCTGGCCCGCACCGGAGGAGGAGAGGGGCGATGAACGACGCGTTGCTGGTGCTCCTCACCGTTGCGCTGGCAGTCGCATTCGGTGCGATCGTCTTCGCGCGCACGGTGCTGACGGAACGGGCCGCAGGAAGGCACGGCAGGCCACACACCCGAACACCGCTCGTGCGCCGGCTCGACGGGGCCGGCGTGGTCGTCACCGCGCTCGTCATCGCCGCGGTCGTGTTCCGCGTCGTCAACACGGTGCTGTGAACGAGTGGGCTATGCTTGCGGTCAACCCGGGATTTCTGGAGGGTCGCCATCAGTATCCCCACCGGAGGGCGCGACCAGTGCCGTTGCGGTCACCATCGCGATGCGCACACCCATCTGCGTGGCGGAACCGAATGTGCACTCTGCCCGCCTGGCGGGTGCCGCCGCTTCCACACGCCGGGCCTCCTGGCGAAAATTCTTCACCGACTCGGGTCACGCGGCTGACGTCGCCGGAAGCCTGAGCCGCAACAAGAGTGACCCACGGCCACTCATGAGCGCCCGCGCTGGACGCAATCGAGTAGTACCGCCGCACCGGCACAGTCGTAGCGCCGAGCTGGGAGTCCTCCGGTTGACAACCGATCGTGCGGCACTTCACCGAGACTCGCTTGTCAGGCCAGCATCGGTGTCGATGGGGGCGCGACGTCACATTCGTCATCGATCCGGAAACCGTCGGCGCCGGTGGCCTCCAGCCGCCACTCGGTGCCTCGGCGCGCGTCAGCACAGCCGGGCGCCGAGTGGCGTGGACTGCCGAGGGATCGATCAGATGCGGAACGGTCCCGCATCGACGAGCAGGGCGGGCGCGGTGATGCTCTCCATGAACGTCTGTTCGCCGCGTTCTCGTTCGGCGCCGACGGCAAGGATGTGGTCGAGGACCTCGTCCATGCGGAAAGTGAGCCGAA